>CADBTR010000001.1 GCA_902797675.1 uncultured Lachnospiraceae bacterium
CCGGCAGTGATTCGCAATATTGTACCTTTATTCCGAATTGTTTTAAAAATTCATAAAACAATAATTCCTGTTTCTTCGGTTTTCCCGTATATTGTACCGTAATCTGCGCTGCTTCCTCATGGGTTGCGGGCAATTCCCCGAGAATCCGATCTGCCCAGAACATGAATTTCACCACCAGATTCTCCTGCATGGATTCGCTGGCTGCCTTCGTCTGCGTCAGATATTGCCGGATTACCGGCGCAAGTTCTGCCCGGTAACGCTTATGAAATTCTCCGCAGCTCATTTTATACCGTTGTATTTCCCCGGGATCCACAAGCCCCGGAAGTTCACTGATCTGTTTTTTCATCTTTTATCCCCTGATTCCGTATGCTTTTCCCATATATAAAGTTTTTTCCGCCCAGTTTTTATGCGTTTTATATTCATTCATCCTATCGCGCTCCACGCTTCCCGATACCAGCGTAGGATTGCTGGGATCCCAGCTTAAGATATTCTGCGCGTCCTCGTAATCTTTTCGATTGACCCGATAGGCTTCGTTTACCAGCGGGATCTGATTTGGATGAATCACCGTCTTTCCTGCGAATCCCATGAGTTTATCCAGCTTCAATTCCCGTCTCATGCCTTCCTGCCAGCCGTCCCCGCTGTAATATTCCCAGACGGGACCGGAGATCACATATTCTCTGCCGAAGGTTGCCACAATATCCGCAAACAGGTTTGCAACCGGTCGGATATCATGGATCGTCTCATCCACCGCCCTGCGAAAACCGAAACAATGACAGAGGTCATTTCCTCCCACGCGGACATTTAAGACCAACTCCTCAACAGCGGAAAGCTGTTCCTTTACCTTTCCCAAGAATTCACTCCTGCCGTTCAGATCGATCATATCTCCGCTTTCCATGATCGGCATAAGATATACTTTGCGCTTGCTGTGTCCATTGATTTCTTCTAATTTTTCTATGTATGCTCCGGCATTTTCCGGAGTGAACTTCGGCGCGTTAAACCCCCATACCAATTCTGCGGTTTCCCCGAACTGTCCGTATAACCGGTACATCTGCGCGGCGCTTCGCACCCTCACAAATATTTTCGGCAGAAAAAATTTCTGCTCCTGTTTCGCCCGATATAATTGATGCAAAGTTTCGCACAATTTTTCCTCCGCCTCGGCTACTCCGTCATCCCGAATCGTATCCTCCAGACAAAAGGTCAGAGAATATCCCTCCCCGAATCGATTCCGGAGCAAAGAACCCGCTACTCCCAGATGATTTGCGGGACAATACAAAAGCGGTCCCACGCTGTAATAAATTTCAGAATTTTTCATATTCCATTCCCTCTATGCTGCCTCTATCTTTAAGCATCCGCTATTTTTTTGATCAATCCGCAGGCCTTATAATTATGCAGCGGATAATATTCCACCGGAACATCTTTTTCCGCCGCCAGCTGCCGCAGATGCTCCAATGCCCGGTCGTCTTTCCGGTCTTCTGCGATCAATACTTTCCACGGCACTCTCCGAAGAAGAACTCTTGTCGCCTCGCCGATCCCCGGCTTGATCAGGTTTATGTCGTCAATTCCGTACTCAGTCGCAATCCGTTTTACCTCGTCGATCCCGTAATGTTCCGAATCTTCTGTCCCGGCAGTCGGGGTTGTGTTTTCCGAATCTTCTGCCCCGGCGGTCGGATTTATGTTTTCCGAATCTTCTGCCCCGGCGGTCGGAAAATATTTCTCGATTTCTTCAATAAATGCGTAGGAGAGATCCGCGTCTTTTAATTCTCCGTAATAAACCGCTCCGTGAAAATCCTTCGGTCCTATGATATCGTCTCTTAAAAATGTCCTGCTGACAAGTCCCGATACGGTGCTGTTTAAACAGGAGCTCGGGATCAGAAGATCTTCCCTTGTTCCGAAAAGGTTTGTAATATGCGCAGGATCTGCAACGACGGCAAGCTCCGGCGAGATATCCGGCCACTGCCGCAAGTCTTTCCGAAGTTCCGTCAAAATCGCGCCTTTTCCGATCCAACCATCGACAAACAAAAGTTCTTCCGGCTTGTATCGTTCCAGCAGATATTCGATCGCATTTTCATCGATTCCTTTTCCCCGAATGATAGAAATGCTGTAATGAGGCATAACGACCTTGTATTGTTTTTCCATATAATGCTTCAAAAGAATTCCGATGGGAATTCCGGCTCTGGCAAGGGAAACAAGCACCGTATCTTTTCCCCTGCGCTTCATGATCTTATCTCCCAGATTCGCCACTGCCCGCGCCGTATCTGCCGCATAATGTTTCAATGCCGCCTGATAGGTTTCCATATATTTTTGCGTCGGCACATATTCGATGGGAAGCATTTCGCAATAATGTCTTCCCGCCTGAATCTGCCGTTCCCGTTCGCTTGTAGGCAGCGGCTCCACAAGCCCCGTAATATCTTTCAATAAAAGGATCACATCGTTTTCGCTGTATGATGTTCTCATGACTGGCCTCCGTCTGTTTCCTGTTTTGTCCACCGGAAAATAGTGATATCTTCCGTGGAATTTCCCGCGATCCGCAGTGCCCTGACAAGCGCATCTGCTCCCGCCCTGCCCTCTTTTGCATCGGTTATGATATATATCTTATCATATGCCGCAAGATCATATATATAAGTGACACGCGCTTCATCGTAAAAACTTGCGAGACGGTATCTTGTCTGCAGCGGATATCCTTCCTCACTGCTGACGGCAATGGGGCTTCTTGTCGTCGCGTGAAAACGCACTTCTTTTTCTTCTCGCTCTGTTTTTGCAGGCGCTCTCATTGCGCATTCTTCCAGTTTTGATGCCACATATAATGCCGGATACATGAATTCTTCCGTCCCCAGTACCAAAATACGGCAACTCTTTTCCGCTTCGGATTTGATTTTTTCTGCTATCTGCTGCCACAAAGATTCGCAGGCATTCTGATAGTTCTTTGCATTCACAAGTCTGCGCGTATTCTGATAGCCAAAAACCGGCAGGATTTTTGATTCACCGGCAGTTTGAACTGTGTCAACTGCCTGGTCTGTGCAGTCAATATAGGTTCCGTCTCCCCGATATCCGTCGGCGACGGCAGTATACCCCGAATGATCTGTCTTTACCAGATATTGCAGCGGAATCTGCTGTTCTTCGTAGACTCTCCTCGCCGCATCATCCATTCCGTTTAACAATGACGCCACGCCGAAGCGCACCGGAAAATCATACCGTTTTCGTATCAGCCTGATAATATTTAAGATAGTATTGCCGGTCGTCACTTCGTCCTCCACAAAGACCAGACGGTCAATCTTTTTGATCACCTCATCCAGATCATTTTCCGCAAGTCTTTGTTCCGTCGCATGGCTGTGTGCTTCCGAAAAATAAAAATATGTGACTCCCGCCACTTCCTCTCTGGTCGTCTGCATATAATAACATTCATTATAAACAGCGCAGGCGGCGCCGATGGCGGTTGCCGTTTCCGCGAATCCCACAAGCAGAAGCCGCTCTCCCCGATAATTTTGTTTGATTTTCTCCGCTAATTCCCGAAATACCCCGAGCGCCGGTTTCGGGGACACCGGCACATGCTTACCCTGTAAAGGGTCTACCACAAGATACGCCCGTTTTTTATTATTTTCCCGTTTCGCTATCGCTACCAGATCCTGCTCTGTATACATGATTCGCCTCTCATTCTTCCGGAGTTTTATCCCTCCAGATCTTCCCGCTCCAACACGGAAAGTAACTCCTTGTCCGCCTGATGGATATTTCCCTGCTTCACCAGTCTTGTCGCCTGATTGGAAATCGCCCGCTCCAGATAATTTCTGACGTCTCTGGCATTGGCATAACTCTCAGGCTTATCCCCGCACAACTTTTCAAAATAAGATTTTGCGGCGATTTTCGCATCCTCCGATAATTTATAATCCTGTTTTGCGCACATTGAAAGCAGAATCTCATATTCTTCCTCTGCCGTATAATCTTCAAAATAAATGAATTTATTAAAGCGGGAGCGCAGTCCCGGATTGGAGTCTAAAAATTCCTGCATCAGACCGGTATATCCCGCCACGATGACGATCAGGTCATCCCGATGATCCTCCATCGCTTTCAACAGAGTATCCACCGCTTCCTGTCCGAAGTCACCCTCGCCCTTATTGGACGTCAGCGTATAGGCTTCATCCACAAACAGGATTCCGCCGAGGGCTTCCTCCACAACTTCCGCCACCTTCGTGGCGGTCTGTCCGATATATCCGCACACCAGACCGGAGCGATCCACTTCCACCAGATGGCCTTTCTCCACCACTCCGATGCTTGCGTAAATTTTCGCCAGCATACGGGCAACCGTTGTCTTTCCGGTTCCCGGATTGCCCATAAATACCATATGTTTATTGACTGCGGTATGTTTCAGTCCCCGCTCCTCGCGCATTTTCTGCACTTTCATAAGATTGATCAGCGCATTGACATCATCTTTTACCGAGGCAAGACCCGTAAGGGAATTTAACTCCGCTAACAATTCCTCCGTTGTCTGCTGCGGTTCCTCCTCTTTTTTATCAAATTTCCCCGTTTTGTAGTCCGGTCGCAGCAAACCGAATTCTTTCAGATAATTATCAAGCATTGCGCAATATTTCGTTAATGCCTCGATCTCCGCATCTTTCGCCTGTTCATTTGCCGCAAGATAACTCTGACCTAATTTCCGATAGGTTTCCGTCAGAAATTTTGCCTTTTTGTTGTGATAACGGTCATTTTTTATCTTTCTGCCGGCATCTGATAAGATAAAATATTTCAGGGGCAGGGGAATCCTGCTGCCGAATCCTTTGAGATCCAGTTCCCGCTGTTCTTTTAATATTTTCGCAACCTGTTCCGTGATCTCCGTATCGAAATTTTCTTTGATAAAGTTCTTCTCACCGGCGTCATAATGTCCGTCCAGGAAAGACAGATACAAAACCAGATTGATAAATTCCGCTTTCAGCAAACCCTTTAAGCTGGTGGAAAGCGTTTCCTTCACCACCCCGTTTACCTCAATATAATCGCTCATTTCATAACAGGTTTTAAAATCTTCCGTTAAATGTTCTTTTTCCATGTCTCACTCTTTACCGCGCTTTCCGCTGTATTGCCAATCCTTTTTTACAGGCGTTGCCGCCGTATTGTCAATCCTTTTTTACAGGCGTTGCCGCCGTATTGTCAATCCTTTTTTACAGGCGTTGCCGCTGTATTGTCAATCGTTTTTTTCAGGCATTGCCGCCGTATTGTCAATCGTTATCCCGACTGTATTTTCCGGCATATTACCGATTATTCTCGTCAATATATTCAATTACTTAACATCTCCTCCCGGTTGCGTTTCTACCGAAAGCTCTATGCAAGTCTTACCGGTCCGTCGCCTACATCTACTACATAAAAATCCGCTCCGTATCCGATCTTTTCTTTATATGCATCACCGACTCTGCAAATGAATTCCTCCACATGGCTTTCCTCCACAATACTGATGGTACAGCCGCCAAATCCTACCCCGGTCATACGGGAGCCGATCACGCCTTCACATTTCCACGCTTCCTCCACAAGAGTATCCAGCTCGATTCCCGTCACCTCATAGTCGTCCCGCAGCGATACATGGGACTGATTGAGCAATTCTCCAAAGCCTTTGATATCATTTGCTTTTAATAATTCTACCGCCTTTACCGTCCGCTCATTTTCATAGACCGCATGCTTTGCCCGTTTTTTATTGATCTCATCTGTAATGGCGTCCTTACAGGTTTCAAATTGCTCTCCGGTCAGTTCTCCCAACGCCTTGATATCCGTCACCTTTTGCAGCTCGGCAAGTGCTGCTTCGCATTGCGCCCGACGCTCGTTGTATTTGGAATCTCCGAGTCCGCGCTTTTTATTGGAGGACGCGAGAACGAATTTCGCCATTCCCAGTTTCACCGGTACATATTGAAATTTCAAATCGGAAGTGTCTAAGAAAATCGCCTGTTCTTTCTTTCCCATAGCGATGGCAAACTGATCCATAATTCCGCAATTCACGCCATTGTAATGATTCTCGGAATACTGCCCGTACAGCGCGATATCCGTATTCGTGATCTTGTCGTAACCGAACATATCGCGCAGCATAACGCCGGTCAGCACTTCTACCGATGCGGAAGAAGACAGTCCGGAACCGTTCGGGATATTTCCGTACAAGGCGATATCGAATCCTTTGTCCACCTTGAAGCCTTTCTGCTCAAATGCCCACATCATTCCTTTCGGATATGCCGTCCAGGTTTTCTCCTCCCCAGGCAGGAATTC
>CADBTR010000002.1 GCA_902797675.1 uncultured Lachnospiraceae bacterium
GAGGCTGGAGAATGTATCAGGAGCTTTTGAAATTCTCCAGAGAGATTCAGGATAAACACGGTTATACCGAAATTTCCGCTCCGGTTATCAACAATAAGAAATTATGGCTGATCAGCGGTCACTGGGCACATTACGTCAACAATATGTTTTTGATCCCGGGCATCACAAAAGATACCAATGCCACGGACTATGTGGAGGGTGAGGAATTGCCTGTTTATTCACCGGAGACGGAGGATACCATGGCTGCAAAACCGATGAACTGTCCGAATGCCATGATGACATATAAGAGAACGGTTCATTCCTACAAGGATCTCCCGATCCGTTACAGTGAGATGGATGTGCTCCACCGCAAGGAAAAATCAGGGCAGATGAACGGTCTGTTCCGTGTACAGGAATTCCGTCAGGACGATGATCATACTTTCGTGACGGAAGAGCAGATCAAGGATGAGATCCTCGATATCATCAGCATCGCGGACGAGATCTACAAGACTTTTGGCGTGACTTATCGTGCGGAATTTTCTACAAGACCGGATGATTTTATGGGTGATATTGAAGTCTGGAACAGAGCGGAAGCTGCATTGAAAGAGATTCTTGATGAAAAATACGGCGAGGGAAATTATGAGATCAATGAGGGAGACGGCGCATTTTACGGTCCTAAGATCGACCTCCAGATAAAGGATGCACTGGGCAGAGAGTGGCAGTGCGGAACGGTTCAGCTTGATTTTCAGCTGCCTCATAATTTCGGACTTACCTATCAGGCGCAGGATGGTACTTTGCAGCAACCGGTAGTCATTCATCGGGCGATTTTCGGTTCTTTCGAGCGCTTCATGGGAATCATCATCGAGCATTTTAAGGGTGCATTTCCGTTCTGGCTTTGTCCTTATCAGGTTGCGATCGTTCCGATCAGAACAAGCCATAATGAATATGCGAAGAAAGTGGAAGAGGCGCTCACTGCTGCAGGTATCCGCGTAGAAGTTGATTATAATGACGGTCATATGAATAATAAGATCAAGAAGTTCAGACAATATAAAGATCCGTATATTCTTGTCGTGGGTGACAAAGAGGCGGAGACAGATACGCTTTCCGTCAGCATGAGAGGAAGTTCTAATCAGCTTCATGATATTCCGCTTGCAAGCTTTGTGGAACTTTGCAGGAAGATGAATGCAGAGCGGACCTTGGAACTGATTGCTCCTGAAAAATAAATTTTTGTTCCGGATTCATCTTGCCGAATAGTTACAAATAAAGAACTCCATCGCATTTTTGAAAAATCTCAGAAATGCGATGGAGTATTTTTTATTTTATCTGCTTGATTGTCCGTAGACTGCTTCGTTTGTCACATCAATGCCCAGTTTCTTGAATGTCTTCATGTCCACGTCGGTCAGAATGACGGTGCTGTGAAGCTGGCAGCCTTTTAATTTCGGTAATTGTTCTAATGCCGTCTTGGCGTTTTTATCAGATACGGCACACATGGAGAGAGCGATTAAAACCTCGTCTGTATGAAGTCGCGGATTATGACTTCCGAGATAGCCGGTTTTTAATTGCTGGATCGGCTCGATGAAATCAGGTGAGATCAGGTGAATGGAGTCATCGATATTGCCTAAGGTTTTCACTGCATTTAACAATACGGCGGAAGACGGTCCTAAGAGAGCGGAGGTTTTTCCTGTCACGATGGTTCCGTCCGGCAATTCGATGGCAGCTGCCGGAGCTTTCGTCAATTCGGCTTTTTCATTTGCCGCAGGAACTACAAGGCGGTCGGAGATCGTGGTCTTAGCCTGTTTCATCAGCATTTCCGTCTTATAGACTTCTTCTTTGGTAGCTTCATCCCGGACGAACCGATTGGTAGACTGATAATATCTGCGGATGATCTCCTGCTTGGAGGCTTCCATGCATACCACGTCGTCTACGATGCAGTTTCCTGCCATATTTACGCCCATATCGGTAGGAGACTGGTATGGACAATATCCGTATATTTCTTCAAAAATCGCGGATAATACAGGATAAATCTCGATATCCCGGTTATAATTGACGGTAGTGACGCCATAGGCATCCAGATGAAACGGATCGATCATATTGACATCGTTCAAGTCTGCGGTGGCTGCCTCGTAAGCGAGATTTACCGGATGTTTCAAAGGCAGATTCCAGATCGGGAAAGTTTCAAACTTGGCGTAACCGGCTTTGATTCCACGTTTATTTTCGTGATAGAGCTGGGAGAGACAGGTTGCCATCTTGCCGCTTCCCGGTCCCGGTGCCGTCACGATCACAAGCGGACGCGTGGTTTCTACGTAATCATTTTTTCCATAGCCCTCGTCGCTTACGATATGTTTTACATTGTTGGGATATCCTTCAATCGGATAGTGCAGATAGACATGAATGCCCAGATGCTCCAGCTTTTTGCGAAAGAGATCGGCAGAGCGCTGCCCGGTATAGCGGGTGATCACGACACTGCTGACATATAATCCTTTTTCTTTATAAGCCCGGATCAGTCTTAAGACATCCTGATCGTAAGGAATGCCAAGATCATGACGGATCTTGTTTGTTTCAATATCCGCGGCGTTGATGGAAATGAGAATTTCCGCCTGATCCTTTAACTGCATCAGCATCTGCAACTTGCTGTCGGGAGCGAATCCCGGAAGCACACGGGATGCATGGTAGTCATCAAATAATTTTCCGCCGAATTCCAGATACAGTTTATCACCGAATTTGTTAATGCGCTCGCGAATGTGCGAGGATTGCATGGTTAAGTATTTCTGATTGTCAAATCCTATCTTCATATAAGCCTCTTTCTTTATTTTCGTGAAAACATCATACGAAGTAAGTATAGCACAGTCTTTGATAAAATTCACCAGAAAAATAAAAAAATTAGAAATTGCTGTTCATTTGACGAAAAGTGCTGTATAATAACAGCTGTTGTCAAAAAGTTATAAAAGAAGAACTTGTTTATAAAAAGTTTTCAAAAATTGTTTGGAAAGGAATTGGTAAAACATATGTTACACATTATCCTGCCGATCCTTGTGGGTGCGGTGATCGGTTATTGTACGAATTATATTGCGATCAAGATGTTATTTCATCCGGGAAAAGAAGTGCGATTGGGGAATTTCAGATTGCCTTTCACACCCGGCGTTATTCCGAAGAATCAGCCGAGAATCGCAAAGGCGGTGGCAACGGCTGTCAGTGAACAGCTTTTAACAGGCAGTGATATCTCAAAACAGATCGCGGAAAGCAATGCAGACGGCAAGCTTGCTGGATCGATTGCAGAGAAACTGATCAATTCAGAACTTACCATCAAAAGTTTTGGAAATACAGATCAGATCTCCCTGCGCGTTTCGGAATCCGTAGGACGCCACCTGACAGACAGGATCGGGGAGGCTGATCTTAAGCCGGTGCTTCGTCAGATCGGAAATCATGCGCTGTCAGAACTTTTGCAAAATCCCATGATCGCCATATTCTTAAATGATGCCGTATTAGACAGTATCTATGAGCGGTTGGAGGAGAGCATTAAAGATTATGTCAGGGAAAACGGAGCGGAATTGATTGAGCCTCTGGTGGAAAATGAAGTGAATGAGATCTGTGAAAAACCGGTAAAAGACATGTTTTGCTCTCTGAATGTGGATCGGGAGCTGTTAGAGCATATGATAAGCCGGTTTATCGATGAGCGTCTGGAGTCAATTGTAAACGCCGCATTGCAGGCGATGGATATCCGCGGTGTGATTCAGCATAAGATCGAAAAAATGGATGTGGCTGAACTGGAAGATTTGGTGATGTCCGTGATGAAAAATGAATTGCAGGCAATCGTAAATCTGGGGGCTCTGATCGGCGCGGTGATCGGAATCATAAATATTTTTATTTGAATGCTGTAATATGTTATAATGATTTTTCAATACTGTTTCGCTTATATTCTTCGCTTAAATGTATGTAGTAGGTCATGGTGACTGAGGCTGAGGAGTGACCGAGGATTTCGGAGAGGGCTTTGTAATCATTCACCTGTTCGGCAAAACGGGTGGCAAAAGTGTGGCGAAGCGCGTGGAAGCGGATAGGCGGAAGATTGCAGGCGGTCAGATGGGAGTGGAAAATATTGGAGAGAGAGCGGGGTTCGATATACCGGCAGGAGCCGGTGGTAAGATAGCAGGAAGCATCAGCGCGGAAACGCTCCAGAATTAAGAAAAGCCGGTCAGGAATGGGGAGCTCGCGCATTCCGGAAGTGGTTTTGGGCGGATTAATCTGCAACAGAGTCTTGGTTTGGGAACCCGGCGGAACGGACTGGATCCGCTGCATCGTTTTTTTTGATGCTTATGATTCTGCGGTCAAAATCAATGTCACACCATTGAAGAGCGCAGATTTCTCCGATTCTGAGCCCGAGAGAAAGAGCCAGATAGATCGCCATCTTTTCGTTATCCATATCTTTTTCCAGATAGTTTGCAAAGAGCGTTCGCTGCTGCTCTGTTAAGATCTGAATCTGAGGGGGAAGCTCTTTTGGCAGTTCCTTTTTTACTTCTTCAAAGAGTTTTACGGAATCCGGCGCGGAAAATGAAAGGATTTGCTTTAGGAGTTTGAAATGTATATGTATGGTTCGGGAAGAATACTTTTTTTGAATTAAAAGCCGGATATAATTTCGGAGCATCATTGTTTTTGGCAGAGATTCTTTCGCCCCAAAATAGGGCAGCAGATGTTTTTCTATGACAGCCCGGTATTTTGCATAGGAGGAAGTTTTCAGAAGCTGTTTTTTATATTCCAGCCATTTTGCGCAGGCGGTGCCGAAATCAGGTTCCTTGGCAGAATTTTGCGCGGCTTTTTTCATGCATTCATTGCGCAGAAGTTTGCATGCACTGTAACTTTCAGCGTAAACTGAACGGTATTTTTTCTCACCCTCTATGCGGTAGCGTCCCTCCCATCTTCCGTCTTTTCTGTGATAAATATTTTCTCCTTTTCTTGACATAGTAATACCTCTCTATTCTTTTTATTTCGTGATTTCATTATTCACAGCCCCCCTCTTGTATTTGCAACGGTGAATATGATATGAATAGTAACATCGGAAAATCATTATATCAAAATAGTTGCTTTTTGAGGATATCGTGATATAATTATTGGAAGGTGATGAACGAAATAATAATTAAATAATCACATGAAAAAATAATTAAAAGAAGGAGATTTTTTATGCTGGAAGCGGGAACAAACAGAAAAAAACGAAGATTGTTCGCGTTGCTTTTGACGGCAGGAATGTTATTTGTATTTCTGCTGTTTTATAAGAGCGGCGCGCAGGCGGAGGATAGTAATACGGCGACATATTCCGGGACGACATTGACATTGACGGGGTACAATAATGAGCAGTTTACAGCCAGTTTGGATTCGAATATCTTTACTTTGACAAGTTATTTGAGTCCGGACATCACAGATGTGGTGATTCCGGGAAAAGTGGTTGTGGGTGGAACGGAATGTATTGTACAGGTGGATCAGGGAACATTCATGAATCAGACATCTTTAAAAAAGATAACATTTCAGAATGTTGATGATCAGGTGCCCGGGTTGACTGCAGATGCAACAAGCCTGTTCAGTGGTTGTATTGCTTTGGAGTCGATTGATTTTGGATCGGTATATACGGCTGCACTTACATCAACGGATTCCATGTTTTTAAATTGCGCGTCTTTAAAAAGTCTGGATCTCAGTGGATTTTCCACAGCAAATGTGGCATACATGGCAAATATGTTCAATGGCTGTACTTCGCTGCAATCCGTAACATTGGGAAGCGGATTTGAAACGGTGAAAGCTACCACTTTATCGGGAATGTTCCGGGGGTGTTCCTCCCTGACAACGGTGGATTTAAGTTCTTTTAGCGCAGATGTCCTGATCTCAATGGCAGATATGTTTTACGGCTGTACGTCTTTAAAATATCTGGATCTGTCGTCACTGGCATTGACTGACAAGTTTGTTTTTGATAACAGCACATCCTCATACAGAGGGCTGGTATCGGGATGTACATCATTGAAACGGTTTGTGACGCCAAAAAACTTTAAGACAAATCCGGCGGATTATACAGAGGCTTCGACTCCGACACAGGCACAGGTCAAGGCGGCACTTGCACTGCCTTTTGAAATGTATGATCTTACAGCCGGAAAGTCTGTAACGGAATTACCGGTTACAACAGATTCAGCGCATACATTAAGCGCAGTCCTTAAAGTTACGGTGCATGACGGGAATGATACAACAGTTCTTACAGGACCTTATTATTACGGAAGCAGCCTTACAACAGCAGATCTTACTTCGGCCGGCTTTTCAGAAACGCTGTATACGGATGAGGGCAGAACGGCGGCATTTGACGGCAGTGAAACATTGACGGACGACTTTGATCTCTATACGAAGAAAGCTGCGGAAGAAACAAAGATTACGATTACATGGAAAGATTCGGACGGAACCGTTCTTCGCACGGATACGGTAGCATCGGGTTCTACGCCGTCTTACGGTTCGGAACCGTCGAAAGAGAATGATGAAGACGGATATAAATATACCTTTAACGGCTGGAGTAATGGAATCAATACCTATACGACGGATCAGCTTGCAAGTGTGACATTGACTCAGGATACCGTTTATACGGCAGTTTATCAAATGGAGCCGGCTGACGAGCTTACTACGCGGCTTTACGGTTATTCACTGACTTTGGACGGAACCATCGGCGTCAACTTTTATATGTGGCTGAATGACAGTGTTAAAAAAAGCAAAACGGCATATGTGCAATTTACGGTGAATGGCAAAGAAACATCGAAAGTATATGTGAAAGATGTGATTTCTGATGATTCTAAAAATCGTGAAAAGGTGGGTGACAGATATTATTACAAGTTTACGGAGCATGTGCTTTCCGATCAGATGCAGGATACCATTACCGCGCAGCTTTTCATGGATGATAAGACGGGAAGTGTTTATACCTATTCCGTGAATGAATATATCACGGCAATGCTTAAGAGAACGGATTCTAAAGCACAGGATGCTGCGGAACTGATCAAGGCAATGCGGATTTACGGATCTTTCGCGCAGATTTATTTTGATCAGGATTCGGCGATTGCAGATTTGGATAGTACACAGATGACATATACGAATGGCGTTACGGCAGAAACGGTAGGCAGCAGCTATCAGAGAACAGTGACCGGTACAATGCCGGAGGGGCTTACTTATTGCGGATCTTCTTTGCTGTTACAGTCTCAAACCTGCATTAGACATTATTTTGAAGTGGCTGATGGGCATAGCTTTGATGAGTATACCATAACCTGCGACGGCGGCAAGAGTCTGGTAAAAGGGTCTAAGAATGGCTTGTATTATGTGGAGATCCAGAATATCGGCTCGGCGGATCTTGATGTGATGTACAGTGTGACCTGTTCGGATATGACGGTTAAATATGGAGTGTACAGCTATATTTACAGCAAATTAAACAGTATTGAAAGTGGAGATACCATTAAAAATCTTGTGCGTGCGTTGTATAATTACGGTGAGAAAGCAAACAGTTATTTTGCTTCTTAAAGAAAATCGGGTGAAGAAGAAAACTTCTTTACCCGATTTTTGCTTGCATTTTCAAGAAAAAAAGCGTATAATAACATTGTACAGATAGGTCGTGTTTTATTCAAAAGCGAGGTGGTATATATGGCAGGGATCGAACATCTTCAACAGCCGGTCAGAGAAACGGCGCCGATCACATCGGTGACGGAAGTATCGAAGAAACCGATTGATCAGGCGATGGATGACAAAAAGGTATCTTTGCCGGATGATGACAAAAAGGAACGGATAAAAAAGGAGCTTCCGGATCTGGTGGCAGTCTCGGAATTTGGCGATACGTTACAGGTATCAAAGAAAGGCAGAGAACAGTCGGAAGACAAAAAGACGGTTGTCGGGGAAGACGGAGAAATGTTGGGAGAAGTGACCGGTTTTGCTTCGGAAGAAAAGTCTGCATTGAAGGTCAGCAGAGAAGAGGGGGAGAAGCAGTTTTTGACGAAACAGACGGAGAAGAAAGAGGAAGAAGACAAAAAGGAGAAACAGATTTCTTCCTATGAGGCTTACACGGATGCTCAGATGCAGCAGCTTTATCTTCAGCATAAGATCACACGTTATGATTATGAGACGGAAATGAAGAAACGTGTAGATGAGCGGGAAGATGAGCGGGAAGATGATCTGAAAGAAGAAATCGAACAGAAGACCGGAATTAATCAGGCGATCTTTAAGGCAGAGAGAACCGGGCAGGCTGTAGAGGCGGTGGAAAAGGCTTATGAGGAGGAAACATCGGAAACCACAACTCCCAAGACCAGAATCGAGATCATGGAGGCGTTGAACAGACAGCAACAGGAGGAACAGCAGCAGGAAGATGCGCAGTGGCGTTTGATCATTTAAAATTCTTTTCGTATGAGATTTGGCGATTTTTTGCATAATTTGATGTAAAAGGTCGCCTTTTTTTGTTGAATTTTACAAATTTTCATGGTATAATGAACGATGGCTATGACAGAAAGGAGACATATGAACGATATAGAGAGAATTCGCGCTTTTTTTTCGGGGGATCGATATGCGACAGAGGCGACCGGAATCCGGATCGAGGAAGCGAAACGCGGTTATGCAAAAGTCCGGCTGGAGCTTGACGAACGCCATAAGAACGCCAGAGGCGCGGTTATGGGGGCGGTCTATTTTACAATGGTGGATTTTGCTTTTGCAGTGGCTTCTAATTGCGATAAAGAAGCGGTGGTGACCCAGTCCAGTCAGATCAATTTTATCGGAGTGCCGAAAACAGACATTCTTTATGCGACGGCAGAAGTGATAAAAGATGGATGGAAAACGAGCCTGTATGAGATCAGGGTTACTGACAGCGCAGGGAATCTTGCGGTGGTGGCAACATCGAACGGATATAAGATCGGGTGAAATCAGATAATAAATGATCAATTAGGATCGTTATGTATGTGTTAGAGGAGAAAGAAATGTCAGAAAAGAAAGTAATGCTTGGCAATGAAGCGATTGCCAGAGGCGCCTATGAGGCAGGTGTGAAGGTGTCTTCCGCATATCCGGGGACGCCGAGTACGGAGATCAGTGAGAATCTTGTAAAATATCCGGAGATCTATGCAGAATGGGCTCCGAATGAGGCGGTAGCTCTTGAAGTGGCAATCGGCGCATCTATAAGTGGTGTGCGTGCCATGGCTTCCATGAAACATGTAGGAGTCAATGTGGCGTCGGATCCCCTTTATTCGGTTTCCTATATCGGGGTCAACGGCGGTCTGGTGCTGGTGGCTGCGGATGATCCTGGCTTGTACAGTTCACAGAATGAACAGGACACCAGAAGAGTGGCAAGAGCGGCGAATGTACCCGTTTTGGAGCCTTCCGATTCTCAGGAAGCCAAGGATTTTATGAAAACAGCTTTTGAGATCAGCGAGCAGTTTGATACGCCGGTGATTTTGAGAACGACGACGAGACTGGCACATTCCCAGACGGTTGTGGAATTGTATGACAGGGAAGAAGTTTCGGATAAAGAATACACAAGAGATGCCGGCAAAAATGTCATGATGCCGGGAAATGCAAAGAAACGCCATCTGGTGGTGGAGCAGCGCATGAAAGATCTGGCGGAATATGGTAATACGGCTGCCATCAATCGCGTGGAGCCGGGAAATGAAGTCGGATTTATCACACAGGGAATCGAGTATCAATATGTAAAAGAGGCTTTTCCGGAGGCAAGTGTTTTAAAACTCGGACTTGTCAATCCGCTGCCGGAGAAATTAATCCGGGATTTTGCGTCGAAGGTCAAGACGTTATATATCTTTGAGGAATTGGAGCCGGTTATTGAGGAACAGGTACGTGCATGGGGGATTTCCTGCTATGGGAAGGATATTTTTACCATTCAGGGAGAATACAGTGCAAATATGATCCGGGAACGTGTATTAAAACAGGAATTGGATCTTGCCCCGGAAGCGCAGGTGCCGGCAAGACCGCCGATTCTCTGTCCGGGATGTCCGCACCGGTCTACCTTCTTCGTATTGAAGAAATTGGGAATTCATGCCTGCGGAGATATCGGATGTTATACATTGGGGGCGGTGGCGCCTTTGAGCGTGATCGATACCACTGTCTGTATGGGCGCATCCATTGCGATGCTTCATGGTATGGAAAAGGCGAAAGGAAAAGACTTTATCAAGAACTGGGTTGCCGTGATCGGTGATTCCACGTTTATGCATACCGGTCTTGCTTCTTTGGAGAACCTTTCCTACAATCAGTCAACCGGAACCGTGATCATTCTTGACAATTCCACAACAGGAATGACGGGACATCAGGATCATGCGGCAACCGGAAAGACACTTATGGGAGAGACAGTACCGGCAATCTCGATCTATCATATGTGCAAAGCGATGAATATTGAGCATGTGGTGGAAGTGGATGCGTTTGATACAAAGGAACTGGAACGGATCGTAAAGGAGGAAACGCAAAGAGAGGAGCTTTCCGTAATCATCGCCTGCGCGCCTTGCGCATTGTTAAAGGGACAGAAATTCCCGTATAAGGTGAGAGCGATTTCGGATAAGTGTAAGAAATGCGGTGCCTGCCTGAAACCGGGATGTCCGGCATTGACAAAGAATCCGGACGGAACCATCCATATTGATCCGACGATGTGCAACGGATGCGGATTGTGTGTCGGACTTTGCCATTTTGATGCTTTGGAAAAATATGAAAAGGAGGGCAGGTAATCATGATGACGAAGAATATTATGATCGTCGGCGTCGGCGGTCAGGGTACACTGCTCACCAGCAGGATTCTGGGCGGAGTTATGCAGGAAGCCGGCTATGAAGTAAAACTTTCGGAAGTACACGGTATGGCGCAGAGAGGTGGTTCGGTCGTAACCTATGTCAGATACGGGGAAAAGGTGGCAGAGCCTATCGTGGAAGAAGGACAGGTGGATGTTCTGATCGCCTTTGAAAAACTGGAGGCTTTAAGGTATGCCCATTTTTTGAAAAAAGACGGTGTGATCATCGCCAACGATCAGCGGATCGATCCGATGCCGGTAGTGATGGGCGCGGCAGAATATCCGGAGAATATTTTGGAAAATCTGGGAAAACGTTATCAGGTATATTTCATTGATGCCATGGCAAAGGCACTGGAATTGGGGAATTCCAGAGTATTTAACAATATTGTACTCGGAATGGCTGCAAAGCATATGCAATTTACGGTTGAAGAGTGGCTTGGAGTGATTGAAAAGACAGTTCCGCCAAAAACGGTAGAGATCAATAAAAAGGCATTTATGACAGGATACGAACAGTAAAAGGAGTTTAGAATGATTTGGAATGAAGCAAAAGAATGTATGTCGAGGGATGAGATAGAGAGTATTCAAAGCGCGAGACTTGTCAAGGTTGTCAACCGCGTCTACCATAATGTGGAGTATTATCGCAAAAAGATGCAGGCGGCAGGATTGGAGCCGGGAGATATCAAAGGCATTGAAGATCTCTCAAAACTTCCTTTTACTACATATGAGGACTTGAATGCAACCTATCCTTTCGGATTGGCAGCAGTGCCGAAATCGGAGCTTGTGAGAGTGCATGCGTCAAGCGGTACCACAGGAAAGCCGAAGATTGCTGTCTATACCAGACGGGATATTGATATCTGGGCGGAATGTGCGGCGCGGTGTATGACAATGGCAGGAATCACAAGAGATGATGTGATACAGGTGGGATATGGATACGGCCTTTTTACCGGCGGACTCGGCGCTCATTACGGGGCGGAATATCTTGGAGCTTTAGTGATTCCGATGTCTACGGGAAATACGGAAAAACTGGTCAATATGATGGTGGATTGTCAGGCAACGGCAATCGCCTGCACGCCGTCTTATTTGCTTCATGTGGCGGAAACTTTACGGGATAAGAAACTGTTGGATAAGGTGAAATTGCGGGTTGCCCTTTGCGGCGCTGAGCCCTGGACGGATAATATGAGACAGCAGATGGAGGATTTGCTTCACATTAAGGCCTTTGACATCTATGGATTGACGGAGATTTGCGGTCCGGGAGTCGCAACCGACTGTGAATGCCATAAGGGATTGCATATCTGGGAAGATCATTTCTTACCGGAAATCATCGATCCGGCAACGGGAGAACAGATCGACAGCAGTATCTGCGGAGAACTTGTCATCACCACATTGACAAAAGAGGGAATGCCGCTTATCCGCTATCGGACAAAGGATCTTACAACCATTGATAAGACGCCTTGTGAGTGTGGTAGAACCATGGCGAGAATCCAAAGATTTAAGGGGCGTTCCGATGATATGCTTATCATTCGCGGTGTGAATGTATTCCCGTCTCAGGTGGAGGCAGCGCTTCTTACAATTGATGGTACGACGCCGCATTACATGATGGTTGTGGATCGAAAGAACAACGAGGACACGTTGGAAGTTCAGGTGGAAGTAGAAGACCGTTTCTTCTCGGATGATGTGAGAGGATTGGAAGAACTTTCCGGAAAGGTACGTTCCGCGCTGAAACGCGCCATCGGTCTGAATGCGAAAGTAAAACTTGTTGAGCCGAACGGTCTTGTTCACAGCGACGGAAAGACAAAACATGTAACCGATAACCGTAAGTTGTATTAGGGAGCAATCGTCATGCCGATGGCATGATATATAATACGAGGAGGAAAGCTTATGTTGACAAAACAGCTGACTATTTTCATGGAAGACAGGGAAGGACGTCTGTGTGAAGTCTTGGAGATTTTGAAGGAAAACGATATCAATGTGCTGTCTGCCAGCATTGCGGATAACGGCAGCGATTTCGGGTTGTTCCGGATGACTGTCAGTGATACGGAAAAAGCGTATGAAGCGTTGAAGGCAAAAGGAATGATGGTTAAGATCACAGAAATTATAGCTGTCACGGTTCCACACAGGACGGGAAGTCTGGAGACGATTTTAAAGGCAATCAGCGAAGCGGATATCAATATTCAATATATGTACGGAATGGCCAGTGAGGATCATCAGGCGGCGATCGCAATAAAAACGGATAATCAGGAAAAGGCATTGGAAGTTTTGAAAAAGGTCGAACATGTTACAGCAAATACAAACTAATAAAGAATGAGGTGCATCATGAAAAAACAAAGAGAACACTTATATGATTATTCGGGGATGATTAATGGATTGAAGAAAGAACGGGGATTGAGACAGCGGGAGATCAGTGAGGATATTGATTGTACGGAAGTACATTTATCAAAAGTTGTCAATGAAAAAGCAACCTTATCCACAGCAAAATTAATTAAATTTTTAAATGTTTATCATCTTTCCATGGATGATTATGTGGATGAGAGTTACCGCCATAATATGGAGTCGGATGAGCAGTTGGATGATATGATGAAGGAACTGGGCGATGAGGAGATCCTGCTTATGGTTCAATTCCTGAAAAAATTGAAACAGGCCAGAAAATTAAATTTTGACCGTCAGCCGGATTCTAAGGATGTCAATCAGGCTGTGGGAAAGAAAATCAAAATTTTGCGGAGAAAACATGGATATTCCGAGGAGGATATGGCGGATAAATTAGGGATTCGCCCGGAATCTTACCGTAATATTGAGAGCGGTATGGGAACAATGATGGATAATTATGTAATTATTGCGGATTTGTTTGAGATACCGGTAAGTCTTTTGTTTTCAGATTTCTTAAAGAACAAATCTTCTCTGATGAACTATGAGATGGAACAGGTTTGGGCAGAATCGGAAACAGAAGATATGGATGAAACAGATCGCAGATTTTTGAATGAATTAAAAAAATTATTGAAGAAATATTTTTAAGAAGATTATTGAAAAAAAGGAAGTATGGATCTGAAAGGGGCGATAAGATGAAGAAAGGAAAGATCGGTAAGGTTTTGCTTTTTGCCTGCTTTGCTTTTGGAGCGATGCATACGAATGAATCGGAAGCAGCGCAGCCTGCATATACGGTTACAGTATCCGGAAATGCTGTGGAATGCCATGAGACAAGCAGGATCGCACAGGGAATTACAACAGGGATGAAAGTGTCGGATCTGCAGGTTTCCGCAGGATATGTTGTAAAGGTATACGGAACGGACAATAAGACATTGCTGGATTCCGGGGACATTCTGAAGACGGGAGATATTCTTTCCGTTACGGATCAAAACGGACGGAATGATAAACGCTATGCGATCAGCGTAAAGGGAGATGTGTCCGGAGACGGCAATATGGACGTGATGGATATGGAGGGAATCCAAAAAAGCGTGCTTGGGGTGAAACCTTTAAAACAGATAAATCTTGTAGCCGGCATTCTTGATCCTGCAAAGAAAGTTGTATCTGTGATCGACATGGAGAAGATACAGAAGGATATTCTGTGAATCCAAAAAATTGAATATGCTTCTGTCGATCTCGATGCGCTTGACTTGCAGCCACAATTCATCAATGAGCAGATTAATGCCGCCCTCTATGATTATGAGATCATTCCGTTACTGGAGCCGTTTAATGAATATTTTTATGTAAAGACGGACAATCCGGATCCGGAGTCATTCCGGTTTGTGGAGGAGAGTTCCCGTTATCTTACAACGGAACAGACCGGTACGAAGGGACTGTTGAAACCGGTTGAAAAGAGATTTGCGGATGTAAAATATCAGGATGCGGAAACCGGAAATGTAAACGGCGGTTATCTGTTTTCCTCTGACGGATATGTAGATGGCGGAACGCTGAACATACAGCAGATGACGGCGAGACATGAATCGACGATTTATAATCTTTCCACCGGCAAATCAGAGCCGTATATTACCTATGATTACACGGTTACTGACGCGCAGGCGGAAATGGGTACGGTAAAAGATGTCTATGATTATCTGATTGATACTTATACCAACGATAATCAGACATTTTTTGAAAAAATGGATGCGCTCCAAAAAGGAATGGATCAGATTACATTGTATTATACTGCTTATGTACAGGGCGATCTGGTGAAAGTGGAAAATCAATATTGGGGATTATCCACATCTCCTCACGTTGATCAGACTTTTTACATTCAAAAGCCATATACACATACGGCTTCAACGCCGATGTTATGCTCTTATCTTTATCCTTATATTCTGGATTCCATCGGATTTCCGAGTATGATGGGAAGATTGGCGAAGAATTTGGACGATAGCGCAACCTGGCAATGGAACAGTAATTATCACTGGCTGATCGATGTTACATGGAACGGTGAGACCAAAACTTATGGAGGTGCCGGAGAAGGCGGCGGACATGCGCTGACAAAAGATCAGGTTACAAAGATCTATTCTTTTGACGGCTCTTCGACTGATCAGACGAAGGTGAACGATTTAGCCGGATGCAGGGAGCAGATCTGCTATTACGGTACACTTCCGAAGATCGAAGAAACCTATGAGGATGAACTGACCTGGAATGATATCTATGAAAGCGTCGGGGAGGAAGCCTGGCTTCGTGTTTATGCCATTGATTCCATTTACGGATCTTCTCATATTGCATTTACTTATTTTGCAAAAATGCACGGAGCAGAAAATCCTTCTTATTTTTCCGATGCATGGGTGGATGGACGTTATATCAACCGGTATGAATATTTCAGCAAGGGAGATACGTTAGAAGATCATCCGAACACAACGATCGTATTAAAAGATGTGAAGATAAAAGTTCCGGAACCGGAGAGCGGAAATCTGCAATACAGTTACAGACCATTGAGCGAACGAAAGGAATATGATGCAAATACGGGGATCTGGAAAGGGTATATGAAGTTTTATTACATAGAGGAAACGGATACCTGGCAGGCGGATATTTATGATCGATTGAGTATTTATGATTCCGCGAGTTGGACAAGGTCTAAGATTGAGGATAAGGAATTTGTTGATGCCTGCACGCTGACGAGAGCGGAAGTTGAGGCATTGCAGGTGGATCGGAATGCAAATACGGATCCGGCAGTTTATATGATCTATGACCTTAAGTCGGAACCGGGCGTATGGGTCGGAAAATAGAGGTAAAACATTATGAAATGGAATAAATTCACAATAAAGACAACAACAGCAGCAACGGATCTGGTGATCGGCGTATTGGTCGAAAACGGCATCGACGGCGTGGAGATTCAGGATAATATCCCGCTTTCGGAGGAAGATAAAAAACGGATGTTTATCGATTTTCTTCCGGAATTGCCGAAGGATGAGGGAATTGCTTATTTGTGTTTCTACATGGAGGAAATACCCGAGGAGCAGGAACGTGAAAAAATGGAGCAGGTGCTGTCCGGCATTGAGGAATTGAAAGATTTTGTAGATGTGGGCGAGTGTAGTATCGTAAAAGGGGAAACCCAGGATATTGACTGGATGAATAATTGGAAAAAATATTTTCATTCCTTTGAAGTGGACGGTGTTGTGATCAAACCTACATGGGAGGAAAAAAAGCCGGAATATGAAGGCAAAACCCTGATCGAGATCGATCCCGGAATTGCATTTGGAACAGGTCTTCATGAGACAACACAGTTGTGTATGAGACAATTAAAAAAATATGTTCATGCAGGTGCCCGCGTGCTTGATGTGGGCTGCGGAAGCGGGATTCTTTCCATGATCGCATTGAAGATCGGGGCTGATTATGCAGTGGGGATCGATATTGATGAGCATGCCATCACCGCAACTTATGAAAATCTGGAGGTCAATAAGATTCCGAAAGAAAGCTGCAAGGTATATGCGGGAAATGTACTGGAGGATGTGGAACTGCAAAAGGAAGTCGGATATGGTGAATATGATATTGTCGTTGCCAATATATTAAGCGATGTTTTGGTGCCGCTTACGCCGATTGTTCCAAAGTTCTTAAAAGACGGAGGGTATTATATCACATCAGGGATCATTGATACAAAAGAGGAGGAAGTGAAGGCTGTGATTGAATCAATCCCGGAGCTTTCCATCGTTGAGATCACCCGAAAGAATGACTGGGTATCTATTACCGCTGTAAAGAATGGTTAGGACAGAGGAAATTATATGTATCATTTTTTTGTAACGCCGGACAAAATTTGTGACGGAAAGGTTATTATCACCGGAAGCGATGTGAATCATATGAAAAATGTCCTGCGGATGAAACCGCAGGACGAGATCCTGGTAAGTGACGGACAGGGGCAGGATTATTGCTGCCGGATTAAAAGCATCGATCAGGAGTCGGTTGTCGCCGAGGTTGTGGAGAAGACATTTGAGGGAACAGAACTTCCTGCGGAACTTTATCTTTTTCAGGGATTGCCAAAAGGTGATAAAATGGAATTGATCATTCAAAAGGCTGTGGAACTGGGAGCGAAAGCCGTCATTCCGGTTGCAACAAGGCGGGCGGTCGTAAAGCTGGATGAGAAAAAAGCCGAAAAGAAAATACAGCGCTGGCAGGCAATTGCCGAGGGGGCAGCCAAACAGTCGCGCAGGAGTATGATTCCAAAGGTGGAGAAGATGATGAATTGGAAGGAAGCATTGGCGTATGCAGCCTCCTTTGATCTGAATCTGATCCCTTATGAGAATTATAAAGATATGCAGGAGACAAAACAGATTTTGCAGGGAGTGAAAGAGAAACGGAAAATTGGAATCTTTATAGGACCGGAGGGCGGTTTTGAGGAGGAAGAAGTAGATCTTGCGAGAGAGCAGGGAGTGAAACCCATCTCTCTCGGAAAAAGAATTTTGAGAACAGAGACAGCAGGACTGACCATATTATCTGTTTTGGGATTTTTATTGGAATAGAAGCTGCCGGTCAAGGAGTATTATGGAAGCATATTTGGATAATTCCGCAACGACGGTAGTCGCTGACAGTGTGCGGGAAATTATGATAAAGACTATGACGGAGGATTTTGGAAATCCTTCCTCATTGCATATGAAAGGTGTGGAGGCGGAGAAATATCTTCGCACTGCAAGAGATGAGATCGCAGGGATCTTAAAAGTACAGCCTAAGGAGATTATATTTACATCCGGAGGAACAGAATCCAACAATCTGGCAATTATCGGAACGGCAACGGCGAATGCAAGAGCAGGGAAACATATTATTACCACAGCCATTGAGCACGCATCAGTATTGAATACCATGCATCATATGGAGGAACTGGGATTTTCCGTTACTTATCTTCCTGTGGATAAACATGGGAAGATTACTGCAAAACAGGTTTTCGATGCCCTGACGGAGGATACCATCCTTGTGTCTGTCATGCATGTGAACAATGAGGTGGGAGCAGTGGAACCGGTGGAGGAGATCGGAGAGATGCTGCACAAAGAACGCCCGGAGATTCTCTTCCATGTGGACGGAATTCAATCTTTTGGAAAATATCAGATCCGCCCGAAAAAATATCATATTGATCTTTTCAGCGTCAGCGGTCATAAGATCCATGGACCGAAAGGAAGCGGATTTCTTTATGTGTCGGATCGTGTGAAGATAAAACCGATCTTGTTTGGCGGAGGACAGCAGAGAGGGCTTCGCTCCGGTACGGATAATGTGCCGGGAATTGCAGGAATCGGAGAGGCTGCAGCGCTTATGTATCGCAATTTTGACGAGAATACGGCGCATATGTACGAATTGAAAGATAAGCTGATCGACGGATTGGGTAAAATTTCCGGGACGGTCGTGCACAGCGAGAGGGGGAGAGACAGTGCGCCTCATATCGTGAATGTCAGTTTTATCGGCGTGCGAAGCGAAGTGATGCTTCATACATTAGAAGCGAAGGGCATTTATGTATCTTCCGGGTCGGCGTGTTCTTCCAACCATCCCCATATCAGTGAAACTCTGTCGGGAATGGGACTGTCGAGGGATGAGATCGATTCGGCGATCCGGTTCAGTCTGTGTGAGAAGACAACCGGAGAAGAGATTGATTATGCATTGGAAATAATCGGAGAAAATATAGAGACACTGCGAAAATTTACGCGCAGGAAGTGAGGAATAAGGTGAATTTTAAATCATTTTTGATAAAGTATGCGGAAATCGGAGTAAAGGGAAAAAACCGTTTTTTATTTGAAGACGCATTGGTGAAACAGATCAACCACGCATTAAAGCCTTTGGACGGCGAGTTCAAGGTCTATAAGGAAGTGGGACGGATTTATGTAGATGCCTCGGATTATGAATATGAAGAAGTGATCGACGCATTACAGCATGTCTTTGGAATCGTCGGGATCTGTCCGGTGGTTCAGGTGGAAGATCTGGGCGTTGAGGAATTGAAAAAACAGCTGGTTTCTTATATGGATGAGATGTATCCGGATAAGAACTTTACTTTCAAGGTGAATGCAAGAAGAGCAAGAAAAAATTATCCGCTGAATTCCATGGAGATCAATGCCGCCATGGGAGAGGCGATTTTAGATGCTTTTCCGGAATGTCATGTGGATGTGCATACGCCGCAGATTCTTCTGAATATTGAAATCCGGACCATAATCAATATTTATTCGGAGACCATAACCGGTCCGGGAGGAATGCCGATCGGTACGGCAGGAAAAGGAATGTTATTGTTATCCGGCGGAATAGACAGCCCGGTGGCAGGATATATGACGGCAAAGCGCGGCGTAAATCTCGAAGCGGTTTATTTTCATACACCGCCTTATACCTCGGAACGGGCAAAACAGAAAGTCATGGATCTTGCGAAGAAAGTGGCGGCATATACGGGACCGATTAAACTTCATGTTGTGAATTTTACAGATATTCAGATGGAAATCTTTGAACACTGTCCTCATGAGGAATTAACGATCATTATGAAACGCTATTTTTATCGTATGGCAGAGGAACTGGCAGAGCGAAACGGCTGTCTGGCTTTGATCACCGGGGAGAGCATCGGACAGGTTTCCAGTCAGACGATGCAGTCTTTGGGAGTGATCAATGAAGTATGCAAAAAAATACCGGTCTTTCGACCGTTGATCGCGTTTGATAAGCAGGATATCGTGGATATTTCCGAAAAAATAGGTACTTACGAGATATCCATAGAACCATATGAGGATTGTTGCACGACCTTTGTGGCAAAGCATCCGGTTACGAAACCGAATCTGAATAAGATAAAAAGCTCAGAGGAAAAAATTGGGGATCAGATACAGGAAATGGTGAAAAAAGCCATAGAAAATGTGGAAGAAATTATTATTTCTAATAAATCTGTTTGTTAAGAAGCTGATATTAAAGGAGCAGATGAGATGAATAAAATACAGGGACTACTGGGAAGTATCATAATGGGACTTTTGCTGGGAATTTCAGCTGACGTGACTTTATATGCCGCGTCTGATAATAATATCGTATTATCGGATGAAACCGGCAGTGAGACTGTGGATACACAGATGTTGGATGCGGAAGACGGGGAACCGGCAGTGAGAGAGGCAGCCCGTAAGACAGCGGAGGAAGAGGCGCAAATACAGGAAGAAAATCAGGGGATTGCGACTACAAGAATCAACAGATATCTGTCGTCCGGCGTAAACAGTACCGATTATGTGGCGACTGAAAAACAGGGCGTGGATGTATCGAGACATCAAAAAACAATTGACTGGAATCAGGTGCGGGCATCCGGTATGGAATTTGCTATGATCCGCGTGGGATTTCGGGGATATGAAGGCGGAAAAGTATATCCGGATGAATATTTTGATACGAATGTACAAAATGCTCTGGCAGCCGGGATGAAAGTTGGAATCTATTTCTTTTCCCAGGCGCTGACTTCCGAGGAAGCGCTGGAGGAGGCAAAGTATACCATTGATCATATTAAGAAGTATGGAACTCAGATCACGTATCCTGTCGTCTTTGACTGGGAAACGGCAGACGGATACCGTACAAATCTGGCTATATCAAAACAGGATATGGGAACTCTTACCACTGCTTTTTGCGATACGATAAAAAATGCCGGGTATATTCCCATGGTTTATTCTAATACGGTGGATTTTCAAAACCGGTTTGATTATAACAGTATCGCATCCCGTTATTATATCTGGTACGCCAGATATTTGCCTGAATATGGCGGAACAAGCTGGTATACGCATGGAAACAGGATGCCGAATTATGACAATAATATTAAGTTTAATATGTGGCAATATATGAGTGACGGAACAGTTCCGGGAATTACCGGTAATTGTGACGTGAATGTAACATTTTTGGATTTTGCTACCAAACGTCACACTACACCGGTTACGCCGGTCACACCGACGATAAATACCATCTCCCTGACTGCGAGTGATAAAAATATCGTGATCGATGAGAATGATCTGACAGTTACGGGACTTTCCGCGTGTGCTACGCTGGGAGAATTAAGATCCTGCTTTGGGGATTTTTATATTTCCTGCAACGGGTGCGGGAATACAGAACAGGAACATTTGATCATAAAAACGGGAGATTGTCTTGTCTTTTCGCCAAAGGCAGCTTATACGAAATTGAAAAACAGTCAATATACTTATTATCTGTCCGGTGATGTTTATGCTGACGGGGATATCTCCGTACTGGATATGGAAGGTATTCAAAAGCATGTTCTCGGAATGGAAACGCTGACCGGAGTCCGGTTGAAAGCCGCAAAGGTTACAGGAAATTCCGAGGTGAGTGTACTGGATATGGAGGCACTCCAAAAGCAGATCCTTGGAATGGAGTGAAGAAGAGTTTCGCACCTGCGAACAGCTCGAAGCACAGCCTCTCGCTGTTCTTGCGGGCATCTAATGCCAGCTTGTGCA
>CADBTR010000003.1 GCA_902797675.1 uncultured Lachnospiraceae bacterium
TCAATCTCCCACCTCTATAGGTGGTGAGTAAAGAAAGGAAACTTACGTAGGTGGGAGTTTGAATCTCCGACCTACGGATTGTTCCGTGCTTCGCACTCTTGCAATCCTCCCTGATATTCCCTGATCCCGGTGATATCCGGAGAAATCGCCATGGAATAATTGGTATGGTAGATGACAAATCCCGGTTTTGCGCCTGCCACTTTCTTTACATGCTTGCGCTGGATATAATCGATCTCGACTTTATCCTGCCCTTTTCCTTTGGAATAATATGCGGCAAGTCTTGCGGCCTCCTCAAAGGTGCGGTCGGGAAGCTCCCGCCCCCCGGTTTTTACGATCACATGAGAGCCCGGGAATGTTTTTGAGTGAAACCACCAGTCACCGCCGTTTGCCAGTCGGAAGGTCAGATCTTCATTTTGCAGATTATTTTTTCCGACATAAATGTGAAAACCGTCGGAGGAAAGATAGTGGAAAGGTTCACTCTTGAATTTTGCCTTTTTATCCCGGAATTTTCTGCGGATATAGCCGGACTGGATACATTCTTCCTTTAATTCTTTTAAGTCATCTTCCGTTACGGCAATCTCCAGCGCATTCATCAGGGATTCCAGATGATCGATCTCGGCTTTTGTCTCCTGTACGATGGTAGTAAGCGCTTCGTTGGTACGCTTTAATTTTCCGTACTTATCAAAATATTTTTTTGCATTTTCCATGGGGCTTAATGTTCGATCAAGGGGAATGGTAATCTCCTCATTGGTATAATAATTCATTACCACGGCCTTGGAATCTCCCGCAGGGAGCTGATAAGCATAGGCAGTCAAAAGTTCCCCGTATAATTGAAATTTATCCCGCTTTAAAGTGTCCTTTAACTGTTTTTCCTGCAGATCATATTTTTTATAATCCTTTTCCAGTAATGTCTGGATAATTTTCCGAAGATCCGAGGACTTTTGATGAATTCTTGTATGAGCGCTTTTTTTGCTGTAAAAATCAGAAAGCAGGCGGCTCATGGAGTCATAATCTTCCCTTTTGCAGTCGTCTCCATAGATCGTAAGCGGAAACGGATGAAAATCCGCGGGCATATCACGGTCAAACATGATACATGGCTGATAATCCTGTCCTTTTATTTTGTTCATAAGCAGGTCGAATTGATCGGAAAGAGAAGATAATTCGCTGTCATTTAATGTATTTGCCGGCTTTCCGCTATCGATCCCGCTGCGATAGCATAAATCTTCCGCCGCCACGGGGCTGATGCCGGTAAAACTTGTATAGACGGCTTTTGACGCTGCCATGGGTTTTTGACACAGCAGTTCCCGGAACCGGGCGGCTGTGGTGCTGAGGGGATCCTGCTTGTGGGCGGTGTCGGGGATAAAATAAGTCCGACCCGGTAAAACTTCCCGGACCGAGCTTACATTGGCACCGATATGCTTGATACTGTCAATGATCTTTCCTTCAGTGTCCGTGAAGATGATATTGCTGTGCTTCCCCATCAATTCGATGATCAGATATTTTTGACAAAGATCCCCCATCTCGTTATAGTGCTCCAACCGGAATTGCACGATCCGTTCCAGACCGGGCTGGAAGATCTCAAGAATCTTCGCGTTTGATAAGTGTTTTCTTAAAACCATGCAAAATGCAGGAGCCGTCAGCGGACCTGTCTTATTTATTTCTGTCAGATAAATAAGGGGAAGGGAGGCATTGGCACTGATCAAAAGCCGGTATTGTTCCCTGCCCTGCTTTATGGTAAGCTGCAGTTCGTCTGTCTCCGGCTGGCCGATTTTAAACAAACGTCCGCCGGTTAATTTTGTATTTAATTCATGTACCAGACATGAAATGGAAATTCCGTCTAAAGCCATAAAACCCTCCTTGGAAACTTAATAATAACACTATATCAAAAAAAAACTTTGAAAACAAGTAAATTTTAGTTTTAAATCTTGCAAAAGTGTGCTATACTGTATAAGTTACAGGCTGCCTTGTGGTCTGAAAAGGTATATGATAAAGGGAAACTAAGGAATGTCAGGGTGTTGGAGAAAGAGAGGATATGAATGAGCGAGATAGATACCTTACGACAGTGGATTCAGGAATCTGAAAGGATTGTTTTTTTCGGCGGCGCAGGTGTGTCTACGGAGAGTGGAATTCCGGACTTCAGAAGTGCGGACGGACTATACAATCAGAAATATAAATTTCCGCCGGAAACGATTATCAGTCATTCCTTTTACAGAGAAAATCCGGAGGAATTTTTTCGGTTTTATAAAGACCGCATGATCTATGAAGATGCGAAACCCAATGCGGCGCACAAAGCCTTAGTCCGCTTAGAGGAGCAGGGAAAGCTGAAAGCAATTGTCACTCAGAATATTGACGGCTTGCACCAGATGGCAGGCAGTAAGCATGTTTTGGAGATTCACGGCAGTATTATGAGAAATCATTGCGAGAAATGTCATACTTTTTACGATCTGGACTATGTGGTGGAATCGGAAGGAATCCCGAGATGCGAGTGCGGCGGCATAGTAAAACCGGACGTAGTTCTCTACGAAGAGGAACTGGATGATGTCACGGTATCAGAAGCATTGTATCAGATCGAACAGGCGGATATGCTGATCGTGGGTGGAACCTCGCTGGTTGTTTATCCGGCAGCCGGACTGATTGATTACTATAAGGGCAACAAGCTGGTTTTGATTAATTTGTCTGCGACCCAGAGAGATGATGTGGCAGATCTGGTGGTGAAGGGCAAGATCGGAGAAATATTGGATCAGGTGATAGAGTAATGCCGGCTGTGTGATTTACGATATATCGATGTCGGTTGTGTGATTTATGATACACTGGTTCGGAAAGGAAATACATGATAAAGAGTATGACCGGTTTCGGTCGCTATGAATCAGAGGAAAACGGAAGAAAGATTTCCGTTGAGATAAAATCCGTCAATCATAAATATCTGGATGTTAATATCCGGATGCCGAGAAAATTCAATGTTTTTGAGGCGGGACTGCGGAGAATACTGAAGGAATACGCCCTTCGGGGGAAAATTGATATTTTTGTGAATTATGAAAGTGAAAACGCAGAGAGCGAGAATGTCCGTTTCAACCGGACGCTTGCAGGAGAATATCTCGGCTATCTTTCCGAAATGCAGGAACTGTATGGATTGAGGAACGAGGTGAATACGGTAGCCTTGGCAAGGTTTCCGGATGTTTTTACAATGGAGGACGGAGCCATCGATGAAGATGCGGTCCGGACATTGCTGGAAGCTGTTTTCAGGAAAGCCTGCGAGAATTTTGTCGCATCCCGAAGAGAAGAAGGAATTTACCTTCGTAAGGACTTATGTGAAAAACTGGAAGACATGGAATCATGTGTCGCATTCATTGAGGAGCGGTATCCGCAATTGCTGGAAGATTACAAGACACGGCTGAGAGCGAAATTATCGGAGGTTCTGGAAGATACGCAGATTGACGAAAATCGTGTGGCGGCAGAACTTGTGATCTATGCGGACAAGATTTGCGTGGATGAGGAGACGGTCCGGCTTAAGAGTCATATCCGGGGCATGAAGGAAGAACTGGAGCATGGAGACGGACAGGGAAGAAAGCTGGATTTTATCACCCAGGAAATGAACAGGGAGTCTAATACGATTTTATCGAAATCCAATGATCTGGAGATCACCGATAAAGGGATTGAGCTGAAAACGGAGATTGAAAAGATCCGTGAACAGGTTCAAAATATAGAATAATCGTAATTAAATAATAGATTTTTAAGAGGGAGGATTTCCCTCGGAAGGAGAAAATATGTTACATCCATCTTATACAGACTTAATGGCGGTAGTAAACAGCGATGTGGAACCGGGAGAGCAGCCGGTAGTTCAGAGCCGTTATTCTATTGTTCTTGCAACTGCAAAGCGCGCGAGACAGATCATTGCGGGACAGGAACCGCTAGTGAAGTCTAAAACAAAGGATTTAAAGCCGTTATCTATCGCAGTTGAGGAACTGCATGACTCTAAGATCCGCATTTTGACGGATGAGGAAGCAGAAGAGGCAAGAATTGAGCATATTGAAGTCTTAAAGAAGGAAAGAGAAGAGCGGATCCGCATGGCGGAAGAAGCGGAGCGCATTGCAAAGGAAAAAGCAAAGAAAGAAGCAGAAGAAGCGAAGGAGAAAGAAAAGGCAAAGGAAAAAGAAACAGGGGAGTCTGACGAGGAAGAAGAGTCGGAGGATCTTGACGGGGAAGAGACAGAAGAAGCCGATGACGGGGAAGAAGATGATGAAGATAATGATGATGAAGCCCCGGAGGATGTGGCAGAAGAATAAGCTGTAAGTCAGGACGTGGAGGTTCTTTTGAAATTATTATTTATTTCACTGGGGTGTGACAAGAATTTGTCAGACTCGGAGGAAATGCTCGGATTGCTGCGTGAGAAGGGATATACCTTTACGGATGATGAGCAGGAAGCGGAAGTCATTATCGTGAATTCCTGCTGCTTCATCAATGACGCGAAAGAGGAGAGCATACGTACCATTCTGGAGATGGCACAATTAAAAGAATATGGAAATTGTAAAGCATTGATCGTGACAGGCTGCCTGTCGCAGCGTTATCAGGAGGAGATTTATCGGGAGATTCCGGAAGTGGACGGGATTGTCGGAACCTCTTCCTACGATCAGATTTTAGAGGTCATCGACGGAGCAATGCGAAAGGAACGACCGAAGATGTTTCTCGACAGGGATCGTCTCGTACAGGTGCAAAGCGAACGCGTGATCACTACCGGAGGATATTACGCACATTTAAAGATTGCGGAAGGGTGTGATAAACATTGTACCTATTGCATCATTCCCTCCATCAGAGGGCGCTATCGGAGCGTGCCTATGGAGAGACTTTTGGAACAGGCAAAGCTACTGGCGAAAAAAGGCGTAAAAGAACTGATTCTTGTGGCACAGGAAACCACCTTGTACGGCATAGATCTTTACGGGGAAAAGAAACTTCATATTCTGTTGGAAGAATTGTGTAAAATACCGGAATTACAGATGATCCGGTTATTATATTGTTATCCGGAAGAGATTTATGACGGTTTGATCCGTACCATGAAGTTTGAACCGAAAGTCTGCCATTATCTGGATATGCCGATTCAGCATTGCAACGACAGGATCTTAAAAAGGATGGGGAGAAGGACGAACAAAGCTCAATTATATGAGATCATCGAAAAATTGCGCAGGGAGATACCGGATATTTGTCTGCGGACAACGCTGATCACCGGATTTCCGGGAGAGACGGAAGAAGAATTTCAGGAACTTATGGAATTTATCGATGAGATGGAATTTGACCGGTTAGGCGCATTTGCTTATTCGCCGGAGGAAGACACCTCTGCGGCAGGCTTTCCGGAACAGGTGGACGAGGATGTCAAGGCAGAACGGCTTGGTGAGATCATGGAACTTCAGCAGGAGATCGCCTTTGATAAATCGGAAGATAAGATCGGATGCGAGATGACGGCCATCGTGGAGGGGAAAGTGGTGGACGAGAATGCTTATATCGCAAGAACGTATATGGATGCGCCGGGAATTGACGGATATGTATTTATAAACAGCGAGGAAGCGTTGATGACGGGGGATGTGGTGAGAGTGAGAATCACAGGCGCCGCGGAATATGATCTGATCGGTGAGCTTATAAGCAAAAGCCGAGGGGCGTTGCCTTATTAGAGGAGGGAGAGACAATGAATTTACCAAATAAACTGACAGTTTTGAGAATGTGCATGATTCCGTTTTTTGTACTGTTTATGGAATGGGACAAGTTGGGAATGGCGGGAAGATATGTCGCGCTGGCATTGTTCATCATTGCCAGCTTTACGGATATGTTGGACGGCAAGATTGCGAGAAAATATAACATTGTGACAAATTTTGGAAAATTTATGGATCCGTTGGCTGACAAACTTTTGGTTTGTGCTGCGCTGATCTGCCTTACAGACGTGATCCCAAAGTGGATCGTGATTATCATAATCAGCAGGGAGCTGATTATCAGCGGTTTTCGTACCATAGCCGCAGACAATGGTGTTGTGATCGCGGCAAGCTATTGGGGAAAGATTAAGACGGTATGTCAGATGATTATGATTATCTGGCTGATTCTTGGAATTCCGGACAGAGTTTCCGGAATTCAGCATACAGTCTGTGGTGTCATAAGCGATGTTTTGATTTATCTGTCGCTGTTTCTTACGGTGATATCGCTGGTTGATTATCTTATAAAAAATAAGAATGTCTTAAAAGAAAGTCCAGCTAATAAATGTCAATAGGTAAAATGAAAAAAGTTGAAAAAA
>CADBTR010000004.1 GCA_902797675.1 uncultured Lachnospiraceae bacterium
AATGAATAAAGGCTTAAATGCCCATTTTATCAGAAAAACGGAGTCAAAAAGGCTCCGTTTTTTCCTTCGCAAGTGGCAAACTCGGGTCCTAACATGATTGGAAACAGATGTCAACTGTTTTTTCATTTTTTACGCTGATTTAAAATCGCATCTCCAAAAGCCATATCTTCCGGCGTTGTAACCTTAATATTAGAATAATCCCCTTCCGTTAAATACACCGGCGCTTCATAACAATATTCCCAAACCATCGCATCATCTGTAATGCCCTGTACTTTATCCTCCAACGCCCTATTATAAGCATCGAAAATCTTATGAAACCGGAATGCCTGCGGCGTCTGTATCTGCCACATTTTTGTTCTGTCCGGCGTGCTCTCGATCGTCAGATCATCTCTTGCAACTTTGACGGTATCTTTCACCGGCATTCCCACAACACAAGCTTCTTTCTGTTCTGCCATTTCCGCAACTCTTTGGATAATCTCAGGCGTAACGAATGCTCTCGCTCCGTCATGGATCAGGACAATATCCGCATCTCTTCCGATTTCTGTTTTTTTAGCTGCTTTCAATCCCTCGTATACGGAATCATAGCGTTCTTTCCCGCCCGGCACGATTTTTTTTACTTTCTTTAACCCATACTTTGAAACAATCTCCCGACCGCAATATTCTTCCTCGCCGGCTCCGCACACAAGAATAACGTCCTGTACGATGCTTTCTTCAAATGCGCAAAGAGTATAATACAAAAGCGGTTTGCCATTCAATTCCAGATATTGTTTGCTGACCTGCGCGCCCATTCTTTTTCCCTTACCTCCGGCAAGCACAATAGCCAAAACTTTATTTTGCTCCGTCTTCATCGTTATATTGTCCCCTCTTTAATAACATATATTCATCATTCTGCTATTTTGCTAATTTCAACGTTCGCCGAGTTTCAAATTCGGTATCGCATTCAGATCCCAGCCGTGTCTGGTTCCTGCCAGATATTCATAATATGCCGCCACTCCGATCATTGCGCCGTTATCTGTACAAAAAATCGGCGACGGATGATAAAATTGAATCTTCCGCTTGTCACATTCCTGTTCAAACGCATTTCGTATCGCTGAATTAGAAGCTACTCCTCCGGCGATTGCAAATTTCTTCATGCCTGTTTCCCTGCAAGCTGTCATTCCTCTCGATACCAGAGAATCCACCACGCATTGTTGAAAAGATGCCGCCACATCGGCACGATTTACTTCAATATGTTTCATTTCACACATATTCAGATAATTCAATACTGCTGATTTCAGACCGCTGAAGCTGAAATCAAGAGGTGCTCCCTCCACAACTGCTCTCGGAAATTCAATCGCCTGAGGATTTCCTTCTTTTGCCAGACGATCGATTTTCGGTCCTCCCGGATAGCCAAGACCGATCGCGCGAGCCACCTTGTCGAAAGCCTCACCTGCCGCATCATCTCTGGTACGTCCGATCACTTCATACTTTCCATAATCTTTCACGATCACAAGATGAGTATGTCCGCCGGAAACCACCAGACATAAAAACGGAGGTTCCAGATCCGGATGTTCGATATAATTTGCCGAAATGTGTCCCTCAATATGATGCACGCCGACAAGCGGTTTTTTCGTTGCATAAGCAATCGCCTTTGCCTCCGCAACGCCGACCAGAAGCGCCCCCACAAGTCCCGGTCCATAAGTTACCCCGATAGCGTCTATTTCATCCAAAGAAACATCAGCCTTTCTGAGTGCCTCCTCGATGACATAATTAATTCTCTCCGTATGCTTTCTGGAAGCAATTTCCGGAACAACGCCGCCATACAATGTATGTATATCAATCTGTGATGATATGATGTTAGACAAAATCTGTCTCCCGTTCTTCACCACGGATACCGCTGTCTCATCGCAAGAACTTTCAATTCCCATTATAAGAATGTCTTTGTGTTCCACAACTTTTTCTCCTCTAATAACGATCGTTTAGCTACTGCATAAGCGACTTGCACAAAATCAGAGATTTTGGCAATCTGCTTAATTATCTGACTAA
>CADBTR010000005.1 GCA_902797675.1 uncultured Lachnospiraceae bacterium
ATACCGTTAGCACCTGTACTTTAGGTGGTTACGGGATCGGCATCCGACCGGACTTATTCAGATAATAAACTATCGTTATTAGAGGAGAAGGGTAAATGTTTTCAGCAGAAGAAAAACTTTTGATGAGGTTATTAAGGGAGAGCCTTCGGGGAAAAAAGAAAGGTGTCATCTCCAATCGGGAGTTCAATACACAGGAACTTTTCAGACTGGCAAAAAGTCATGCGGTATTGCCATTGTTGTATGACCGGCTGCATGGCCGGCTCGGAGAGGAAACCTATGAGAATGGATTGCAGGCGGCTGCGAACCGTACGGTGACGCAGGCCTATCATCTGCTGTTTCTCGGCAAATATACGATCGATGTTCTGGAAGCGGCGGGAATCCGGTCTGTGTTGTTAAAGGGAACATCCACCGCTTCGTTGTATCCGGTTCCGGAGCTTAGAAAATCGGGAGATATCGATCTGTTTCTTGTGGACAGGGAGAAAGAGCGGGAGGCTAAAGAAGCACTGATAAAGGCAGGATTTCAGCGCAGCGGCAGTCAGCACGCCAATCATCATATTGTATATCATGCGCCGGGACAGATCGAGATGGAGCTTCATCTTATGTTTGCCGAGCCTTTTGATGACGACGGAATCAATCGGTATATGGAGCGCGTGGGGCGGACGGTAGGAAAGCATATCATACGGAAAGAGATCATGGGAGTGGAACTTCCGATTTTGTCGGATTCCTATCATGCATACCAGCTGTTGCTTCATATGCTGCAACATTTCCTGAGAGAAGGATTCGGTTTGAAATTATTATGCGACTGGGTGGTGTTCTGGAATCGGGAAATAGAGGTCAGAGAGATCCGAAGATTTTTAAAACTTGTGGGAGAAAGCGGTCTTACCGGCTTTTTATCCCTGATTACCACCATCTGCGCAGATCATCTGGGACTGGCGGGAAATGAGAAGGGAATCTACAGAAAAGACAGAACATTCTTCTATGAAGGCGGCATCTTTTGCAGGATGACGGAGATTTCCAAGAGCAATCATTTTCTGGAGGACATTCTTAAGGGGGAGGAATTCGGAAAAGGAAGCAAAGACCGGATGGTAGTGCTTCGGGGCACCGGCATTATGGATTATGTGAGAGAATTTCATCATCAGATGCATCTGAATTATCCGAAAGCCGGGAAGAATCCGGTTCTCTGGCCGGGGCTTTGGGCGGCGACATTGGCAAAATTCCTTTATAACAACCGGAGACTTCACCGGGCTTCCGTGGGAAAAATTATGAGAAGGGCAGGAGAACGGAGCAGGCGCATCGCCGAATTGCAATTATTCCGGCCGCAGACCGGAAAGGAGAGAAAATCGTGAAGAGAATTTGTTTTTTTTCAGGAGACATTACAAGAGGCGGAGGCACCGAGCGGGTTGCCATAAGACTTGCCAATGAGATGGTAAGAAGCGGAAAGTATCAGATCCGGTTTTTAAGCCTTACGGAACAGAGAAACGAGCCTTTTTTTGAGATCGATCCGGGGATTCAAAGGGATTTCTTAAGCAGTCACTGGGTAAATCCGGGACCGGGGTATCTTCCTGTGATATGGAAAGTGCGGAAATATTTGAAAGAGAAAAGAATTGATGTTGTCATCGATATTGATATCGTTCTGGATGTGCTTTCCCTGCCGGCAAGAAAGGGTCTGAAAACGAAGGTGATCTCATGGGAACACTTTAATTACGAATTTGAGCAGACTGTTGCCTATCGGAAGTGGATCTTGCGTTATTCCTTCACCAGAAGTGATTATGTGGTTACATTAACCGAGCAGGACCGGAGAAATTATGAGAGAAACTTAGAACGCAGAAAACGGATCATTGCAATTCCAAACCCGGTACCGGATGCAGAGGAATTAAAAGAGGGCGCAACAGCGAGAGAAAATTGGATCCTTACGGTAGGAGCGCTGCTGCCGGATAAGGGAATGGACGACCTTTCCAAAATAGCTTTCTGGGTGCTGAAAAGAAGACCGGACTGGAAATGGCTGCTTTTGGGAGAAGGTCCGGAAAGAGGAAAACTGGAACGGTTTATTGTGAAAAAAGGTTTGCAGGACAGGCTGATCCTTACGGGGGCGGTACAGAATGTGGGGGACTATTACAGGAAAGCAAAGATCATGGTATTGACCTCCAGACATGAGGGGCTGCCGATGTGTCTTCTGGAGGCGAAATCCTATGGACTGGCAGGTGTCAGCTTTGACATTGAAACCGGCCCGTCGGAAATCATAGAAGACGGCGTCAACGGCTATATCGTGCCGGCAAGAGATTGCAGGGCGATGGCGAAACGGCTTTTGGAGCTGACCGGCAATGGGGAGAAACTGGAACATTTTTCAGCCCATGCAAAAGACGGGATTGGGAAATTTGAAATGAGCCGGATCTGCCGTCAGTGGGACGAGGTAATCAAACAAGTATGCGAATAAAAAATATTGTCCGAAACAGTTTCTTTAGCCTGTTGTCCCAGTTTGCGCTGATCATTGTGGGTTTTTTCTGCCAGCGGACGCTGAATCTGCGCATGGGAGAGGAACTGGTAGGCTTAAACAGCACGATCTCCAATGTGATCAATATTCTTGCGGTATCGGAACTTGGAGTATCTTCTGCTATTATATTTCACCTGTACCGGGTTCTGGCGGATGGAGACGAGAGGGAGATCGCCGCGTACATGAATCTGTACCGCAGAGCCTATCAGATTTTTGCTTTGATCCTGACGGTGCTGGGGTTGGCGGTCATGCCGTTTATACATCTGTTTATCCGGACGGGAACGTTTTCGGCGGGATATATACGGATCATTTATGTTCTGTGGCTTGCACGGACAGTTTTATCCTATCTTATGACGTATAAGCGATCCATCCTTGTGGCGGATCAGAAAGAATATGTGGTCAGTCTTGTTACCATGGCGATCAATGTCCTGAATTATTCCGCGGTAATTATTATCGTGGAGCTGACCGGCGAGTATGTGCCGGCGCTGGCGTTGAATATTGTCATCGAAGCTGCGTTAAACCTTTGGAATATTGGATATATCAACAAGCGCTATCCGTATTTGAAAACCTATGAGCGCAGGCCTTTGGAGAAAAATATTTTCAACAAAGTATTTGAGGATGTGAAGAACATCTTCGTGTCAAGACTGGCATTTAAGATGCTGGCGTCTACAGACAGTCTGATCATTACATCCTTTATCAGCGTAGCAACGGCAGGCTTGTATTCCAATTATTGTCTGATCACCCAGTCGCTTTTAAATATTACCAACGCGCTGTCCGGTTCCATTCAGCCCACCATGGGAAATCTGTTTGTGGAAAATAAGAAAGAAAATGATTGCGCGGCAGTAAGACAGGTGACCTTTGTATTTTTTCTTATCAGCGCAGTGGCATGCTGCGGCGTGGTGATGTTAATTGATCCCTTTATTACGGAGATCTGGCTTACAAAGCGTTACAGACTGCCGGGTTTGGTTGTGATCTTATGCGTTGTGAATATGTATCTGTACATGATCGACCTGCCCATCGCCATGGCGATGACCGTGGGGGGACTTTTTGAGCAGGAGAAAAAGCTGACTTTGTGCGCGGCCGTCGTAAATATCATTTTGTCGGTTGTATTGGCAAAACCGTTAGGACTGGCGGGGGTTCAGATCGGAACCTGTGTTGCGTACCTGATCCAGATCGTGGCAAGATCGTACTATTTCTTCCGGGATCATTTAAAGAAAAAGATGTTTTTATATCTGGGGGATCTGCTCCAATATACAGTATTAGCGGCGGCGGAGACGGCGCTGGCGTATGATATCGCGATACGGACAGGATACGGCGGTATCGCGGGATTTCTTATCACCGGCATACTTTGCGTCGGGGCAGTTATGGGCGTGAATTTGCTGATCTATGTTTGCAACTGGCGTGTAAAGAGCTTAAAATCTTATGTTTATAACATTTTAAAGAGACAGTGAGGATAAAAGGATGGAAGAAAAGCCTTTGGTAAGTATCATCTTACCTGTTTACAATGCGGAATTATATCTGCGGGAATGTATGGAAAGTATCTTAGAGCAAACCTATCAGCCGTTGGAAGTGATTCTGGTGGATGACGGTTCCAAAGATAACAGTCCGAAAATTTGTGATGAGTATGCGGCTGCCCACCCCGATATAAAAGTGCTTCACAAGAAGAATGCGGGATCCGGAGCCGCAAGGAATGACGGTCTTGAGATGGCAAAGGGGAAATATATTTGTTTTGCGGATGCGGACGATAAATTAGACGGCGCAGCAGCCATCGAAAAAATGGTCTGTCGCGCGGAACGGATGAAGGCGGATATTACCGTTGCCACATTTCGCAGATTTTTCGGCAGGAAATATACGGGAAAGAAGCAGCTCCGGTTAAAAGACAGTAAGGATGTGGCTTCGGTTTACGGTCGCTTTATCGGTTTCTATATGGACGGACAGCTGGCTTATGACTGGGGAAAGCTTTATTCTGCGGATTTTTTGCGCAAGCATCGGATCAGAAGCAGCAGGCATCCTTATATGCAGGATAAATTGCGCAATTTAAAATGCATGGCGTGGAATCCGGTTTATGCGTTTCTGGATGAAAGCGTCTATTGTTACCGGGAGAATCCGGGTTCCCAGTCAGAGCGTTACAGAGAGGATCTGATGAAGGTCTGGATTTCCATTGCTTCGGATTTTCGGAAATATCTTGAAAAACATGGAAAAACGGAAATGTATGAGGATATTTTGGCGTTTCATCTCTTCTTCGGCAGTTTTTTCCTTGTAAAGCAGGAATTGCAGGGAGAGCGGAATTCTGTCATGGCAGCAGCCGGGATCTTGCGGCAATACGGCAGACACCCGCTTGTAAAAAAAGCCTTTCGTTCATTGTCTGCGGGAAAATATGTGAAAGAATTGCCGGAAAACTTATGGAAGTGGCTGATCCCTTCAGCGGCGTGGCTGTTCCGGCTTCATGGATATCTGTTTTATGCTTTGGGAATCGCGCTCTTAATGAGAAATCGTGTTGATAAAAAGATCACAAAGTCAAGATATCGGGAGGAATAGAGAAAAACAGGGGGTATCGGCTGTAAAACTGGAACATTCATAGGCAAATTATACAAAGAATTTCACAGGATCCCTGAGAAATTCTGTAAAACTTTTTGCCTAAAAACATTGACAGAAAAAGCTTGAAAACGTATAATGAGGGAGTATCAAGAAATACATGGTAAAGGTTTTGCAGGCAATAGCCGGATAAGATTGGAGGATTTTAATATGAGTAAGTATGAAAGACCGGTAGTTATGGTCAATGAAGGAATGGCAGAGGGTGTATATGCAGCCAGCGGAGACGGATGTTATACTGTAACAGCTAACATGCATCAGGCTCCACAGAACGGACGCGGTGATTACAGAATTCAGGTAGATGCACATCATGATGCAGATCACACTACAGAAGCACAGGTATTGGAATTGACATTCAACCAGCCTGTAACATATTCTTCATCAAATGGTACACTTGAATCAGGAGACGGAACAGCAGTGATCCGTATTGCATATCATTATCACAATAACCCGATAGATAATATCGGTCTTGGTGCGGTTGTTGTTACTTCTGATGCAGGTTTACAGTTGCTTAACGCTTCTATGGAGTGCAAGCACAACTAATCCTGCAGGATGAAGTAATCAGATATAAACATGTGTTTATAGAGAAAATCTGCGGGATCCGCAGTTTTGAGAATCGGGTAGGAGGAGAGTGTTCTCTTCCTGCCCGATTTTCTGTTCTTAGGTGCGAAAATCGAGTAGGGGAAGAAAAAGTCGGAGAATCAGGGAATGGAAAAAAAGGGAAAGCTGTCATTTTTTATAAAAAGAATAAAAGAAGGCCGGCTGAAAGAGATGATGAATCAGACCATGTGGATTTATCAATATGCCAGACATTACTGGGTGGCGATGATCTTTTATACGCTTCTGGGACTGGTGGGAACCGTTATCGGACTGGGAAGCAGTGTCCTGTCAAAGGATCTCGTGGACATCATCACCGGTCACAAGACCGGCGCAGTGGTAAAAGTATTCTGCATGATGATCGGGTTGAACATCGGCACAAGCCTGATGAATCAGATTTCATCTTATGTGTCCAGCTGGATCCGCATGAAAGTGGATTCCGAGATCAAAGCTGATATTTTTTCCAAAATACTGGTGACGGACTGGGAGTCTCTCACCACATACCATACCGGAGATCTTTTGACCAGATGGAATTCCGACGCATCGAATATATCCAGCGGAGTGTTGAATTTTGTTCCGAATATGGTAATCTACAGCTTTCGATTTTTCAGCGCTTTCGCCATCGTTATTTACTATGATGCCTCTTTTGCGATCTTCGCATTTCTGGGGATTCCGGCGAGTTTACTGCTGTCAAAAACGTTAATGAGACGTATGGTGAACAACAACAAGCGCAGCGCTGCTCTGGGTGCAAAATTGTCCGGATTCAATCAGGAGACCTTTGCGAATATACAGACTATCAAGGCTTTCGACCTGCTTAAATTATATGTGGCGCGGTTAAAACAAATACAGCGGGAATTTATCGATATGAGTCTGGAATTTCAGCGCATGTCCATCGGTACCTCACTGCTTCTCTCGACAGTGGGTCTTTTGGTTTCCTATGCCTCTTACGGCTGGGGAATTTACAGGGTATGGAGCGGCGCCATCAGCTATGGTACGATGACCATGTTTTTAAGCATGACGGGCACATTGACCGGTTCCGTCAACAGCCTGACATCACTGGTTCCTACGGCAATTTCCCTCACCACATCGGCAGGGCGTCTGATGGATATTCTGGAAATGCCAAGGGAAGATTACAGTCAGGATGAAGAAACCGCGAACTTCATGAAAAAATACAGAAAAAAAGGAATCAGTATCGAATTAAAAAAGATCTCTTATACCTATCATACGGGAACGGAAGTGTTTGACGGAGCTGATTTTGTGGCGCATCCGCACGAGATCGTAGCCCTGGTGGGACCGTCGGGAGAGGGAAAGACGACCCTGCTTCGGATTCTTCTCGCTCTTTTGCTGCCGAAAGAGGGGAAGGGCGTGCTTTATGACGGCGGAGAGGAAGCGCGAAGCAGTCAGCATGTGGACCTGACGCCTGCCGCAAGAAAGATGTTCTCCTATGTACCTCAGGGAAATACCATGTTTTCGGGAACCATTGCGGAGAATATGCGAAATGTAAATCCGGATGCGACGGATGAGGAGATCATCGAAGCGTTGAAGATGGCCTGCGCCTGGGAATTTGTAGAAAAATTGCCTGCCGGAATCCAAAGCGAGATCAAAGAGCGGGGCGGCGGTTTTTCGGAGGGTCAGGCGCAGCGTCTCTCCATCGCCCGCTCCCTTCTCAGAAAATCGCCGATCCTGATGATGGATGAGGCAACCTCGGCGCTGGATATTGCCACCGAGCGGAAAGTTTTAAAGAATATCATGAAAGATGAATATCCGAGAACCTGTATCGTTACCACCCACAGACCGACGGTGCTCAATATCTGCAACCGGGTTTATGCGATCCGGGATAAAAAGTGTAAAGTGCTGGATGAGGAAGAAATTCAACAGATGATTCATGATTTTTGAAAAAAAAATCATGAAATCCTTACTTTATGTCGATATAATATAAAGAACGCAAATGGGGGGAATGTTTCAAGCAAAAAGTAAGGAGGTTGAGGGATGAGTTCTTATGTAAAACCGATGGTGATCGGCAACGACGATCTGACAGAAGGTGTGTACGCTGCAAGCGGTGAGGTTGCAGGCGGTACGCCGGGCTGCGACAGCAAGTACATGAATGGTGTGTTCCATGCACCTACCTACAAGTGGGAAGGTACCATGCTGGAACATTACGGTTGTCTCGGATGTCCTGCATATTCATGGTCTAACGGCGGTGAATGCGGATTGAAGTCGCATTACGGCGATTCCGGTTATGCAGGAAGCTATGATGTGGATAAAGGCAATCGTATGCCGGAGTGGGAGCGTAAAGGATACACCGACACTACGATCGTGGATGAAAAAACACATTATTGATTTTTAGTTGATTTTTTATTGATCTTTTTCAAGGAAGCAGTCGATCTGATCACGCATCACTTCGGCTGCTTTTTGTTCCATGTTGCAGCAAAGTCTGCAAACAAGGATCTGACCGGCGAGCCGCTCTGCGAACTCCAGATTTGACGACAGCTGATCGGAAGTCCATGCCGGCGAGATCAGACGCTGGGAGATCAGCAAAGCCTTTTCGTCTTCCGATAATGAGAGTACCCGGTTCTCCTTTGCCTGTCGCAATAATATGATACCGCCTAAGGGGTAGGATGCAGTGTCGAACAATCCGGAAGTTCCGCACCACGGAAGTCCCAAAACAGCGGGTTTTCCATCCGAAAATCCCAAAAGATTCAAATCTCCGTTGATATAGGGCGTTTCAAAAAAACGGTTCCAGAGCTTTGTATGGGTGGATTTTCCGGTGCCGGAAGGACCGGAAAACAGCCATGCTTTTCCCTTATATAAGATCGATGCGGAATGGAGGGCAAAAATCTGTTTCTTCTGCGCCGTATACAGATAGACAAAGCGCAGCGCATGGAAGAAATCTTCCGTAAATGCAGGATCAAAAGGTCTATGGACATAAACCAGCGCTTCCTGCCCGTTCTGATTCAAATAAATTCTTTCAATTCCCTTGAATTTAGGAAATTCCATAATATATTCCGGCTCCCGGTAAAAGAGCATAAGATTGTCGTTTTTGATGAGGAGTTTTCCGTAGAACCGGTCGCGACAAGGCGCGGCGGTAAGACGGACAGTCAGATCGCAATCGGCTGTTTTATTATCTTTTTCGGTTATCTCAAAAGCGGAAAGGGAAGCGTGAATTGCTTCATCAGGTCCGCACAAAGAAAGACGGATGCCGGCGATATCATATATGCGGCGATTTTTGGAATAAGTCAGATCTTCGTCCATCTCTATGATTCCGAGATTTTCCAACATCTGAAAAAAGACATCGGCGTCCTTTTTCATGGTTTCATAGTCTTCTTCCGATGCTTCATAGTAATCGAAAAATTCCTGTAGGATCTGTTCTTTTGTTTTTTCCGTTTCCAGCAGGTTCCATAATACCACGCCGGTCTCATTCAGGCGGACGCCCCGTTTGTGGGCTGCGATATTCTGTCCGAAGGGCAGCAGATAAGGGACACCGTCAATGGAATGTAAGAGATAACCTTCTTGTCTTTTCATATAAAATAACCTCACTTTCAGATTCAGAGGGCATATGCTATGCGCCTTTTTGATTAAATTATAAAAAGGTTTGTGGGGCTTGTCAATATGAAAACCTGTCGGGGAGGGTGTCAGGGTTAGCTGCGAATACCCGGATGACGGACTTCAATAAAATTGTTGAGATATCCGTTGTTCGGGTATTTTGTTAAGGCGGTAAGCCGAAAGTCCGGTGCAAGCCGGCTTGCAGACAGGACTTTGTATTTGATAATATTTGTAAGAAAAAGTTTTCATTTAATTTCTTGATAAAACATGATGTTTGCTGTACAATAACAATATAAGCTTGCGTTAAGAGAATTACAAGATTCAGGGATATGTCAAAAGAGCTAAAGGCCGGATATTATGCAATGAATAAGCTTCATTCAGCAAACCTTGCCCTAAGTTGACTATGGAGAGAAATATATATGACAGAGGAAGTAACAGCGAAAATCGACATTGAAGCCGTTTTAAAAGAGGGAAAGGCAATTCAGGTAAAACCACAGGGGTACAGTATGTATCCCCTGTTTGTGCCGGGCAGGGATGAAGCGGTGATCCGACCGGTGGCTGGTAAGCAGGAGCTAAGAGCCTTGAAGCGGGGAGATGTGGTGCTTTACAGGAGAAAAAGGGGAATTCTGGTATTACACAGGATCTGGAAAACAGATGGAAAACGGTTTTATATGGTGGGGGATAACCAGTCAGAGATCGAGGGACCTCTGGAAGCTTCCCAGATCAAGGGAAAACTGGAGGTTATCATAAGAAAAGGGCATTATATCGAGACAACCGATTTACTCTATCGGTTCCTGACAGGCGTCTGGCTGTGGCTCAGACCGGCGCGGCCGATGCTCAGCCAGATCGCCCACAGAATTAAGGTATTGTTTGGAAGAAGTTGAACGGCGGTAGTCAGGGAAGGTCTCTTATGTGCGGTATTTACATTGAAACGTTATGGCGATGGACTTCTTGGAATTATTTTTGGTGGAAAGGAAGCTGAAACTGCCGGTCTGTTCCGATATACACGTTCTTTCCTTTAAATCCAAATCCGTAGTGATAAATCTGTTCTTTCGGGATTCCCTGACTTAAAATTGCTGTGTCATAAGCTTTTTCTTCAATTTGCTCTAAGGCGCGCTTTGATGTATCTACCAGTGTTTTCTCATAATCGGGAGCATCGGGATTGAATAATTTAAATTCAATGACAAAACTTGGCAAAACTTCTCCCTGCTCTCTGACTGTCCGCTTTGGCACCATGGTGATGTCATATCTGCCATAACCGCTCTCGCCGTTGGAACGAACTTCATATTTCCGCTCCGTTGCCATAAGTCCCAATACCAGTCCGTGATAAAAACGTTCCGGATGCAGCCTGTCGGAAGGCTTGTTTCCACCATCAAAACTGCTTACCATTTCCAGCAGGATCTCATTCATGTAAATATTCATTTCACGTAAGTTGGCAGTCTGCATGGCATGAATAAATTCGTTATAAGGAACATCCGGCGCGTCAAACCATCGGGCAATCATATCTTCAAACATGATCTGTACTTCAAAATTCGTCAGGCGCAACCGATAGGTCTTGCGAAATGTCCGGGGATGTTCGGTAATGCCGTCTATTTTCAGATAACCGCTCGCTATCATCAGACTCCAT
>CADBTR010000006.1 GCA_902797675.1 uncultured Lachnospiraceae bacterium
CATAAGGGGGAAGTGACTGATTCCAGTCAATTTCTTGCACCCTGTAATTTTCATACGAGTAAACTCGACTAAAATTACAGAGCGCAAAAATTGTCTGTGAATAGTAACTCTTTTATCTCATAATCCATGCCTTCGTACTCCAGTTTTATCAAAGTAAGTCCGCAGGCCGCCGCTTTTGGTCCCGCCGCATTCCGGTCTTTGGCTTCCAGGATTTCCCGGACATGTTCCGGAGGATATACTTTCAATCCCACTTTCATCAAGGTTCCCACGATGATACGAACCATATTGTACAAAAATCCGTTTCCGCAGATACGGATTTTGATCATATCATCCTCTTTGGACAGATTCAGCGAATAAATGGTACGCACCGTATTTTCCACCTGGCTTCTGGAAGAACAAAAACTTTTAAAATCATGTTCCCCCACCAGATACATTGCCGCCTGCCGCATTTTTTCAAGATCCAGAGGAAGATAGACAAAATGAGAATACAAGCGCTCCGTCGGCATGGCAAACCGGCGGTTTAAAATTTTATATTCATATGTTTTCCTGCTGTTGCAACGGCGGGGATGGAAGTCCGTCGCCACTTCTTTGCTCTCCTGAACACGGATATCCTCCGGCAGTCTCTGATTCAATGCAAAGGAAATCTTATCCGAAGGAATTCTCGTATGCGTATCAAATACTGCCACATTTCCCAGCGCATGAACCCCGGAATCCGTCCTGCTGGCTCCGATTACGGCAATGGGTTCCTGAAGCAGCGTGCTCAAATGTTTATTCACGATTTCCTCCACCGTAATTCCATTGTCCTGCATCTGCCAGCCGCAATAATTTGTCCCGTCATATGCAATTCTTAAAAATACCCGTTTCATGGGACTTTGTTCCATAGCTTCACCTCTATTTTATCAGTATTTCCATAAGAATCATTACTGCTGCATACATCATCAATACTCCGTAAGCTGCGTAATCTCTCTTTTCATAATGCAGCGGTTTCATCTTGGTTCTTCCCGCTCCTCCCCGGTAGCATCGCGCCTCCATGGCATTTGCAAGATCAACGGATCTGCGCACCGCCGATACGACAAGGGGGATAAATAACGGCAAAAGTTTTTTCCCTTTTTCGATCAATCCGCAGCTCTCAAAATCAGCTCCCCTTGCTCTTTGCGCCCGTATCAGCTTATCGCTCTCCCCGGACAATACCGGAATAAACCGCAGGGCAATGGTAAGCATCATTGCGATTTCATGTACCGGCACTCCCGCTTTCGTAAGAAAATGGCATGCTTTTTCCAGTCCGTCTGCGATATCTGTGGGACGTGTCGTCAAAGTCAGCAATTCCGACATAAGGATCAATAAAAATATCCGGACGCTGATTTTTGCCGCAAGAAGCAAGCCCTGAACCGAAATCTGTATGATTCCCCACCGGAACAATATCTGATTTCCTCCGGTAAATAATACGGTAAAACTTACACTGACGAGAAGAATCGCCAACACCGGTCGGAGGCTCTTCGCTAATTTTCCGACAGATACCCCGGACAGAGCAATCAGCAGAAGCAGCATCACGCCGCTGAAGGTGAAGGTCAGAACATGACTGCAAAAAAATATAAGCGCCGAATAAAGCAGCACTCCCAGAAGTTTTACTCTGGGATCCAGGCGATGTAAGACAGAGTCTGTCGCTTCATATTGTCCAAAGATGATTTCCCTGCTCATGAATATTCACCTCCGGTCTTTTCGCTCTGTTCTCCATATTTCCCCTGTTTCCTGTCTTCACTCCATTCTCCGGTCAGCTCATCCACCAGTTCTTCCATGGTTGCGCAGACAGGAATCTTTTTCCCGTATTTCCGCGCAAACTCTGCGGACAGTCTTGCCGATACGGGAGGCATCAATCCCCACTCTGCCAGTTTATCAAAATCTCCGAAGATTTCTGCCGGTGCGCCGAAAGCTGCCAGTTTTCCCCTGCTCATTACCATAAGACGCCCTGCATGCTCCGCCATATCCTCCATGCTGTGAGAAATTGTAATAATCGTCGTATGCCGTTCTCTTTGCAATCTGTGGAGCAAGGCAAAGATTTCCGTTCTTCCCGCCGGATCCAGTCCTGCCGTGGGTTCATCGAGTATCAGAACTTCCGGTTTCATGGCAAGTACACCTGCGATGGCAGTTCTTCGTTTCTCACCGCCGCTCAATGCAAAAGGGGAAAGTTCATAGGTCTGTATTCCAAGTCCCACCATGGAAAGCGCTTCTTTTGCCAGTTTTTCGGCATCACTCCGGCTATATCCAAGATTTCCCGGACCATAGGTCACATCCTCCAGCACCGTTTCCGCAAATAACTGATATTCCGGATATTGAAATACCAGACCTATTTTTTTGCACAAATCCGCGCTCTTTAATTCGCTTCCCGATTTTTGTCCCCAAAAAAAAATTTCGCCCGAAGAAGCCTCATTTAATCCGTTCATCATCTGAACCAGGGTTGATTTTCCGGAACCGGTGGCGCCGATGATTCCGATAAATTCACCGGCTCTGATTTCAAAAGATACCCGGTCGACGGCGGGTTTTGCAAACTCACCGGACTTTATGTGAGAATTTCCGTAAAAAAATGATACATCCGAAAATTTCAACACCGGCTTTTCATCCGACAATATATTTTCATTCCCTCCGGCTCCCGACTTCACAGACTCATCTCTTTCATGATTCCGAAGGGAACTCTCTGTTACACCGTTTCCATTCACGACATTTCCGCGCAAAATTCTTCCAAGCTCCGCAAGCAAAGCATCTTCAGTATATTGCGTTTGCAGATCCAGCCCTCTTTTTTTCAGTCTCAGACTGATCTCCATCGGAGCAGTAACTTCTAAACCGATATCTTTCAGGAACTTATCATTTTCTTCGCAAAATACCGTTTCCGGTGTTCCGGACAATGCCAGTTTTCCCTGTTCCATCACAAAAATCCGGTCTGCCTGTGTGACCTCCTCCATGTGATGGGTGATCAATATAATCGTAATCTTTTCCCTGCGATTCAGTTCCCAAAGTACCTCCAGCACTTCACTGCGCCCTTTGGGATCCAGCATGGCTGTGGGCTCATCAAGAATAATGCAGGCAGGCTTCATGGCAAGAACCCCCGCGATTGCCACACGCTGTTTTTGCCCTCCGCTTAGCCGGTTGACTGCGCATTCCCGATAAATCTGCATATGAACGCCTTCCAGGGCAGCTTCCACCCTGCTCCAGATATCATCTACGGGCAGACCCAGATTCTCCGGTCCGAAACCCACATCTTCCTCCACGATGGTGGATACCAGCTGATTGTCCGGATTTTGAAAAACCATCCCCGCCGTACGGCGGATCTCCCATAATTCTTCCTCACTTGCAGTATTTCTTCCATTCACAAGTACAACTCCCTCTGTAGGGGAAAGCAGGGCATTGATATGTCGGGCCAGGGTTGATTTTCCTGAACCATTATGTCCGAGAATACCAATAAACTGACCCGGCTCAACTTCAAGGGAGACATTGTCGACAGCACAATACTCATCAACAATGTCTCCGTTCTCATTCTGATCGATATAGCGATGTACTAAATTTTTAATTTGTACAAGTTTTTTCATCAGGCTTTTCCGTCCTCATATGCTTTTACGAGGAGTTTCAAATCGTGGATCTGTTCTCTCAATACTTCTCCCACATCTGTATCCGCCACACGCATACGCTCCGTCATGCGCTCCGTAATCTTCATTACCGGAGAAACACGATAATTGATATAGCTTCTTCCCTGTCCTGCCAGTTCCACTTCGTTGGACGGGCTGGTATGCTCTGCAAGAGCAATGTGATGGGAATTAAAGATCAAAGTATAGCCTGCGATTCCCGTTTTTGTCCTGTACGCCTTGGAGATACCGCCATCAATGACGTAGAGTTTTCCGTTGGCTTTCACCGGGCTCTCGCCGTCTTTGATCTTTACCGGAACATGACCGTTGATAATATGCGAAGTCGCCGGATGTAAATCAAATTCTTCAAAGATCTTGTCGCAAATCTCCTCCTGATTGCTCAATTTATAATATGGATTATAAACTTCCTTGCGGGACTCCGGTTTTCCGATAAAATATCCCTCAAAAGCTGACATTTTGCTTTTTCCGTATACCGAGGAATTCTTGCCGCACCAGAGATACCACATAAAATCTACCGCAGCCGGTTTCTTTGTATAATAAGCCTCCCGCACGACTTTTTCCGTATAATCCAGCAATGCCCGGCCTTTGTAGAAATGTTTTCCGTCAAAGCTGACTTCCTTAAAGGTGCCGTCCTCATTCATCGGAATACAGCCATGATAAAGGAGGTTGGAATTGCAGCAGGTATACATCTCTCCTTTATTGTAAAGGAATTCCACATGACGGTTTAACAGCTCGGAATGGCGGAAAGAAGAAACGAGACTGTATAATAATTCCTGCTCGCCGTCTGTCAATTCCAGCGGTTTTTTCGGATTGATCGTCGGAAATTTTGTGTCTCTGAGCGGATAATCCACGCCCTCGATATTCACTGTATTTTTTTCGTAATTAATTCTCTTTAATACATTTCTGTCGTCAAGGTGATATTCCGGATGACGTTCGATGATCTGTCCCTCTAACTTAAACTGAATGATCGAGATCGCCTTATGCATCTTTGCAGCTGTCTGCACATCTACGTTATCGTATATGTTTTCGTCCAGTAATTTCGGCATAAAGCATTTACATTCATCGTCCTTATATACTCTGCTGGCAAACATGGACAGCGGTCTTAGATTAATGCCATATCCGTCCTCCAGCACATCGAAATTATTGTAGCTTACGGCAATGCGGACAACATTGGCAACCAGCGCAAGATTGCCGCAGGCTGCTCCCATCCATGAAATGTCATGATTTCCCCATTGAATATCTACATCAGGGAATGCCATCAGCTCATTCATGATAATATCAGCTCTCGGTCCTCTGTCGAAAATATCTCCGATAATATGTAATTTATCGACGGCAAGGCGCTGAATCAAAATGCAAAGACTGGATATAAACTCCGCTCCGGAATTCGAATCAATGATGGAATTGATAATTTCATCGTAATAACGTTTCTTATCCATCTCTGTCGTATCTACATTTAAAAGTTCCTCAATGGCATAACGATATTCGTCCGGAATTTTTTTCCGTACCTTGGAACGCGTATATTTTGAAGACATTTCCTTACTCAGCCGGATCAGACGGAAGATATTGATTTTCTGTTCCTCGCTGGTAAAACCGTTTGCCTTATAAGTCCGAAGGGTTTCCTCCGGAAAATAAATCAAATGCGCAAATTTTTCCTGTTCCTCCGCCGTCATAGAATCGGAAAAATACATTTTTATTTTATCCATAATGGTTCCGGAAGCGCTTCTCAAAAGATTGATAAATGCCTCATATTCCCCATGTAAATCGCTAAAAAAATATTCTGTTCCCTTCGGCAAACTCATAATTGCCGTAAGGTTGATGATCTCGCTCTTGGCTGCTGCAGCCGTCGGATATTTTTCTGATAATAATTTTAAATATTTCTGATCTAATGTCTTACTGCCCATAATCACTACTCCCTGTTATCAAGAAAGCCCGACAGATTTTCATCCGTCGGGTTCTTTTATATCGTTCTTACTTGACTATACCAGCTCAAGAACTACTTCCATAGCTGCGTCACCTTTTCTCTGACCGATCTTGATGATTCTTGTATAACCACCGTTACGGCCTGTATACTTCGGCGCGATCTCATCAAACAATTTGTTTGTAAGATCTACAGTCTTTGTGTTTTTCTTTCTGCCTGCTGCTTCTGTCGGAACTTCCTTTACTGTGTAAAGAACTTTCTGCATCTGTCTTCTTGCATGAAGTCTGGAAGGCTTATCTTTCTTGATCGTCTTCTCGACATTGTCATACTTTGTAACTTTCTTGCCGTCAACAACTTCTTTTACTCTCTTGCCTTCAGCGTCCTTCTGAGGAACCTTTGCTGTTACGGTAACTTCTTCAAAGTTATTCTGTTCCTTTACGGCAAGCGCGATCAAACCTTCTGCAATCTTGCGTACTTCCTTAGCTTTCGCTTCGGTTGTCACAATCTTGCCATGCTGTAACAATGCTGTTACCTGTGATCTGAGTAATGCTTTTCTCTGTGCAGTCGTTCTGCTAAGCTTTCTATATCCAGCCATTTTTAATATCCTCCATCAGTGGATTTACGTGCCCGCACGCTTCGGTTTTACCGGGCACCCACTTTATTTAATCTTCGCTGCTCTTTAAGGAAAGACCTAATTCTTTCAACTTGCCAAGCACTTCTTCCAAGGACTTGCGTCCTAAGTTACGGACTTTCATCATATCTTCCGAAGTTCTGTTGATCAACTCTTCCACTGTGTTGATGCCTGCTCTCTTTAAGCAGTTATAAGAACGAACGGAAAGCTCTAACTCGTCAATATTCATTTCCAGAACTCTGTCGATCGGATCCTCTTCACGCTCAACCATAACATCTACAGTCTTCGCATTTTCGGACAGATCGATAAACAGGTTCAGATGCTCGCTCAATACCTTAGCCGCAAGGCTTACAGCATCATCCGGAGCTAATGTACCGTTGGTGTATACATCAATAGTAAGCTTATCATAGTCAGTAATATGACCGACACGCGTGTTCTCGATCGAAATATTGACACGCTCGATCGGTGTATAGATAGAATCAACCGCAATAACTCCGATAGGGAAATCCTCGCTCTTGTTCTTATCTGCACTCACATAACCTCTGCCTTTGGTAATGGTAAGCTCCATATATAATTTACTGTCTGCACCGCCGTTTAAAGTTGCGATCACCAAATCCGGATTTAAGATCTCAATGTCAGGATCCGTCTGGATATCTGCCGCTGTGACAACGCCTTCACCGTTATATTCGATATACGCAACTTTTGGTTCATTTGTCTCGCTGTTATTCTTGATTGCAAGATTCTTGATATTCAGAATAATTTCTGTAACATCTTCTTTGACACCCGGAATCGAACTGAATTCATGGAGCACGCCTTCAATCTTTACCTGGCTCACAGCTGCTCCCGGAAGGGAAGACAACATGATCCTTCTCAAAGAATTGCCAAGGGTTGTGCCATATCCTCTCTCAAGCGGTTCAACTACAAATTTACCATATCTCTTGTCATCAGAGATCTCAACAATCTCAATATTCGGTTTTTCAAAATCGAACACGATAAAGCCCCTCCTTCTATGAAATACATAAACTGTACATTACTTAGAATACAACTCGACGATCAACATCTCGTTGACAGGAACGTCAATTAATTCTCTTGTCGGAAGCTGCTTTACAGCGCCGCTCAATGCTTCCTGGTTTACATCCAGCCACTCCGGAACAATTCTGGAGCCTGTTACCTCAAGAATTTCCTTGTATCTCTGAAGGCTCTTGCTCTTCTCTCTGATCTCAATGGTATCACCAGCTTTTACGAGGTAAGAAGGTACCTGTACGCGCTTGCCGTTTACCAATACATGCTGATGATCTACGATCTGTCTTGCCTCTCTTCTTGTTCTTGCGAATCCCATACGGAAGATTACGCTGTCAAGTCTTCTCTCAAGTAAGATCATAAGATTCTCACCGGCCTGACCCTGCATCTTGGAAGCCTTTGCAAAATAATTACGGAACGGCTTCTCCAATACACCGTAGATGAATTTTGCCTTCTGTTTCTCTCTTAACTGAAGACCATACTCGCTGACTTTTCTGTTTGATCTCTGTAACTGTCTGTCTGATTTCTTATCAATTCCCAAATAAATCGGATCCAAACCAAGGGATCTGCATCTCTTAAGAACCGGAACTCTATTTACTGCCATCTATGTGCACCTCCTATTAGACTCTTCTGCGCTTTGGTGGGCGACAACCGTTATGTGGAACCGGTGTCACGTCCTTGATACTTGTTACTTCAAGTCCGCTTGCGGAAAGGGCGCGAATCGCTGCCTCTCTGCCTGAACCAGGACCTTTTACCATAACATCTACTGATTTTAAGCCATGCACTAAAGCTGCCTTTGTAGCAGTTTCAGCTGCCATCTGAGCTGCATAAGGAGTAGATTTCCTTGAACCTTTAAAACCAAGACCACCTGCACTTGCCCATGATAATGCGTTGCCCTCTGTATCTGTCAGAGTAACGATCGTATTATTGAAAGAAGCCTGAATATGTGCCTGTCCCCGTTCAACGTTTTTCTTTACACGCTTTTTTGTCACTTTCTTTGTAACTTTAGCCATTTTAAACTAACCTTCCCTTATGTGGGTTACCTTTCTTTAAATATAATTTCCAACTACTGCTAAGAAGAATCCAAAATAATGAATCTATCTATATAAAATATTATTCAAATATTATTTCTTCTTATTTGCTACTGTCTTCTTAGGACCTTTTCTCGTTCTGGCGTTTGTCTTTGTCTTCTGACCACGAACAGGAAGTCCTTTTCTGTGACGAATGCCTCTGTAGCATCCGATTTCCTGCAAAGTCTTGATATTCAATGCAACCTGTCTTCTCAGATCACCTTCTACCGTGTAATCACCGTCGATTACAGAACTGATTCTCTTGACTTCGTCATCTGTCAAATCTCTGACTCTGGTATCCGGATTTACGTTTGCCGCTTCAAGAATCTTGTTCGCGCTAACTCTTCCGATACCGTAAATATAGGTAAGACCTATTTCGATACGCTTTTCTCTTGGTAAATCAACACCTGAAATACCAGCCATGTGTGTACAACCTCCATCAAATTTCTCTAAATAAATAATAAAGTATAAAAAAGCAATTTTCTTCCTGACACGAGGTTCCGAATGAGAGTATTTCTTTCCCACGCACCCTGGCGTTCCATTGCTGCAGCCGCAATTAACAGTTACATTTGCACCTTGCGATGCCCATAAGCCTGAAACTTAATCAACCCTGTCTCTGCTTATGCTTAGGATTTTCACAGATAATTCTGATTGCACCCTTTCTCTTAATGACTTTGCATTTTTCGCAAATAGGTTTTACTGATGATCTAACCTTCACTGCAAAATCCTCCTTTCAAAAAAGTCCATTTCCAACTATATCATAATATTTCCAAAAAAACAAGCACATTTTTCACGTTTTGGGAAAAATTATTTATCTCTCCAGGTAATGCGTCCTTTGTTCAGATCGTAAGGGGAAAGTTCGATCCTTACCTTATCTCCCGGCAGGATCCGGATGAAATTCATCCGAAGCTTTCCGCTGATGTGCGCAAGAACTACGTGACCATTCTCCAATTCAACCTTAAACATTGCGTTTGGAAGTTTCTCTACGATTGTTCCTTCCATTTCAATCAAATCAGATTTTGACATTTTAAATTTAACCTCCTAAATAATCCTTAAATAAGTGTGAGTATTTCCGGCTCACCGTCTGTGATCAATATCGTATTTTCATAATGTGCGGACAGGCTGCCGTCATCCGTGCAGACCGTCCAGTTGTCTTCTTTCCAGTATATGTGGCGCGAGCCTTCATTAATCATCGGTTCTACCGCCAATGTCATTCCTGCTTCCAGCTTCGGGCCTTTCCTAAAAAATGGTCTGTAATTCGGAATAAACGGCTCCTCGTGAAGATTTTTCCCGATTCCGTGACCGGTAAGTTCCCGCACGACGCCGTAATGATTTTTCTTCGCATGAGCAGCAATTGCAGCCGAAATATCATATAAATGTGCCCCGTCAACGGCATATTTCATACCTTCAAAAAAACATTCTTCCGTTACCTTAATCAGTCTTTCGGCCTGCCTGCTGACATTTCCCACCGGCACCGTCCTCGCCGCATCCGCGTGATATCCCTTGTAGATCAATCCCGCGTCCAGACTGACGATATCACCTTCCTCTATGGTGATATCACCTCTCGGAATACCATGAACGACTTCATCATTTACCGATATACAGATCGCAGCCGGAAATCCGTTATAATCCAGAAAAGACGGGATACAGCCGTATCCCCTTATGATGTCTTCTCCCAGCTTATTTAATTCCCAGGTCGTCATGCCCGGTCTCACAGCAGCCGTAAGCTGCTGCAATGTCTGACCAAGCAATTTTCCCGCATGACGCATTAAGTCGATCTCATGATCCGTTTTTAGCGCTACAGTCACAGATCGTACCTCTTAGCCCTCAAGAATCTTTACGATTCCGTTAAATACATCCTGCATATCCTGCGTTCCGTCCACTTCAGCCAAAGCACCCTTTTCTTTATAATAATCGATCAGAGGCTGTGTCTGCTCATGGTAAACCGTCAAACGCTTCTGTACGGTTTCAGGCTTATCGTCATCTCTTAAGATCAGTTCTTTTCCGCATCTGTCGCAGATACCCTCTGTCTTTGTAGGATTATATACGATATGATATGTTGCGCCGCAGCCTACGCATGCTCTTCTTCCGGACATTCTTCTTACAATATTCTCATCCGGAACATCCACATTGATGGCGTAGTCGATCTTGTCATCCATATCCGCAAGCGCTTTTGTAAGGCACTCTGCCTGCGGGATCGTTCTCGGAAAACCATCCAGAATATAGCCCTTGCTACAGTCATCCTGCTTGATCCGGTCAACAACAAGATCGCAAGTCAGCTCATCCGGAACAAGCGCTCCCTGATCCATATATTCCTTTGCTTTCTTTCCAAGCTCTGTTCCTTCTTTGATATTGGCTCTGAAAATATCACCCGTGGAAATATGCGGAATACCGAATTTATCTGCAATCATCTTGGCCTGAGTACCTTTTCCGGCACCCGGTGCCCCTAACATAATAATCTTCATACAAAACACCTCCAAATTGAGAAAAGACCCACCAGCGGCGGGTCTTTTGATTAATCGTCTAAAAATCCTTTATAGTTGCGGACTACCATCATCGCACCAATCTTATTTAAAGTTTCAAGAATGACACCTACAATAATGATCAACGAAGTTCCGCCGAATGATACATTCGCATCAAATACACCGGAAAATACAAGTGGAATAGTTGCAACGATTAAAAGTCCCACAGCACCGATAAATACGATGTTGTTCAATAATTTTGTTAAATATTCTTCCGTCGGTTTTCCCGGTCTGATTCCCGGAATAAATCCGCCGGCCTTTTTAATATTATTCGCCACTTCAATGGGATTAAAAGTAATGGATGTATAGAAATAGGCAAATGCAACAACCAGTACCGCATAAATAATATAGCCGATGCTATATGCAAAGGAATGCCAATTATTTACATCGAACCAATAACCCTGGCTTAAAAGCTTTAATATTTTCCCCCATGTGCCGCCGTCACCCGGCTGCTTTCCGAGAAGTGAAGAAATAATAACCGGAAATTGCATCAGTGAAGATGCGAAGATGACAGGAATAACGCCTCCGGTATTTACTTTCAACGGAATATGGCTTGACTGACCGCCCAACATTTTTCTTCCCTGTACCTTCTTTGCATACTGTACGGGAATTCGTCTCTCACCACCGTTTAAGACCACAACAATCGCAATCACCGCGATGATGACGCCGATAATAATGCATGCAGCAAGAGCTGCTCCCAATACGGATCTGCCATTGGTTTCCGTAATGAATACTCTTTCTTCAAAGAGATTCATCAAATCATCCGGAATTCTCGCAATAATATTGATCATCAAGATGATGGAAATACCATTTCCGACGCCGTGTTCCGTAATACGCTCACCAAACCACATCAATAATGCCGATCCGGCAGTCATCGCAACAACTGCTGTAAGGATCACAAGAAAATACTTTGCGGTACCATGTGCGGTATCGCCGAATAATCCCTGATTGCCAAATCCGATGGACATGGCAAGGGCTTCCATGATGGAGAGACCGATCGTCAGGTATCTGGTGATCTCCGCGATCTTCTTTCTTCCTGTCTCACCGTCTTTCTGCAATTCCTCTAATTTCGGAATCGCAATGGTGAGCAGCTGCATGATGATGGAAGATGTGATGTATGGCGTGATATTCAATGCAAAAAGCGACATGTTCTCAAAAGAACCGCCGGTAAATGCGCTGAAAAAACCCATCGC
>CADBTR010000007.1 GCA_902797675.1 uncultured Lachnospiraceae bacterium
AGATTCAAACTCCCACCTACGTAAGTTTCCTTTCTTTACTCACCACCTATAGAGGTGGGAGATTGAATCGGAGTGCCGTTCAATATGAATTTTTTACTTCAGGTTATACATACTTCTCTGTCTGAATTTTACATGCTTCTCAGCTGTCTGGTTATCGTCGTTTTTCGCCTTGATCACGATATCTGCCTGTTCGGCTTCGATCTGCGCAATAAATTCTGCATAATCAGCCATTCCCACCAGAGATGTAAGATTTTCCTCTCTCATCTCACCTGACTTCAAGCGGTTTGTTCCGAGGTAATCGTAAAGCAATACTGCGCTTGTTTCATCACCCGGCGTCTTGTACCAATACATCCAGCCGTCCATATCTCCGTTATCATAGTTTGTGGCGGTGAAATCAATCACATAAGCTTCTGCTCTGAGCGCATCCGCTTCGGCTGCGCTTCTCTCTGCCGCTTCCAGGATTTCCTCTAAGTCAACGTAGATATTGTAACCGCCGGCTGTCATAACGCCGTTGTTTACAATAATCGCCGGAGGCTCCCTGTACTGAGATTTGGAAATCGCACCGATGATGATATTTACCATAAGTTTGCGATCCATTTCCGTGCTGCAGCTTCCCATAGCCGTATAGCAGACATTTCCCATGGAATAGGTGAAATAATTATTGATTGCGTCCTTGTAATCGACATAGAATTCATTGCTGCTCGTCGAACTGGTCAATGTATTCCATACAACAATACCCTTTGTTGTCTGTGCTGTCGCGTTCACGAAATCAAGCATCAGCTGGTAGGTGTCCGGATTCATCGCATTGACGGTAACGCCGTCATTGTCAATATTGTAAGGATACTGATTGATCTGACCGTCGTTTAAGACTCCGATCTCACCTGTACTCTTTTCATTGTAAGTAGTCTTCGTTCCATCTTTCTGTCCCAGCTGATCCAGCGTAAGACCGAATGTTCCCACTGCCTTATCTGTATCATTCATGAACAGGATCCGCTTACTCTGATAGTTATCGTCTGTCACCCATTTCTGGATCTCTGCTTTTAATACATCACTTAAGGCACTGTATGTACCTGTTCCCACGATTACCATCTGATAGTCGCCCTTTGCAATTTCACCTGCCGTCAACTTTGCGGTATCTGTGGAATTCTTAGGATTCAGGCTTGTAACGGTAACATTGTAATTTAATGCTGTCTCTGCCTTTTCAAGCAATGATATAAAGGCGGAATCTGCGGAAAGTTTATCACCGTCGTTCTCTGTGATGTGCAATACATTGCAGACTGCCTCTTTATCCGCTGAACTCTTTATAAGCGGCACAAAGCCCACATATGTATCACGATGAATCTTATCTGCCTCCAACACTGCTGTTTTATCTATGCTGCTCGGGAATTCCAGAATCTGTTCACTGTCAGCCGTGGCAGCTTCATAAATACCGATCTTCCAGTTGATCATGTCACTGACATAAGCAGTCGGTAAAGATACGGAGAAGGTATAATTAAAACTTACCAGACCGGTGTCTTCATCCTCTACCATGGCACTGTCTGTCAATGCTGTGTTAATCACCTGTGAGAACTTATATTCCGAACGCTCCTCACCGAAGATTCCGTCATTGTCCTCGTCAATGATCAGCTGAATACAATAATCCGTATCCGGAATACAATTCGTGAAATCTCCCGTAACAGCGAAGCCCTCGTCAACCAATGAATTGATAATGCCGTCAGAACCATAAGTAAGCTCATCACCCTTGATTGGAAGAGCATTGCCGGACGTATCTTTTACCTGCAAGTTTTTGATACTCGGAGTAACATATGGATTATACTCAACTGCGGCATTCTGCTCACTGTACTTTCCGTTGTACTGAGGACCGTCTGTTGCGATCACATTTGAATATTCTGTGCTGTCCGTCAGGAACTGATACAATAAACTTGTATCCTCCGCATTAAGCGAGAGCTGATAATGAAGCAATAAAACCTTACCTACACTTACATAATCCAGCAATTCCTGATATTTTACATCGGTAATATCATTGGCATTAGTGCTGTCATCTCCGCCATAATACAAATACTTAACTTCCTGCGTCCAATATATGTTGTTAGGATCCGGATATACAATCCCCTTCTTACCGTTGAAATTGGAACTTCCGATTCCCATGTAAATAAAATCATATTCCGCGATAAGATCCGTTGTCAGTCCGTCAAAAGCATTGACTGTATATGCGTCAACATTTACCTTATACTTTGTTGCTGTAGCAGAACCGGATACCTCATACAATCCTGTAGAGGAATTGTATGTATATTCTGTTCCGCCGGACATTCTCTTTAACAATCCTGCAACCTCAGCTGTCTTTTTAAAACGAAAATCATTGCAAGGCTCAATCTCAAGGAGATTAAATGTCATCGTCTCATTTGTATTCGGATGAGGATCAAAGTGAGAACCGCCGCCGCCTGCTCCTAAGATCCAGCGGATCATCTTATACAAATACTGACTTTCATTGCCGTAACGATCCGCATATCCATCAATACCATTTACTGTACTATGTCTTGACTGAGGAACCATGGCACTGGTATGCGCATAAGTCATAAAATTATCACGCAGACAGTTCTGAAGGCCGCCATAGCCGTCATCATTATACAATGCCGACACGAACGTATGCGAATCTGTCGACCAGCCGCTGAAATTATATCTGGTATCTCTTCGGATTGCATCGATCAAAAGATTTCTCTGTGACAAGCTTTCACCTGTCTCATTCAGCTTCATTCCCTGATCGCTCCAGTAGTAAAGCATGTTTTTGCAATAAGTTCCCCAATGAAGAGCAGGAATCACTGCGCCGTCTTCCAGCGGTGTCTTTGTTTCTCCATTATAGAACTTACCGGTTCCGCCGAATATATCATACAGTGAGCCATTTCTGATCGGCTCGTAATTCAGATACGAAAAAGCACCTGTACGCATTCCCGTGCTTGTATAGAACTTAAGATCTGTGGTAATGTTTCCACTGGCATCTTTCTCAATACCGGTCTGAACGCATTGATGAAGAATCTCATAAGGCAAGATTGTCTGCGTTCCGTCACCCAGCATATCGATTGGAGCTGTCCCGCATGTCTCGATAAAAGTAATTGCTTTATCCGCATTGGATCCTGTTCCCTGAGAACCTGTATGATCGATAATAATCGGCAGATCCGCATAAGCATTATCCAACGGGAAATAACGTCCTGTCAGGGACAATTTCCATAATTCTTCTACACAAAGCCAGTTCATATCTCTGGACTTATAGTATCCTGCCACACCGCCTACCGTAGCATCCACGGTATCATATGTTACATAGGACAATTTCTCCGGATCGTCCTTATATTGCTCCAATACTGCTTTGTACCGAATATCCTCGTCACTGCCGTTGGCAACGAATTCATATTCGGAAAACAGATATCCACCCGGTTCGTTATTTGCAGTAAAGTTGCTGCCGCTTTTCGTATAAGTCGGTACCACGGTGGACGCAACACGATTATTGGTCGTTCCGTCCTCGCCCTTTCCGGTCATACGGCTGACAAGTCGGTTCAGTGCAACCGCACCACCCTGATCAGTGCCGTTAGAATGGATATAGATCAAATCAGCAGAATCAATATCTTCCACTGTCAGATCATTTGCTTCAATTACATGTACTTCCAGACGATCCTTTAACTCCGCATAATACTCAGGAACTACAACCTCAAGAAATGAATTCTCTACCGTTATGGAATACTTTTTTGAAAACCCATTATAAAACGTACGGAAACTCATTAAAGAAGCGGTTGCCTTATCTCTCTGATTAGCATTCTGAGGATTGATAACAAATAAAGCTTCCGGATGATGGTAAGTATTCACCTCACCACCAGGAAGATTTCTCCAGTCATCCGTATCATCAATCTCAAGCTGCGTCATATAAGAAGTTTTCGTGAGAATACCGTCTTTCTGACTTCCGTCCAGATTAATATCATACTTTGCCGGAGCATAATACGGAAATTCTGCCGCCTGCTCATCTGCAACAACCTCAAGAATGATAAATTTCCTGTCCGGATCCTTTCGGATCTCTTTCATAACATAAGTAATATACTCTTCCGGTTCCGGCGTCTCTCCGGCAGCTTCTACCTCGTTCTTCGTGATCCCCGAATAGAAGCACGTCGATACCACGACCACCAGAATAAGGAACACTGCAAGAATACGCTTTGCAAGCCGCTTCCTGCGATCCATAATATCAAAAATAGTAAGCGAACCTTGGTTCTTCATGATAAGAACTCCTTTCTAAGCATGCGCTTAATCTGCGGCGACAGTAACGCCATTGATTGAGGCAAGGCTGCCTGAGTTACGAAGTGTAACAACATACGAGGTTTTTGAATTCTTCCTGCGCTTTGTCATCGAATAAGAAATTTTCACCTTTACAGGAGAGTCAAGTTTCAATGTGGATGTCGCAGTATCCTCGAAAGCCGTATAAATTGCCTCTGCCTTAAAAGTCCCCTCTTTCAGATTCGAGGAAACCTCATATCCCTTCGGAACCAGTCCTGCTATCACAGCAGACGGCTCGTAGAATGTATTGGTAACATAAATCTTATTCTTATAAGCAATGATCTGTCTGGCTGTAGAATTCGGATTCGATTCCGCAACCCAGCCGGAAGTACCGGATGCAGTATCTTCATACCACTCGCCGGTCAGAATATAAGTAACCCCGTTCTGTTCCTTCACTGTGATGGCTGTCGCTTCCATAAGTGCTTTCTGCACCTTTGTATTAACAGTCTGGATATCGTTCTGGATATCCGCCTTGGAAGATTCTCCGGTATACCATCTGGATCCATTCATCATAAGTGAACCTACCAGAAAGGAGATCACACCTACAATAGCAATGGAAATCATTAATTCCAGTAAGGTGAAGCCTTTATTATTCGATTGAATTTCAAGATCATGTTTTGTAATCATCTCTTTTCTTCACCTCCTATTGGAAAAATATTTTTCCGGTACTCCAGTAGATCGTAAGTTCTTTCGTGCCAACATTATGGCTTGTAGATATCTTGACAGTTCCCTGTCCTTCCGCTGTTGCAGAAGACAGAAAACCCGAATCATAGGTCGAAGCTCCGAATACCACTTTATTCACTTCTCCCGTCTGTTTCTCAAAAGATATCTTAAGCGGAGATGCCGCAGTGATCTGGGCATCATCAATCACAAGTCCACCGGTAAGTTTTGCGCTAAAGGATAACTTAATTTTATCTTCCCCGGACAATACCACCTTATCCTCTACTTCCTCCACCGTCCTGGTAGGATCCGTAGGATCCGCCTGTACCTTGACAAGTTTTGCCACATAAGAGTCACCCTCCGGCATAAGATCTACCCGCCACTCTTTCGCCGCAATTGCCTGCGTATTATAGGCTGCAGTATTAAATATGTTTTCCAACTGTTTCGAGCTCTTTCTCAAGTAGCCACGTTCCGCAACACTTAAGGAACCCGCACCAACGCCGATCAGGACTGCCATGATCGCTATGACAACAATCACTTCTATCAATGTAAAACCTTTATTATTCTCTCTCATGATCACAGCCCCCTTAGTTATCTTCAAACTTTCTCCAGTTGCGCAATGAGATGAAATCATCGTAGTTTAACTGACCGATGGAAGAATTCTCATCTGCAGGAGGTGTATAATATGCGGAAAAATATTTTGCAAATTCCGGATTGGAATCAAGGATTGTTGTTAACGTATCTCTGTCTGATTCGATGATCTGAACTGTTCCCGCCGAAGTTCCCTGCTTCACATCGATCGTACCGTTGGAAAGGAGCAGACCGGTAAAAGTATGCGGCACCGTCAGGGTACCGTCTCCGGTATGAACAATGATACCGTAATCCTCGCTGGCAGTCAGCGTATAATCCTTTGTATTGATGATACGCAACTTATAATTATGCACCGAACCGTCCAGTTCCGTATAATCATAATTTCCGGAATAACCGGTACTGCCAAGTTTTTGCGCCTCGGTCACATTAATGATGCGGTCGAAAGCTTCCAGACTTGCCATCCAGTCATAATCATTGGACAGCGCAGAGATTATTGTCGATGACTTTGAAGAAGCACTCGCAGTATCAAGATTACCGTCGCTCATGGTCCATGTACCGGCAGCCATCGTGACCGGATAAGGTCCTAACACTTCAATTCCCGCTCCGAGAGACGGCATATAAATCCCGCCGCCTGTCTTAAAGGTCTTTCTGGTATCCTTCATCAGGATCTTATATTCCTCTTTCCAACTGTTATTTGCTGTCACGTCAGTTCCGTTTAATACTCCGCCTGCCACTGCCATGGCATAAAGCTCATTAGCTCTCGTATCTGCCGCAGTATCCGTACCTGCAAAGTTATAATAAATATAAAATGCGTTCTTTGCTTCATTAAATTCCAATTTTACCGGCTTATCTGCATCCAGCAGATCCCATGCAAAGAAATTATTCTGCATTTTATCAAAATCTACCAGATTTCCCAACTGATCCCTTGTCAGACTGTCGTAAGTATCCTCACTCGGAGCATGTGAATCCGTACTGCTGAAAGGATTGGTAACGTCCTTTAAATATGTGTCGAGTACCATATAGATTTCCTGATTGTTCTTGGCAGCCGCCGACTCACCGGTCTCATAACCGCCGCTGAAACCTACATCGATATACGCATGACCTAACAGCTGCAATGCGGTCGGATGCACATTCAACAAACAATACTTCTTGTTCATGATCATGGAAGAATTCTTGGAATCTTTCCTGTCACTGTAACCGTATCCATAGTAAGCGCCGCCGACATCTGCCACACTTCCCTCGACATTCATCTCAAGGTCATCGCCCACATATACTTTGGAACCATTCAAGGTTACAAGCTGGGCGTAAGTGCTGGAGGTTGTGGCACCCTTTAAGAGGATATCCCCTTTTGTCCATACCTTCGATACAGCAAGCGTCAGCTTCGACGGTTCATCCGAACTGATCACCTGAATCGCGCTGTGAGCGACTACTTTCGCATCACCGGCGATGGTTACTTCACTGCCGTTATTGATATTTAATTCATTTCCGGCATAGATTCCGGCATTTACATCTGCCAAAACCTTGGTACCAGCATAAGAATCGGATTGAATACTTCCGAAAGCCACATTCCGGTCTGCGATCAGACAGTAATCCAAAAAGGAATCATGCTTACTGTTGTTAAATACGATATCACCGATATTCGGATAAGAAATTCTGAAATCTGTTGTAATATCTGAATAAATGCCTTTGTCTGACTGATAATTGATGATAACATCCGTGATATCTACATAATATCCCAATGCACCGGAGGTACCCTTGACAAGTCCGACGCTCTTGACATTCATAAGGGTTGTATCATCGATCAGCGTGCGAAGCCACTTCACCGTTGCTTCCGGATTCGCTCCGCTGACATAAGAGCCGGTGTCCGCATTTGCCGTAGATGGCACGCCGCCTTCCGGATCCGTGGTAACTGTCTTCAATACGGCATTGACAAACCCTTTCTTCATGTTAAGGTTCGCGGTAGCATTGTCAACCAATGCGCCGTCCGCAGCCACCACTTTCGATAGCTGATCCACATATGCGGCGTTGATGCTCTTCATCGCCATGTCGCCCAATCCGTCATACAACTGATCCACTGCTGTTTCAGCCGTATAGAAAGCCTTCTTGGAACTTCCCTCCAACCGTTTGAAGGAAAGGTTGGAAGAAGCGATCGCCAGAACCGTGGAAGCGAGCAACGTTACAAAGATGATCGCGATCATCGCCAACAGAATAGACGAACCATCATTATTTAATTTCATTTTCATTCTCTTATTCATGACAGCCTCCTATTCTGTGATCGTTGTACTTAAACTTGCCACCTGTTTCCCGCTCTTACTGTCCTGATGTACCGTAATATCCAACTGGTATAATGTATACATCTTTCTGGTCGGCACTGTTTTATTCTCAATAGCGATATTTGACTTCGTAGCGATACCGGAATCCGTCTCAAAGTAATTCATCTTCAGATTCTGTATATTGGAATAAATCCGCAAGCCCTGTGCTTCTTCTCCGCAGATCTTATTGATCTCGATATTTTCCGGTCTTAAATTCCAGTTGTTGATCTTCTGTTCAAATATATAAACATTACAGTCCGCTTCCGCTCCGCTTCCCTCATATTTATAATTGACCTTGACCTTGTCAGTGCTGTCTGTCTGCTGATTGAAGTAATTGCACAACAGATAGATATCCGCCTGCGCATCTCCGCTCTCGCTACTTACATTCTTCACCGTTCTTAAGATCGTTCTTGTTGCTTTGTCCGCTCCCTTTGTATATTCCACATTCAATTCGATCGTAAACTTATATGCTCCGCCACCCTCATTCTTCTCCGTGACATTTAAAATCGCCTGTTTTCCCGTATAACTCTGATCTTTAAATTCCTGATCATATTTATAATATGATTCATCAAACTTTACAACACTCACATTTCCAACATCAATAATTGCCGGCACATCCGTCAGATCAAGCGCCGTAAGCGTCGCATCCAGATAATACTTCTCATTTCCGTCGCCTTTATACTGATCGCCGAACTCACAGGTATATTTCGCATAATGCCCGGCATGATCCACCGTCGCATAAGTACCGGTTGATCCTTTCGTTACCGTTACATTCGAGTAGCTTCCGACCTTGCCGTCCGCCACAATCGCGTCAATATCCGTGGTCTTAAATGCTTCCGCCAGATCCTGCGCTTCCTGCGCCGCGTCCTGCGCACGTCTTGCAGCATTGTTTGCCTGCATACCCACCAGAAATGAATTCATCAGCGGAACCGACACAATTCCCAAAATGGCGATCGTGATCATGACTTCCAGCAACGTAAGACCTTTGTTGTTGACCTTCGTTGGTTTCCACAATTTACGCATGTCCTCTCCTTTCTTCATACTTCAACCTCTCTGTGGCAGAAAGACTTTCATCACCGACAATTACTCCGCCGGATCTGAAAGTCTTCTACTATCTGCTAATTCTCCACGTTCACTGTTCCACTTGTTGTTCCAAGAGCAACTCTAGGAGTCTTAGAGTCATCTCCATATACGAAAAGATTTACTGCTTTGTCTGAACCGTTTACGAGATTGATCTTCGCTGCCGATTTATCATCGGATCCGGTTCTCGCTGAGCTGATCACAAGCAAGTCAATGGAATCGCCGCAATCAAAGTCTGCGCCGGCTGCAAAATTCTCTGCCGGATACATCTGATCGCCCAGCTTGTAACTTACCTTATACTTGCCGTTCTTACCATTTACGGTAATCGTGATATTCTGGAGGGCATTGCCTTCCGCACCCAGTGTATTTTCCCCAAGGGCATCCTTGTTCAAACCAAGAGATACATTGTTCTTACCTGCCTCATACGGATGTACTGCTACAAACAGGTCATAATCGCTTACGACAGTCGAAGCATTTTCCATACTTGTAAGCTTCGAGATAAACAAATTCTTTGTTCCCAACGGAACATCTTCTACCGTTACATTCTTGTACGGTCTGTCTGCGCCTGTAATATCATAAGCAGATACTACAAGGTTTGCCGCCACATCTGTTCCATCCTGTGAAGCAAGGGACAAAGAATCGATGGTAAACTTACGTCCCTTATACTGATTGATCTCCTTGATCAATTCTTTCATATTGTCGTAGTTGGAATTCAACGCCATGGTAAGCGTTGTCTTATGACCGACCATGTCGGTGGTATAAGCTCTTCCGCCCTCGCCGCTGGGATTTGTGGACATCACCTGACCGAACTGATAAGCTGCCATGATATCTGACATACTCAGTGAGCTTACAAACACATCAGCATTTTCCTCAAAGGACTTTGTCAATACGATCAGTTCTTCCTGGCTGGTACCGTTCGGATACTTTGCAAGGATATCATCAAAATCGGAATTCAAAGTGTCCGTCTGCTTGATGTAGCTGTCCTTGTTCTTTGCCAGCGGATACAACGCCTGATACTTTTCCATCAGGATATCTTTCTGTTCTCTTTCTTTTACCACTGCCGCACTGATATTCTTATACCCGAAGTAGTAGGAGCAGAAAACCAATGCCACAATAATAATTACAAATAAGAGGATTCTGTCTCTCTCTGTTAGTTTTAAGCCCGGTTTTTTAGAACTTCCGGAATCTGCCTGTTCCTCAACCGTCTTCTCTTCAATCTCCATATCGTCCATCTTTTCTCTCCTCCTTCCTACTTCTCTTTCTCATTCTTCTCAGCGTCGTCCGTTGTTCCCGCGTCAGTAAATGAGAACGAAATCGAGAACGCTACAGAACTTTCACCGGATTCTGTTACGGATTCTGTCAGGGAACCTGTCATAACATTTTCGGCATAACCTAATGCCTTTAAGTTAATCAAAAACTTCGATACAGAATCTTTTGTATTCGTCGTTCCACTCATGGTCACAACACCGGAACTGATATTCACAGAGTTTAATGCAACCGCGCTTGGAACGATATCTTCCAGATCTTCTACCAGAGCTTCCAGCGTATTATCCGGATTCCATGACAGATTTTCGTAAGCTTTCGCATCGTTGGTTCTGTCCAATGCTGTATAATAATCTCCAACGACCTGCTCGATATCGCTGATACTGTCAACACGTTCCTGCCATGTGCTTCGCTGACTCTTCATGGAAATCAGCTGAACCAGCGGCACAAGGATCATAATGGCGGAAACCAGTACCGCACCGAGCAATGCAAGGTTTAATAACTGAAAGTCCACATCTTTCTTGGCTTTCTCCACCTCTTCCTTCGGAATGAAGTCGGCAGGGGAGATACCGGCGCCTAAGTTGACAATGAATCGTCCGGTGTACTCTTGCGGCATCATCAGATCCGCAGCAATGACTACGTTATTCATCGGAAGGTTTGCCGTTACCTCGAACTGGAATTCGTTTGTAAAGAGTTCCTCAATACCCAAAAGCTCTGTACTGGCTCCTGTCAGATACAGGTTCTTGATCGGAACGCCCTGATGTCTCGATACATAATAATCAACGACACGCTCGATGTTGTTCAGCATATACTTTAAGACATCGGTTAATTCGTCTCCATCGAAAGACTCATGAATCAATTCATCGGTAGCAAGCATTTCTTCCGCCTCAACCAAGGAAACTTCCTTGATCTCAGCCAGCGCCTGTACAACCATGCTCTTGCCGTAAGGCACGATTCTCTGTAATTGTAATACGTTGTTTTCCAAAATGTTAATCGTGGAATTATCTTCCTGAATATGTACTACCATCGTGGACTCCGGTCCGATCTCTCTCTGAGCCACCTGAACGACGGAGTTGCCGGCGTAATCCACTCGATCAACATAGAGTCCCAGACGATATCCGATATTGAAACATGCCATGACCATCTCTTTCGGCGCGGCATATACCAGAACTCTTTGCTGTTTTGTCTTATCTTCTTCGCTTGTCACCGTCTCTAAAGACTTGTGAGTTACGATATAATCGCTGATGTTTACCGGAAAATAATCCGTTGCGTTTGCCTCAATCAACTGGGTTAATTTCTTTGGTTTCAAGTCCGGCACCATTACTTCCTTGGAAGCAATCCGGCTTGAGAAAAGCTCAAACACCGCAGTTCTCGCTTCAAACTTGTTTGCTTTCAAGGATGCATCGATGGCGGCTACCACTGCTTCCTCATCCTTGATAAATCCATCCTCTACGCTTCCTTCCGGTGTTCTTGCCACCGCCGCTTTATGAAGATGGATATTGTTTCCGGCGTAGCTGATCTCACAAAGCTTAATCGACATACTGCCGACGCTGATGGTTAACACATTCGCCATATCTTTGTATCCTCCTCTAATCATTTCCGCACGAAAGTGCTTTTTCTCCCGTGCTTTTATATACACAGAAAAGAACAGTTCTTTGGTAAATTCTTCTCTGATGCTTTCTAAATCTAATATCGAATATCCTCCGGTTATTCCGTCATTCCACTCCGCCGCAACCGGTATCCAAATCTGCTACATTTTGAATGTCGCATGGCTTTAGCCCTGCGACCTGCTTGCTGGAGGCGGCAGCAATTCCCGCAGGTCGGAGATTCAAACTCCCACCTACGCAAGTTTCCTTTCTTTACTCACCACCTATAGAGGTGGGAGATTGAATCGGAGTGCCGTTCAAAATCTACTGTACCGGTGCAAATAAGCCCAGATACCAGTCGATCATATTCTGTCCGTACAACATGGTGATAAAAATCCCCACCGACAAATACGGACCAAATGCCAATACATGTTTCTGCCCTGACAGTTTCATTCGTACAATATGTACGATCGAACCGATCACGCATCCCAGCACCAGCGCAAGGATGATTTTCTGCCAACCCAGCAAAAGTCCTGCCGCAGCCATCAATTTCACATCGCCGCCGCCGATTCCTCTGCCTTTCGTCAGCACATATAATAAGTAAAGAAATAAACTGACACAGATCATTCCGATCAAATGATCTGCCAACGCTTCTTTTAACTGATCCTGATTGTTTAAACAATCAAAGATCGTCTCTCCGATACCCATCGCTCCGATAAAGAGGTTGATTCCTACAGGTATCTCAAATGTTCTCCAGTCAATAACACTTAACGCTACCAACGCTGAAAATGTCAGACAATAAAAAATGCAAGTTGAACCGATACCGCATACGCCGAAGATCCAAACATACCCGACACCATTGATAAACTCCACCAATGGATATTGTTTGGAGAGTTTCACACCGCAATAGCGACATTTTCCGCGAAGGAATAAGTAGCTGAACAGCGGAAACAGGTCATACCATGCGAGCTGATGCCCGCATGACATGCAGTGGGACCTTGTAACGGCAATATTCTCATGTTTTGGAATCCGGTAAATGCAAACGTTCACAAAGCTTCCTATGATTATCCCGTACAGGAAGAAGAAAAACGCAAGCAGTATCAGTTCTCGTTGCATTCAGTTAGTCTCCTTAGAGTTATCGTCCAAGTAATAAAGTTGGGATCAGTTCATCATGAACCTGAGCCTGAGCCATAGAAGCCTTCGTTAACGATGTTAGTACCATCGCTCTTGTCAACCTTGTAACCAGCTTTACCCTTGCCGTTGATGGAAAGAGTGATTGTAGAACCGTTAAAGTCCTTAGAAGCAACTTCAAGCTTTGTATCGCCGAAAGCATCAAGAACTTCCTGACCAAAACCAGTCTTACCTGTTCCTAAGAAAGCAGCATCAAAATCACTTGCTTTAAGAGTAAGTTTATCACCTGAGAATTTCAATGCAAGTGTTGCAGGATATTTGATTGTGAAATCCGGGTTACCTGTTGCATCACGGAAAGTGTCAAACAGAGTATCTACGTTCTGCTTATCCTTGCTAACCTTTGACTTCTCAATGTTGTTAAGTAATGTTGGTGCAAGTACACCGATAAGTACTGCCATGATAGCGATTACGACGATTAACTCTACGAGAGAGAAACCTTTGTTGTTCATCTTCTTCATAATTCTTTGTTCTCCTTTTTTCATTATACTTTGATTAAATGTTTCTATGTTTGATAAAAGTTTTCTTCGGGTATAGAAAACTATATATCCAATAAGATTACCCTGCCTGTGCACCCAACTGGTTGTACATAGTCATCATCGGTCCGTATACTGCTGCGATCAGCAAACATACGACACCTGCCATGGCGATCAGGATCACCGGCTCCATAAGGCTTGTCATCTGTTCCGTTGTATTCTGAACTTCCTCATCATAATACTTTGCTGAGTTGTTCAACATCTCCTCTAAGTTACCGGTTTCCTCACCGATAGCGATCATCTGCAAGATCATGGATGGGAACAGCCCGGAAGCTTTCAGCGGCAAGGATAACTGCACGCCTCGCTGTACCTGAACCGCAGTATCTAACACTGCTTCCCGATATAAGATATTATCTAATGTCTTTCCTGTGATCTCGATCGCTTCCACCATACCCATACCGGCTCCTACAAGAGTTGCCAAGGTAGATGCGAATCTGGCACAATTCTGCTTCTGGATCAGTTCACCGAACACCGGAGCTTTCATCAAAATTCTTGCGACCTGTCGCTGTCCCTCCGGTGTGCTGTTGTAAGCACGGAATGCGAATATAATCGCTGCAATAACAATCAGGATAATGTACCACTTAGTCTGTACAAAATGACTCATAGCCACAACTGCTTTCGTGACAGCCGGAAGCTCACCGCCGATCTGATCAAACATCGACTGGAAGTTCGGAATAACCACTGTCAACAGTACCACAATAACCGCAAGCATAACTACGCTCAGTACGATCGGATACATCATCGCTTTCTTCACGACCGCTTTCAGTCTAGCGTCTGTCTCGAAGTGATCTGCCATACCCTCCATAGCTTTCTCTAAGTTACCGGACGCCTCACCCGCCTCCGTCATGTTGATCAAAAGTTGTGGGAATACCGTCTCTTTTCTCATGGCTCCCGCAAAGGAATCACCTTTCTGTACATTGTCATGTACATTCAGGATCGCTGCTTTTAATGTTTTATTCTCCGTCTGATCTGCCAACATCTCCAACGCGTCCACCACGCCGACACCGGCTTTGGAGATACTGACGAACTGCCGGCAGAAGACACCCATATCTCTCGCTCCGACTTTCTTCTTGCCGCCGAAGGAGATCTCTTTATTCAAAGCCGAGCCTTCTGACAGTTTCGTCACTGTCAAGCCTTCGCTTTTCAGCGACGCTCTGGCTTCTTCCAATGATTCAGCATCGACATTGCCTTTTTGGATTTTTCCGCTCTTATCGATACCTTCATACAAAAAGATTGCCATATCAATCCTCCCTCTCTCTGCATTTTCATCTCATTCACAGAGTGTTTACTTTATATTAACATTTTTATGAACAAAAGGCAAGCACTTTTTTTAATAAATTCCTACTTTTCGTTCCATCTGTCCGGAGTCTACCGCGTAGTCGATGGCGTTCTTTTTGTTGATTAATCCCTGGGCAAAAAGATCGTAGATGGAATCATCCATGGTCTGCATTCCCAGTTTCTTATTAGTCTGCAACTGAGAGGTGATCTGGAAAGTCTTTCCCTCACGGATCAGGTTTCGGATGGCAGGGTTACAATGAAGAACCTCAAAAGCTGCCACACGTCCCGGCTGTACCGTCGGGATCAACTGCTGGGAGATGATACTCTCAAGCACCATGGAGAGCTGCACTCTGATCTGCTGCTGCTGATGCGGCGGAAAAACGTCGATGATACGGTCGATGGTAGCTGCCGCACCGATGGTATGCAGGGTACTGAGCACCAAGTGTCCGGTCTCGGCGGCGGTTACCGCTGTAGAGATCGTCTCTAAGTCTCGCATCTCACCTACGAGGATTACGTCCGGATCCTCACGGAGAGCGCCTCTTAAGGCATTTGCGTAAGATAAGGTATCCAATCCCACTTCTCGCTGATTCACCATGGAGAGTTTATGCTCATGCAAGTACTCGATTGGATCCTCCAATGTGATGATATGCTCCGCAGAGGCTTCGTTGACCTGATTGATGATGGAAGCCAGTGTGGTAGATTTACCGGAACCGGTAGGTCCCGTAACCAGGATCAATCCTCTCTTCTTCTTATAAAGATTTACGACCGATTTCGGCAGTCCCAACTGCTCCGGTCTCGGCGGCTGTGAAGATACGGTACGGAGTGCTGCCGCCATACAGCCTTTCTGACGGAACACATTCACTCTGTATCGGCCGATTCCCTCGATCTGATAAGAGAAATCCACTTCACCGGTCTTGCGGAAGGTGTCTTTCTGCTTATCGTTCATGGTCGGATTCAGTAAAATCTCCGTATCCGGCGGCGTCAGCGCCGGAAGTTCCATATTCGCCAAGGTTCCATGCACTCTCATCTTCGGCGGTACACCGACGGTAATATGTATATCGGAAGCCTTCGCTTCCTTTGCAATCTGTAATATCTGTTCGATCTGTATCATGTATTCTGACCTGTCCTTTCGTGTAAACGGACAGTTTCCCGTCCGTCTCGTTATATATCGGAACTTTTTTCCCAATCTTTACCTTATTTTTTGTATCAGGCTCTTTTCCCGAATCAGCTTACGAATTCACCTTGCATCAGGCTCTTTTCATCATCTTGACCTTCGGTTTTTCCTCTTCCTGCGGCGCTTCCTCTTCCTTTACTTCCTGCTGCTCGTCATCCGCATTGTAGGTAACCTTCATCATCTCAGCCACAGAGGTGATACCCTCTTTTACATATTTTGCGGCAGATGTTCTAAGAGAACTCATTCCCTCTTCCTCAGCGGCTTTCTTTAATTCCTCTGCAGAAGCCCCTGCGGCGATCAGTTTCTTCATTCTCGTCGTGATGGTCATGATCTCGTAAATACCGATTCGTCCTCTGTAACCGGTATTGCCGCAAGCCTGACAGCCGCCCGGCTCATATACGATTTGTTCCTGATCCAATGGCATCTCAAGGAGCATTTTCTCCATATCGTCTGCCTTTTTCTTCTTCTTACATTCCGGACAAAGTCTCTTTACAAGTCGCTGGGCGATAATACCTACCAGAGAGTCTCCGAGCAGATACGGCTCGATTCCCATATCGATGATACGGCCGATGGTACCGGCGGTACTGTTTGTATGGAGGGTACTTACTACCAGGTGTCCGGTGATGGACGCCTGCACCGCGATCTGCGCCGTCTCACCGTCTCGGATCTCACCGATCATGATGATATCCGGATCCTGACGGAGAATGGAACGAAGGGCAGATGCGAAGGTAAGTCCTGCCTTGACATTAACGTGTACCTGATTAACGCCGTCCACATTCGCCTCTACCGGGTCCTCGACGGTGATGATATTTACTTCTTCACTGTTTAACTCATTCAGCGCGGTATACAATGTGGTTGATTTACCGGAACCGGTAGGTCCCGTTACCAGAATGATTCCGTGCGGATTCTGCAGGATATGGTCGAAACGCTCCAGATCCTCCGGTCTCATACCGAGATCCGCCTTGTTTCGTTTGAAACCTTCTTTGTAAGCAAGACGCATTACGCACTTCTCGCCGTATACGGTAGGAAGATTAGATACACGGATATCATACTCTTTCCTGTCAACCATGATGGTGATACGACCATCCTGCGGTTTTCTCTTTTCCGCGATGTCCATGCCTGACATGATCTTGATACGGGCGATCATGGCGTTGAACACTTCCTTCGGATAGCTCATGACCTCTCTCAAAGAACCGTCCACACGATAGCGGACACGGACAAAGGTCTCAAAAGGCTCGATATGAATATCACTGGTATTCTGTCTTGCCGCCTGCTCGATGATGTTTCGCACCAGCTGTACGATTGGGGAATTCTCGACATCTTCCTTTCTCGCAATATCATCCGCTTCTTCTTCCGTAATCTTTAACGCGTCATGCTGCTCTTTTATGAAAGCTTCCGTAATACTGTTTGCCGCCTGTCTTCCGTATACCTTATCAAGGAAGAATTCAATCTCCTCGGAGGTACTGAGCACCGGCTCCACCTGCATATTCGTCAGGATCGACACATCATCGATGGCCATGATATCCGCCGGATCCACCATCGCCACGATCAATCCATTGGCGTTGGTCTTGGACTTCGCAATCGGAAGAAGACGATGTTTTCTTGACATTTCCTCAGAAATCAGGCGAACGGCTTCTTCGTCAATGTCATATTTCCGAAGATCCACATACTCCACGCCTAACTGTCTGGACAATACATCGATGATCGTCTGCTGTGTCACGAATCCCATATTGATCAGCGTATCACCGAGCTGTGATTTTGTCTCCTTCTGCTGCTGCAGCGCAGCGGACAACTGTTCGTCTGTAATCAGCCCCTGCTGAAGCAAAAGATCACCGAGTCTGATTCTTTTTCTAATCCCTGCCATATCTCATATTCCTTTTCATTAAATATTTGAGCATTGCACTCCTACTGTATAGTATAGTACATACTTTCAAAATCCGTCAACTTATATTTCACCAGAAAATTGTCATAAATTTTGGTGATATTGACTATGCACATTGCGATCCACAATAGTTTCCCGCAGTCTGTACCCGACATTTTACTTGCAGTAATCATTGCTTCTTCCACGTTCCCGGCGTCAGCAATACCAGCATCGGCACGATTTCCAGACGTCCTGCCAGCATCTCAAACATCATGACAAATTTGGACAATGGTGAGAAAGATTCGTAACAACACGTAGGTCCCACGTTTCCCAACCCCGGTCCGATATTGTTCAGCATGGCGATGGAGGCGGTAAAATTCGTCCGGAAGTCAAACTGATCAATACTTATGATCAAAGTCGCCAATACGATGATAAATATATACGCCAGCAGAAATGCCTTCGTAGACCGCAGAGTCTCATGATCTACGGTTTTGTCATCCATCTTGATCTTTCTTACGCTTCGCGGGTGCAGCTGGAATTCCAGTTCTTTCCCCATGGCTTTGACATACAGAAGCACTCTTGAGATCTTGATCCCGCAGGCTGTACTCCCCGAGCAGGCTCCCACACACATCACGATGAGCATGAGGGTCTGGGAAAATTCCGGCCATCTGGCGTAATCAACGGTAGCAAAGCCGCTGCTCGTCATGACGGTGGCGACCTGAAAGATCGCATCTTCAAAGTTTCCCTGTATCTCACCGGTAGTCATCTGTCCCACCGAGAATGTGAGGTTGATCGCGATCAGGCAGACCGCCGTCGTATAGATCACCACGTACCAGCGCACTTCTTCCATGCGGAAGGCTTCTTTTATATGTTTCATCAGCAGCAGGAAGTAGAACTGAAAGTTTACGCCGAATAAGAGCATGAATATGGCAATGATCAATTTTACCGCTCTGCTGTAGGAGGCGATACTGTCCGTCCGAACCGCGAAGCCTCCGGTTCCCGCCGTGGAAAGGCTGTCACACAGCGCGTCGAATACCGGCATGCCTGCGATCACCAGAAGCACGAATTCAAGGATCGTCAGGGCAATGTAGATGGCATATAACAAAAACGCCATGCTTTGCATTTTCGGCAGAAATTTTCTAACGGACGGTCCGCTGCTCTCCGCCCTCATCAGGTAGAGATTGCTTGCTCCAAGATTTGGCAATACCGCCATGATGAATACCAGCACTCCCATTCCTCCGATCCACTGGGAGAAACACCTCCAGAACAGGATACAGTGTGGCAGTCCGTCGATCTCCGCTAAAATACTGGCTCCCGTCGTTGTAAAGCCCGATACGGATTCAAACAGCGCGTTGATGGGCTGTCTGATACTCCCCGTTGCAAGATAGGGAATTGCGCCGATGAAGCTTAATAAGATCCAGCATACCGCGACGATGACGATTCCCTCTTTTGCAAACATGGTGGTGTTTTCCGGTTTCCTTCTGGCAAGCGCAAGACCCAGCAGACCGGTTCCCATAGCGCAGACAAAGAACGGAAATACCGCATGTTCATGATAATAAATGGCAACCAGGCATGGCAGCAACATAAAGATCGCGCCAAAACACAGGACAATTCCCATAACATATTTAATAATTTTATAATTCATAACATTTCCCTTTACGCTATTCGGCGAGGATATCGTCAATACCGTTCAACCCCTGATGTTTCGTGACGACGACGACATTATCTTTCGGCAGGATACTTTCTTTTCCTGTAGGACGGATTATTTTACCGTTTCTTGTAATGCTGCATAAAAGCGTATTGTCTTTCAGCCGCAAGGCACTGATAGGGTTGTTGCATACCTTCGTGTTCGCTCCCACAGTGAATTCCAGCGCTTCCACCCGGCCGTCCGCCAGCCGGTACAAGGTCTCCACATTGCTCTCATAGGAGTTCTGGCGGGAGCGCACATACCGCAGGATATATTCCGCGGTGATATTTTTCGGGGCAACGATATTGCCAACCGGCATCTCGTCGATGACTTCTTCAAAAGAGCTGCTTGTGATCTTCACCATTCGCTTTGCATTCGATACTTTTCCAACAAACAGCGACAGCAGCACATTTTCCTCATCGGAATCGGTCAGCGCCGCAACCGCATCTTCATTCCCGATATTTTCCTCCAGTAAAAGATCACGTTCTGTAACGTCTCCATGTATGATCATCGCCTCCGGCAGCAATTCACTCAATTCGCTGCAGCGATCTAAGTCTTTCTCCACAATCTTGACGTTGACTTTTGCGGCGATAAGCTGCCTTGCCAGATAATAGGAGATCGTTCCTCCGCCTGCGATCATGACGTTATGTATGCTTTTCGCCTTAACGCCGATCTGCCGCAGGAAATGGTTTACATCTTTGATGGGCACGGTGACCGACATGTGATCTCCCGCCTTTAACACAAAACCGCCCCGGGGGATAATGACTTCCCCCTCTCTCTCTACCATGCAGACCAATACGTTTTTATTGACTTTTTCCGCCATGTGGATCAGATTGATCCCGTCAAGTACGGATTTCTCCGGTATCTGGATCTTGATCAGGTTTACCCTGCCTTTTGCGAAGGTATCGACTTCCAGCGCCGACGGGATCTGTATCAGGCGCGCAACCTCGGAGGCCGCCGCCAGTTCCGGATTGATGGACATGGAAAGTCCCAGTTCCTCTCTGATATAGCTGATTTCCTCAAAATATTCCGGCGTCCGCACTCTCGCGATGGTATGGCAATTACCGGTCTTTTTCCCGATCAGGCAGGCGAGCATGTTCGTCTCGTCACTGTCTGTCACGGCTATGAGCAGATCCGCATCATCGATGCCCGCTTCTTTCTGAATGCGGTAGCTGATGCAATTCCCCTCAACCCCCATAACATCGAATTTAGCGGAAATATTTTCCACAACCTCCGCATCCTCATCAATGATAGAGATCTCGTGTCCTTCGGCACTTAATTGTTCCGTGAGCGTGCTTCCCACTCTGCCGCATCCGGCGATGATAATATTCATAAAAAGACTCCTTATGCGTCACAAAAGCCCACGTTGCTTGTTACAACATGGGCTTTCGGTGTAACAGGATATTCCTACCCGATTCATTTTATGTCGTCAATAATGTTTTCTTGATCTCCTCCGGATCAAATGGTTTCATCACGAACTTCTTCGCGCCCTGTTTCAGCGCCTCGATTACTTTGCTCTGCTGTCCTGCCGCTGTTACCATAATCACCTTCGCAGCCGGATCATATTCCAGAATCTGCCGCAGCGCCTCCAGTCCTTCCATAACCGGCATGGTGATATCCAAAGTCACAAGATCCGGATGATATCTCTTATACGCTTCCACGCCTTCCAGACCGTTGACCGCCTCGCTCACAACGGTATATCCAAGTCCTTCGATCAATCCCCGCAAAGTCTTTCTGATAAATATGGAATCATCTACCACCAGCACAGATCTCTTGCCTTCTTCCGCTTCCACATCCTCCCGGTGTTCCACGTTGATCACGAACGGTTCCTGTCCAAGTACAGTCTCACTGTTCACGGAAATAAAAATCTTCACTTCTTTTCCATGAATATAGAGCGGAATCAGGTAAGAATCACCCTGCACATGCTGATCCAGATAGATAAACGGCGGTTCCATGTCAATACGAACCTTTCTGGAGCTTAATTCCGTTGCAAGCAACCCGTTGCAGATATTACAAAATTCTCCGATGGCGTCATACATCTCATCTCCCAGTTCATTTAACGGAGTATTGGAAAATCCGGATGCAAGTTCCTCTATACCATCGTTATCATCAATTCCTACGAATCCCAAAGTAATATCCTGTTCCCCGATCAGTTTTTGCCCCACTAAACTAATATATGAAAACTCCTGCAAATGTTTCACATTTCCAATATAGAAATCCGATGTCACGAAACGCACCAGGCTTCGCAGCACAAGCGCCACCAGCTCTGCCACATAAGGCTTTGACGCATAGACAAAAGCCGGCACGATGTTGTCAAAATCGTCTTCCTTCAATGCCGTCACTTCATCATCGGAAAATCCGTAATCTTTCTTAAAGTCTTCCGTCAGATCCTCGATCTGATTCATGGTGAAAGACTGCTGCTCCATAAGAATCTGCAGAAACTTCATGTAACTGCTTCCCTGTTTTGACAAGAGCGTGACAAGCTGGTCTTCCGTCAAATAATTCTGTTCTATGGCAATATCACCGAACCGCTTGTCCATCTGTACCTGCAGGTGATTGACCTCTTCTACCTGTTCGCTTGTCATGAATCCTTCAGCAACGGCGATGGTTCCCAGCTTCACACGCTCGGTCTGCTGCTGTTCCAAGATATCATCAAGCTCGGCCTGTGTCATGATCCCCTGTTCTACCAAATAGTTTCCGAATACCTGATTAAACATATCTTCTCTCCTTTTATTTTTATTACGAAATCTGATATTCCGATTATAACACTTTTTTTTGTTTTCCGCAACCGCGTTTTTGCGAGTTTTTATGTCGGGTTCCGTGTCGTATGCCGTCAGGCTTACGACCTGCCGCCTCCGGCAAAGAGGGGGGCGTTACCAAAAAGTGTTTGAATCTCCGGCCTACGGGAATTGCTGCCGCCTCCGGCAAGCAGATCGCAGGGCTAAAGCCATGCGACATTCAATCAGAGCGCCAGTGATATATAATTTTATGTGATTTCGCATAATATTTTTAATATTTCATCCGAGAATATCCGGTTTTCACCGACGATATGCATTGTTTCCGGGTTTTCCGGGATTTTCAAATTTTCAGAATCTTTCCATGCTTTCGCCAGTTTCTCCGGCAGGAAGCTGTAATCGGCGACTTTGAGCATAGGAATATCAAAATTGCTGTCTCCCGCCGCAAATATTTTATCCTCTCTCAGCTTTTTCGCCAGCCTTTTGATTCCCGTTCCCTTATCCAGCCCTTTGGGCACGATATAGACTTTCACTCCGTTTTGAAACAAGCCGACTTTACTTAGATCCAACTGTTCCCCCATACGCCTGATGGTTTCCTCCGGCTCGGAGCTTTTGGTAAATACAAAAAGTTCCTCGATATCCCGTATTTCCATAATCCGGTTTTCGTCTTTTTCCAAAAGCCGGATCCCGCGCACCACTTCCTCCCGCATATCTGCCACCAGTTCTTTGGATTCCCGCAGCCACGCCCGATCCGTCTCCCCGTTGCAAAGCAGCAGACCGCCGTTACAAGTGAGCGCATACTCAAAAGGCGCGTCGCCGATATGAATCCGCTGATATTGCTCTACCGTTCGTGTCGTCACCGGAACGATGCGAAGCCTGTTCTTTAATTTTCCACCTCTTAATTTTTCAAGCAACGCCAGCGACCGTTTTGTCATATAGGAGGCTTCCCGCCCCTGATAATACTCTACGCAGATTTTTTCCGCTCCGATCTCATGCCTGCCGGAGTAAATGAGTGTGTTGTCAAGATCTGTACAAAATATCATAATGTTCTCCCGGTTGTTTGACCACTTTATTTTTTGTAATTATTCAGCAGCATGAATATTCAAAGCCGACGAATACTTGTATTCGTAAGGTTTTGGACATTCATGCCGGACTGGTGGCG
>CADBTR010000008.1 GCA_902797675.1 uncultured Lachnospiraceae bacterium
AGCACTCCGATTCAATCTCCCACCTCTATAGGTGGTGAGTAAAGAAAGGAAACTTACGTAGGTGGGAGTTTGAATCTGCGGCCTGCGGGAATTGCTGCCGTTGGCAGCAATTCCCGCAGGTCGCAGGGCTAAAGCCATGCGACATTCAATATCAAAAAGATATTACTGCCTATGGGGCAAGAAGTACGGTCAGCTTACCGCAAAATACCGCATCCAGATCACTCAATGCATTCAGAATCGCCGCTCTGCTTCCGCTTTCCATATTCTTTAAGATCGCAACGATCGTTTCCATATTACCCGTCATCTCATACAAAGCCGCAGCCGCCTTCGCCGGTTTCATCGCCGTATACGCATCCGCAAGATCCTTATATTGTTCATCATAGAGATATTGAGCTGCCACCTGCTTATACAACTCAGCCGCATATTCCGGCTCGATCTCCTCATAATATTTTTTATAATTATCATATGACAAAGCGGAATCACCAAGCACTACTTCGTTATAAAACTCCTTTTTTTCTTCTTCCAGTGCTGCCTGTGACTCTTCAAAAACTTTCAGCCGTTGAATCTCGGCTTCCAGTTCCGCAATCTTGTCCGTGTCAGTTCCGGAGGATTTTTTATATTTCTCCAGCTCTGTCTCCAGTTTCTTGATATAATCAATGGCTTCCGCAAGATTTTTATACGGATAATCCTGTGCTTTTGTCTGTTCCGTCGCCTGATCCGGAAGAATCTTATTGAGTACGGGAACATCTTTCAGCAACGGCGTCATCACCGAACTTCCGAACCCCCCTACATCAAACTTGATCAGAGCAGCAAAAATGACCAGCCAGACAGCTATGATCAACAGACCGATCAGCAGTGCCAAAAATTTACTGCCGCCTTTCTCCTCCGAATCTACTCCGTCCACATTGTCATTTTTCTTCTTCCTAGGCATAATCTGTTTCCTTTCCATTGCCGTTGTAACGATAACTCGTCAATTCATCCGTCACTTTTTTCTCTTCATCATTCAGCTCTTTCTTGTATTCTTCCAGAGCTTTTTCCCGAAGAATCTCCTGCGTCTTTCGCTCGATCATTACATCGTTTAACTTCTTTCTGGCAATTTCCACATTTTTCTGGGCTATCCTGATATTCTTTTTTTGCGCTTCTTTCTGCTCTTTCTTTACCGTAATCGCTTCCTGCAACCTTCGGATCTCATAGAAATCAAGAATTCCCTTTTGCGCTTCTCTCAGATTATTTTCATATGTATATATTTCGTCCTGAAGCTGCTTTAACTTTAATTCTTCTTCCCTCAATTTTTGATTTGCAAGGGAAAAAGCTGCTTTTGCCTGTTCTTCCAACTTTAATTGCAAGTCCAGAATATTTTGCATGCGATATACAAATTTCATCATTTTTCATCACCGCTTATCACTCTGCAAAAATCGCTCTTAACATTTCCAATTCCTCTTCAAATGTAAATCGTTCATCGACACCCTGACAGAGGAATTCATTGACCTCATCGATCTTTGATACCGCAAAATCTATATTTTTATTGGAACCGGGTTTATACGCCCCGATATTGATCAGATCCTCCGCCTCGTTATACGTCGCCATAACCGTCTTTAACTTTCCGGCAAGCTGTTTATGTTCTCTCGTAGCAATCTGACCCATTACTCTGGAAATACTTTGCAATACATCGATGGCAGGATAATGATTCTTATGTCCCAATTTTCTCGATAACATAATATGACCGTCCAGAATGCTTCGCGCCGTATCCGTGATCGGTTCATTAAAGTCATCACCATCCACAAGGACGGTATACAATCCGGTAATAGAACCTTTTTCCGCCATTCCCGCGCGCTCTAACAATTTCGGCATCTCACTGTAAACACTTGGCGGATAACCTCTTGTCACCGGAGGTTCTCCGGAAGCCAGTCCGATTTCTCTCTGTGCCATGGAAAAACGGGTCAATGAATCCATCATCAACAACACATCTTTTCCCTGATCCCGAAAATATTCCGCGATTGCCGTTGCTGTCTTTGCCGCTTTATTCCGGATCAATGCCGGTTTATCTGATGTAGCCACAACTACCACACTTCGTTTCATTCCTTCTACACCAAGATCCCGCTCCACGAATTCGCGGACTTCCCGTCCACGCTCGCCGATCAGGGCGATCACATTGATATCCGCCTTTGTATTTCTGGCAAACATACCGAGCAGTGTACTTTTTCCCACGCCGCTTCCTGCAAAAATACCGATTCTTTGTCCTTTCCCTACGGTAATCAGACCATCTACTGCTTTTACTCCAAGCGGCAAAACATCCTTGATGATCACACGGGACATGGGATCCGGCGGCGATGCCTCTACGGAATAGGATTCCATCTGAGCCGGCATCTCCCCGTCGATCGGTCTTCCGAGACCGTCAACCACTTTACCGAGCAATTCCTCGCCAACCTTTACTTTCAAAACATCATTGGTATTTTCAACAATGCATCCCGGTCCAACGCCGTCCACTGTTTCAAAAGGCATCAGAAGAACACGTCCCTCCCGAAAGCCCACAACTTCCGCCATTACATCCGGTCTCCCCGATTCACTGGGAACAATCCGGCAGACATCATTCAGTCTGGCGTCCGGTCCTGCGGATTCTATGGTAAGTCCCACGATTTTAGTTACTTTCCCCATATGTTTATAATACTTTTTCCGTTTCAGCGCGAGATATTTATTCAAATCCAGTTTTATCATGATCTCACCACTTCAGACTCTCTTTCCTGCCAAAGACAATAATCTGATATCTTCCGATAATTCTTCCAACTGCAGATCCAGACCGCAATCAATAAAACCAAGTTCCGTATCAATGATGCACTGATTTTTCTTCATGGCCGGATCCTCTACAATCTCAAATTCTGCATCCGTTTCACCGGTATTTAATTTATCCCGGTTATTCCGCAAAAATACTGCATCCTCATGACATACACGAATAATATAATTTTTACTGACATCGATCCCCTCCAAAGCACTGTTCACAATCGTAAGGATCAGGTCTTTTTTATTCTCCGCCATAAGATGCGTCACACTGGAAAGGACTTCAAGAATGGTCTCCACAAGCTTGGGTTCCATTTCCTCCTGCTGTTTTTTCAGCTCCAGCTCCATTTCTTCCCTTTGTCTGTTCAATTCTTCCTTTTGTGCTTCATATTCTATCCGGGCTTTTTCCGTGCCCTCCTGATATCCCTGCTCTCTTCCTTCTTGGCTGGAATCCTGAAGAATCTGGATACGTTCCTCCTCTGCCTGCTTTACGATTGCCGCTGCATCGTTCTCCGCAACAGATCTGATCCGCTCCGCTTCTTCCCTTGCGCTTTGCAGAATCTCTTCGGCAGTATTCTTTGCTTCTTCTTCCGTAATCGCAGGCTCCTGCTTATCATCCAAAAGAATTTCTACATTCTCGGCATTTAAGCCTACCGTAAAACCATCCTCCTGAAATTCCGAGGAATCTTTTTCCAACTCTAATTTGATTCTTTCCAGTTTTTCAGAGATGATCTTGTTATAATCTATAACACGAATTTCACTTTTTTCTGCAGGCAGTCCAAGCTGTTTGTATACATTAGACAATGAGTTCGTCACCTCCGCCACGGGAAATGATGATTTCTCCGGTATCTTCAAGTTTTCTGATAATACCAACAATCTTCTGCTGTGCCTCTTCCACATCTTTCATACGGATCGGACCCATAAATTCCATATCCTCTCTGATCATCTCAGCAAGACGTTTTGAAAGATTGTTAAAGATAACAGTCTGAACTTCCGCATTGGTTCCCTTAAGTGCAACACTGAGATCATTATTATCAACATCACGCAGCACACGCTGGATCGTCTTGTCGTCCAAAGACAAAATATCCTCGAATACGAACATTTTTCTTCGGATCTCGTCTGCCAGTTCCGGCTCTTCCACTTCCAAATTTTCCATAATATGTTTCTCGGTTCCGCGGTCTACCGTATTCAAAATATCAACGATCGCATCTACACCACCGACAATGGTATAATCCTGCGTAACCAAAGATGACAGTTTTCTTTCCAAAATATTCTCCACCTGTTGGATCACATCCGGCGATGTCCGATCCATTTTTGCAATTCTCTTTGCCACATCCGGCTGTTTTTCCGGTGGAAGCGCAGATACAACCATCGCAGCCTGCGCCGCCGGCAGATAGGACAGAATCAATGCAATCGTCTGCGGATGCTCGTCCTGTATAAAGTTCAACAGCTGAGTCGGATCCGTCTTTCTGACAAACTCGAACGGACGTACCTGAAGGGATGAGGTAAGCCTTGTGATCACCATCTGTGCTTTCTCCGGTCCAAGTGCCGTCTCCAGAAGTTCCTTGGCATATCCGATACCGCCTTCCGCGATATACTGCTGTGCAAGGCAGACCTGATAAAACTCGTTCAGTACATCCTCTTTCTGTTGAGGAGAAACACTCCGAATATTGGCAATTTCAAGAGTCAGCTGTTCAATTTCTTCATCTTTCAGATACTTAAAGACCTTTGCCGATTTTTCCGGTCCCAAAGCAATCAAAAGGATTGCCGATTTCGCCGTCCCTGTCAGTTCTTCTTCTTCATCCTGCGCTCCTCTTGGCATTTGTCATCCCCTCCTGTCTTTTTTATTGTTTTCATAGAAATATTTCTAATCCCAATCATTGTTCAGCCAGTTTCTAAGCAGCAAAGCAACAGATTCCGGATTTTCGTCCACGAATTTCTCGATTGCCTTGCGAACCTCTGACTTTTCATCATATTCGATCTCATCCACACGCTCTTTTTCTTTCGTTGTCTTAAGCATATCCTCCACAGACAGCTCCGGCTCTGTTTCCGTCACTTCTACCGGACGCAAGCTCATAAATACGATCAAAGAAAGCAGTGCCAGAATCAATACCGCTAAAATAATCGGTAAAATCGTACCGGTGAATGTGATATCACTCACCTTATCATTGAACACCGGCACATTGTAACCGATAATACTGATTGCGGTATCCGGAATTCCGGTACCGTAGGCGATTGCCTGTATCATCGGCGTAAAGTCGGTATCCATCGGTGTTACCGCATTATTCTTTGCCTTATATTCTTCCCATGATGTCTTTTTTAACTCTCCCGCTTCCTCCAGCGTTGCCTCATCATATACCTGATAGCGGTTTACCACAACTGCGATAGAGGAACCCTCTTTGTTTAATTTTCCCTGCTCGCCTTCCGTATGTGTGATCGTCTGGCTTGGAGAATATTCATTTTTTGTAATGGAAATCGTAGTATTTGTTCCGTCTCCGGTATCAATGGTATAAGTAGTATCATCATCATTGGAATCTGTTCCCGGAATACCGCCTACGGAAGCGCTTCCCGTCTGGTCATAAGTATAATCACTGGATTTTACATCGTTATCATTCGAGTAAACGGTATCTACCGTATCCACCTTGCTGAAAGAGATATCAAGACTCGGAGATACAGAAACCGTACTGTACAGGTTTGTGGTTGTCAGCAGTTTTGTGACATTCGTAACCATCTGGTCGTTGTACAGCTGCTGAATCTTTTCTCTTTCCGAAGCATTTACTGTATCTGAAAGCTCCGTGGTATTGTCCCCGCTGAAAAGCGTATTGCCATCCGAGTCAATAATGGTAATTCTTGCCGTGGAATCATTTCCCACCGCAGTGGCGCAATACTTCGCCATTGCCTCAGCCGCGCCCTCCGGAATGGTTTTTTTTAAGGACAGCTGTACACTGACAAAGGTTTCCTGTTCAGCCTCATCTTCCAGAACGCTGTAGGTCTCCGTAGGAATTGAGAATGTCACATTGGCGTTTTTAACATAATCAAAGGAGGTCAGCACATCCACCATCTTGTCCTCAAGATACTTCTGGTAGAGCCTTGCCTTATCCTCAGAAGTGGTGCTAAATCCTCCATTATCTACATAATCCTTGATACTGTATCCCTCTGCCGGATAACCATTCTGTGCGATCAGATATGTGGCTTTTACCATATTTTCCTTCTCCACATTAATGATCAATCCGCCGTTTTCCGTCGTATAAGCAATATCATTGCTGGTCAGGATATCTGTAATGTCCGCTGCCGACTTTGCATTCTCGCACTGGATCAACATTTCGTACTGAGGTGTTGATAAAGTCACTGCAAGGATCACGACAGCAACCAGCACAATAGCAACAATACTGACGATCAATCTTTTTTGCTTTTTATCATATTTATTCCAAAAGTCCTTGACCTTCGTCTGGGCTTCCTTTAGTCTCTCATTCATTATTCTTCACTCTACAATCTTTTTTCAGTCTTGACCGCGTTTGCGACCATTGATCCCAATATATCGGATATCTTATATCAATGCCTGCCGCCGATTTTTCCATTCCGGCAGCAAGCAAAACATATACGCTAAATCTGAATTTGCATAATTTCCTTATAGGCATCAAGAAACGCGTTTTTCACAGCCACTGTGTATTGTAAAGAAATATAAGCTTTCTGCTGCGCCACTGTCAATTCATGGGTACTGTCTGTATTTCCCAAGGTGAAATCAACCGCCGCCTGTTCCGCATCCCGGGAAAGGCTGTCTGTCTCTTTGATCAGGTTCATTGCGGAATCCAGAATCTGTGCAAAAGCCCCTGTTCCCGTCGTTCCGTTTACACCCTTCGTTCTGTCTTCACCGGTCACCGCTTTCAGTGCATTATTGTAAAAATCCAACCCTACCTGATTTAATCCGGCTGTCACATCTGCCATTGTTCTCTCCCTTTCCTTCTTTATCCTTTATTTTCCGTTATGGTTATTTTCCGATTTCCAACCCCTTGCTCGCCATAGCCTTCGCCGCATTAAATGCGGTAACATTGGCCTCATAGGATCGCGAGGCATCGATCAGGTTTGTCATCTCCGTCACAATATTGACATTAGGATATGTTACATAGCCATTTTCATCTGCATCCGGATGTGCCGGATCATATACCATATTCATATCAGTCTCGTAATCCTCGATCACATTCGATACGCGAACTCCCGTTCCCGTAAGTCCCGCGCCGCGAACACCCATGGTATATAACAAAATATTATTAAAATCATGGGAACGTTTCTCGGTGAAATATACTGTTTTTCTCCGGTAGGTACCACCTTCCGGCGTCCTCGTCGTATTTACATTTGCAATATTTTCAGATATGATATCCGTACGCAGTCTCTGGGCTGTCATACCTGAAGCACTGATATCAAAAGAAGTAAATAAACCCATCCTTCATCCCCCTTATCACTTCGCCATAGCTGCCTTATACAGGCTGAATTCATAATGAATGGTATCGACCACCGCATTATATTTGATCTGCGTCGATGCCAGTTCCACATTTTCCGTATCAATATCAACGTTGTTGCCATCCAGTCTATAGGAAAGCTGAGAATAATCTGTATATGTAGATGCAGTAATATTATCAAGATCCACATCCGCAACTTTTTCTCTGAGAGAACGGTTGCTGCCGCTTGTAAGCTCCTCCAGCAGATAATCTTCAAAATTAACGTCTTTTCTCTTATAATTCGGGGTATCATTGTTCGCAATATTATTCGCGATCACATTATAGCGCAACATAGAAGCATCTGCAGCCTTCTCCAGCATATTTACAAAATTAAAGGCATTCGTATGTAGCATAAGCAAAACTCCTTCTTCCTGAATGTATGCATAATCAGTCTCATAACACACATTATAATAACTTTTCACAAAAATAGCAAGATAAATTTGTCGAAATATTAGACTTTTACTATAATTGGATTTTTTTAATCTCGCCGAATACAACATCGTTCAGCACTTTGATGTAAGTTCCCTTCATACCGGAAGATCGGGATTCTATGATCCCAGCACTTTCAAATTTTCTGAGTGCATTCACAATGACGGATCTGGTAATTCCCACTCTGTCAGCGACTTTACTGGCAACAAGAAGCCCCTCGTTTCCATCCAGTTCCTCAAAAATATGAACCATTGCCTCCATCTCGGAAAAGGACAACGTTCCGATCGCCGATTTCACAACCTGAAGTTTGCGTTCTTCCTCCGCATTTTCCTCATTTACCGAGCGCATCATCTCCAACCCCACAACCGTCGTACCGTATTCGCTGAGAATAATGTCATCAATCTCATACTGTCTGTCACACTTGTAGATAAAAAGTGTTCCAAGACGCTCTCCCCCTGCTTCGATCGGTGCTATGATCGCCTGAAATTTTCTGATATTTTCATTGCAAAACCCCAATGTGGCAAGATTGACGTTTTCTTTCGTGGACAAAACACTGAGCAGACGCTCATTTAACATCTGATCCACCATAACCCCCACATCTCCTTTAAGTAATTCCGTAAGTTCCGCAATCCCCGCCTGTTTTCCGACTCCCAGTATCTTTCCCTTCTTGCTGATCACAAGAATATTCGATTCCAGAATTTCGCTCAATACATTACAGATATCGTTAAAAACTACTTTTTGCGAATGATTATTATGAAGCAATTTAATAATCTTGCGCGTTTTATCCAGTAACTGTACACTCATGGACTCCTCCTAAAGTTCAAAATAGCTTATCCAGCCTGATCTTAACCATAAATATAACACATTTACTGTTTTTTTTCAAGCAATTATCTATAATTATCTGAAATTTCTGACTATTCACAGTCAGATTGATACAGCTCATAATTTCAGTCGGGTTCTTTCTTTTTATTTTCTACATACCCGCAATTTTCATCGGCACATACCAGTTTACTTCCTTTTTCCAGCATATATCCGCCGCATTCCGGACATTTCTTAGAAGAAGGCTTCTGCCAGCTCATAAAATCACATTCCGGATTGTCTTCACAACCGTAATATTTTCTTCCTTTTTTTGTCTTGCGGATCACGATCTCTTTTCCGCACTTCGGACATGCAACACCGATTTTTTCAAAATAAGGTTTCGTATTATGACATTCCGGAAAGCCCGGGCAGGCAAGAAATTTTCCGTGAGGTCCGTATTTGATCACCATCATTCTTCCGCAAAGTTCACATTGTACATCAGATTCTTCCTCTTTGATCTCAACTTTCTCCAGTTCTTTCTCCGCATTTTTTACCGCCTCGTCAAGATCCGGATAAAAATTGCGTATGACGGTTTTCCACGGAACCGTTCCTTCCTCTACCTTGTCAAGTAATAGTTCCATATTTGCCGTAAACTTTGAATCGATAATGACAGGGAACGCCATATCCATGATTTTGTTCACTGCTTCCCCCAGTTCCGTCACATACAGATTTTTTTCTTCTTTTGCCACATAGTGTCTCTGGAGAATAGTTGTAATCGTCGGCGCATAGGTACTCGGTCTTCCGATGCCCTGCTCCTCCAGTGCCTTTACAAGCGCCGCTTCCGTAAAATGAGCAGGCGGCTGCGTAAAATGCTGTTTTTCCCGGAACTCCCCGAAGGTAAGTACGGAATCTTTTGTAAGCTTCGACACAACACTGCTGCCGTCGCCTTTCTCATCTTCATCCGAAGAATACACCGTCATATATCCTTCAAAAGCCACTTTTGACGCGGAAGCGGTAAACAGATACTCTGCCGCCTGGATTTTCAGCGATGTAGTGGTATACTTCGCGCTGCTCATTCTGCTGGCGAGAAACCGTTTCCAGATCAATTGATACAAACGGAACTGATCCCTGCTTAACTGATCCTTAACCATAACCGGCGTCAATGTGACATCCGTCGGTCGTATCGCCTCATGGGCATCCTGAATTTTCTTGGCGTTCTTTGCTTCCTTTGGTGTTCCCGCAAGATACGTCTCTCCAAAATTCTTTTCAATATAATCTTTTGCGGCGATCTGCGCTTCCTCTGATACACGGACGGAATCTGTACGCAAATAGGTAATAATACCGATGCTTCCGCGCCCTTTGATCTCCACGCCCTCGTAGAGCTGCTGGGCGATCCGCATAGTCTTTTGCGTTGAAAAATTAAGCGCCTTAGATGCCTCCTGCTGCAACGTACTGGTAGTAAACGGAAGCGGTGCTTTTTTCTCCCGCTCTCCGTTTTTGATCTCTTTGACACGGTAATCCGCCTCTTCCAGATCGCTCGTCACCCGGTCAAGCTCTTCTTTCCCGTTTATATTTTTCTTTCCGTTAAGATCTCCGTAAAATTTTACCTCCAGCGGTTTCTTTTCCCCTTTTACCTTTAACAAAACATCAAGTGTCCAGTATTCTTCCGGTATAAATGCGTCAATGGCGGTCTCTCTGTCACATATCATTCTGAGAGCCACCGACTGCACACGTCCGGCGCTCAGTCCCCTTTTCACTTTCTGCCAGAGTACAGGACTGATGGAATACCCCACCATGCGGTCAAGGATTCTTCTCGCCTGCTGCGCATCCACAAGATTCATATCGATCTCTCTCGGATGTTTTAAAGATTCCTTCACGGCATTTTTCGTGATCTCGTTAAATGTGATCCGCTCTGTCTTTTTACTGCTCTGTTCTTCCAGTTTCAAGGCCTTCGACAAATGCCATGAAATCGCTTCTCCCTCGCGATCGGGGTCCGTCGCCAGATATATTTTATCCGCTTTTTTTACAAGTTTTCTAAGCTCTGCAAGTTTTTCCCCTTTGCCGCGGATTGTAATGTATTTTGGCTCATAATCATGCTCAATATCGATTCCCATAGAACTTTTCGGCAAATCTCTGATATGCCCGTTAGAGGCAGCCACCTCATAATTCGTTCCCAGAAATTTTTTGATCGTCTTTACCTTCGCCGGTGATTCCACAATCACAAGATACTTCGCCATTTTAACCTCCACACATACTCATACGTTTTCATATACGCTTCACGTAATAATTCTTTTCCGGTTCCTCCGCCAACCCTGCAAGCTCCAATTGCAGGAGAATCCCGTAAATTTCAGCAATTGACAGTTCCGTTTTTTTCTGGATTTCTTCAATGCTCTGCGGATGCAAACCGAGAACACTATACACCACTTCATTTTGTTTTTCAAGGAAAATTTTCTTTTTTTCCAAATTTTTATAATTCACCCCCATATTCAAAAAGATGTCCGACACTTCCAAAACAGGCGCCGCGCCCTCACGGATCAGTCGGTTGCAGCCTGCGCTGAGCGGATCGTTGATCCGTCCCGGCACTGCCATCACATCGATTCCCTGTTCCAACGCCCACTTTGCCGTGATAAGCGAACCGCTCTTCTCCTTTGCCTCGGTTATCACCACACAATCCGACAAGGCGCTGATCAACCGGTTTCTCTCCGGAAAATGCCATGCCGCCGGCTTTGTCCCCGGCGGATATTCGGAAAGAAGCAATCCCCGTTCCCGTATTTTGCAATACAAATCCCTGTTTTCCGGCGGATAGCAGACATCAATCCCGCACCCTAACACCGCAACGGTCTTTCCGCCTGCCTGCAATGCTCCTCTGTGCGCTGCGCTGTCCACGCCTCTCGCCATACCGCTTATGATCGTAACCCCTGCCTTTGCTAATTCTCCCGCAAATTTCTCCGCCGTATAGATTCCATACTGGCTGCAGATCCTTGCTCCGATAATTGCCGCAGCCGGTTTTAATTCATAAAGCAGACTGCGATTTCCTCCGCCGAATAAGATGCGGGGGCGGTCTTCCATTCCCCTGAGCAATACGGGATAATCTTCATCTTTCTCCAATATGATAAAAATACCCAGTTTCTCCAGTTTTCTATATTCTTCTTCTGCCCGGAAATTCTCCCTTTTCATCAGCATATCATCGATCTCTGCATGCTTTAAATCTTTACACTGCTCCAATTCTTCTTTCGTCGCCTTGAAAACCGCTTCCGGTGTACCGAATTCATCTAACAAAACAGACATTTTCTTATGCCACATATTTTTCACGCCCGAAAGCCACAATAAAATTTCACGATCTGTCATCCCCTGTGTCCTCCCTCCTTCATACTGATCCGATATCCGATGGCCGTTGCAAGATCTTCCTCACCAATCTCTGTTTTTCCTCTGAGATCCGCGATTGTTCTTGCAACTTTCATGATTTTATAATATGTTCTGGCGCTCAATTCAAATTTCTCATAGACCTGAGCCAGTAATTTTCTCTCCTTCTCTCCCGGATGACAATACTTTTTGATCAATTCCCTGTTTAATTGCGCATTACAGGTAATTATTTCATTCCGGTAACGTTCTTTTTGTATGGCTGCTGCCGCTTCAACCCGCTTTCTTATTTTCTCTGATGTCTCGGCTTTTGTATCGGACTGCAGTTCTCCCGCTTTTAAAGGCGTCATACCGACGCAAAGATCCATCCGGTCAAAAATCGGTCCGCTGATCCTTGACCGGTATTTAAAGACTTCCGCTTCGGAGCAGGTGCATTTATTCCGATCCGGATAATAACCGCAACGGCAGGGATTCATGGCAGCCACCAGCATAAAATCCGCAGGGAATACTTCCGTTCCGTAAACTCTCGATATCACGATTTCTTTCTGCTCCAGCGGCTGTCTTAAGGCATCGATTACTTCTCTCTTAAATTCCGCGAATTCATCCAGAAACAACACTCCTCTGTGGGCAAGGGTGATTTCCCCCGGTCTTACCTGTCTGCCTCCTCCGATCAGTGCTTTCTGCGTAACGGAATTATGGGGCGCACGAAATGGTCTCTCGGTCACCATAAGTTTTTTTCCAAGGATTCCCGCAATACTCTGGATTTTCGTAATCTCGATGCATTCCTCCAGATCAGGTTTCGGCAATATTCCCGGAATACAGGAGGCAATCAGGGATTTTCCGGTTCCCGGCGGTCCTGTCATCAAAAGATTATGCCTTCCCGCCGCCGCAATCTCCGCTGCAAACTTCGCCTGAGTCTGTCCCTGTATTTCCGCAAAATCGAATCGGCATTTCCATTCAGCCCTTTGGTACAACTCCTCCGGATTTGTCTTTACCGGATTTGCCTGTTGTTTCCCCGTCACAATCTCCCAAACCTGCCTGAGCGTTGTTACACCGATCACAGTCACTCCCTCTGCAATGCTTCCCTCCAAAACATTGTCCCCGGGTACGAGAAAAACAGAAAAACCTCTCTTTTCCCCTTCCAGGATAAGCGGGAGGATTCCCCTCACCCCGCGAACCTTTCCGTCCAGACTTAATTCTCCGGCAAACATGGTTTTCTCCATATCTAAAACTGCCGTACCAAAATTCATTGCCAGAAGAATTCCAACCGCAATGGGAAGATCGAAGCCGGTGCCCTCTTTTCTTACATCTGCCGGAGACAGATTTACCGTGATTCTCTTCGGCATAAGAGAAAATCCGCTGTTTTTGATCGCTGTCCGCACCCGTTCCTTTGCTTCTCTGACCTCATTTCCCAACAATCCCACCATATCAAAAACCGGTAATCCGTCACTGACATCCGTTTCCACAGAAACCGGTTCGATCTCCACACCCTTGATCGCTCCGCTGTAAACTTTACAAAACATAGCACTCCTCCATTCTTTCTCTTAACCTTCTTTTTATTGCAATTGAGTAGGAGCAAGATTTCATCTCCCTCCTGCTCAATACGGCTACACCGCCTTCACAAAAAAAATACACGCCCCCTGCGTGTATTTTTTTTATTATAACATAGCTTGTTTTTTATTTCAAGCTTTTTACAAATCTTTTTTGTTTATTCTTTTTATATTAAGCAGTATATATATGCTTGAAATAATCACAAGTATAAAAGAAAATATAAAATAAGAACTGTCCGGACTGTCATTTTTGACAAAATCCTGTCCCAGTGAAAAGATTCCGGCAAAAGAAAAAACAAGAAGATATCCCTGATTTGCTATAGCCGTAATCCGATTCAATCCTTTTGTATTCCGCCCGGATGACCGGACATTTAAGAATGCTGCAAAGACAATCTCCAACACCATCAAAACTCCGATCAGAAACAATATGCGATAACACATGTAAAAGCCTTGATGCGTTTTTTCAAAATTCTTTATCATATTTGAAAAGAAAAAGCAAAGAAATGAGACTGACAGATTCAAAATACCGGTACACAAAAAGGAAATACCGATCTGCGTCTGAATATAGGATCCTTCCTCCCTGTCAGAAACATCTTTCGCAAGTTTTTTCCCTCTGTCATAATATTTCAATCCCTTTATGCAGCACATAAATATCGCTGCTGCCATACAGGTACCAATCAATCCTGCCACAAGCAATATGGAAAGCATCGCCCGTTTTTCGCTATCCCAGTCGATTTCCCCGTTTCTTAACACCAGTACAGCCAATACGGCGGCCACAGCCATCAAAAAACAGGTGATAAAGGTGACAAAGCGCTGATAGCTCATGGCGCCTTCCGAGCCTTTTTTTGCCAGCAGAAGACTGCCCACAAGCTCTAAAAGGGAAAAGATTAATCCCACGACCAAAACAACATACAGTCCGTTTCTCACAAGAACCGCATTTCCGGTCTCCGCTTTCAATTCATCAAAATCCGCCGCGTAAACAGCGATACATGCCGCAGCAAAAACCAGCAAACAGTGTAAAAAGCCAAGCATTGCCGCACATTTTCCGTAATGATTTCTAATATCTGTCCGATTCACGATTTAACCTCTTTCCGGTTTTATAAGCATACCCCGTTTTGTTTGAGCAGTTCCCTTGCGCTCTCCACCGAATCCTTTCCGGTTCTATTCTTGATCGGCGCAAATTCTTTCTCTCTGACCACCTCAAAAGGCAGGCAGTTATCCATCATATGGATCATATCAAGCACAAGACTCTCAAACTTATAACCGTTTGGTTCTTCCGGCTTGATATAATTGCCCTGTTCGTCCATATATGGTATTTTTTTCTCCACGATATGGAGAGGCAGACTTGTCTTTGCAATCTCCTCCAGTCCGGAAACCTGAAAGAGATAATTCAAAATTACGCCGAAATTATAGGCAGGATCCCCCTTTTGATCTTTTGCATTCATCAGGTCATCGGTCAATTCATAATATTCCACAATGGACGGTTTTCCGTCCTCTAAACACATCACACCCACCTTTTCATCCGGTGCGGCTTTTTTTACGACTTTGGAACCCACCGCGCATTTTTTTGCAAGTGTTGCGCCGATAAATACCGGATCCGCAATTCTTTGAAGCACATTGTCCACCGCAAAGACATTCAGCCACTCAATCCCTCTTTTGTGGATCAGATCAAGGACGCCGCTTCGCTCCATGGATAAAAACCAGCCTCCGTTTCCATTTGGAGATGTGGACATCTTATCCTTATCCTCCATATAAATCTTTCCGTTGTAATCCGCTGCCGGTGCCATCTCCTGCTTGAAAAATGTGACATAGGAAGGATCATAGCCGAAATAATCATTCGCTTTAAAAAACGCCGTAGTCTTATCATGATTTTTGTCACTTGTCATGACAAATAATGAGATGTATGTTCCCGTCTTTTCTACGACCTCCGTAAGATTATGAATGAGCCGTTCAAAAATATACATCGGTTTTGTAATTCCGATATCATACATTCCCTTCGGATCATCCGATCCCAGTCTTGTGCCCATACCGCCGGCAAGCAATACCGCTCCTATTTTTCCGTCTTTGATCGCCGCTGTGCCGATTGCCTCATATTCTTCCCTGTGCTTTTCGATCTCATCCAGCTGCATGGCCGCAAGCGGGGTGATTTCCCCCTTCTTCGCCAATTGCTCTCTGTGATCGCATAATGTCAAAACACTCAGATCCAGGCTGTCGATCTGATCCAATAATGCTTTCTTTTTATCTTCACTCAACTCGTCATAATAAGAGAGAACATGCTCCTGTCCGTATTTCGCCAGTTTCTCTCTTGCCTGTTCTAAATTCATCCTTTGCTCCTTTCCTTACGCATTGATCAAAAACGCCTCATAACCCTTCTCTGTCTCATAGATATCCGCTTTGCTTGTCAGTTCCCACGGAGCGTGCATATTCAGTACCGCAACGCCGCAATCCACTACTTCCATGCCGTAAAGAGATAAGATATAGGCGATAGTACCGCCGCCGCCGATGTCCACTTTTCCAAGTTCCGCCGTCTGGAAGGAAACATCTGCGTCATCCATGATCTTGCGAATCTGTCCCAAATATTCCGCATTCGCATCGTTGGAACCGGATTTTCCTCTTGAGCCCGTAAATTTATTAAATACCATACCTCTTCCGAAATATGCCGCATTTTTCTTTTCAAAGTTTCCTGCGAAATTCGGATCAAATGCGGCGCTTACATCGGAAGATAACATTTTGGAGTTGGTAAGGCATCTTCTTAATTTCAATTCCTGATATTCTCCCATCCGGTCCATCAATTCCGCAACCGTATTCTCAAAGAAATGAGACTGCATACCGGTAGCTCCTACGCTTCCGATTTCCTCTTTGTCCACCAGCAGGCAGCAGGAGGTTTTCTTCGGATGTTTCGTATTGAATTCCGCGATCATGGAAGTATAGGCACACACTTTGTCATCCTGTCCGTAAGCCATGATCATGCTGGCGTCAATACCTGCTTCCCTTGCCTTTCCTGCCGGTACGATTTCCAATTCCGCAGACAGAAAATCCTCCTCTTCGATACCGTATTTTTTATCCAGGATCTTTAACAGATTTGCCTTTACCTGCTCTTTTTCTTCTTTCTTTCCCTTCAAAGGTCTGCTGCCGACTAAAATATCCAGCTGCTCGCCCTCGATCACCTTTGCCGCCTTTTTATCCATCTGTTCCCCTGCCAGATGAATCAAAAGATCCGTCACTCCCACAACCGGATCCTTCTCATCCTCGCCGATGACGATTTCCACAACCGTTCCGTCTTTCTTTGCCACAACGCCATGGATGGCAAGGGGCAGTGTCACCCATTGATATTTTTTGATTCCGCCGTAATAATGGGTATCCAGATAAGCAAAATCCGTATCCTCATATAACGGATTCTGTTTCACATCCATTCTCGGCGAATCAATGTGGGCGCCTAAAATATTCATTCCGTTTTCCAGCGGTTCCTCGCCCACCGTAAAAAGAATCATGGTTTTCTTCATATGAACAGCATAGACTTTATCTCCGCACTTTAAGGTCTCTCCGTTTTTTATCACATCTTCCAGATTGCGGTAACCTTCCTTCTTGGCCCGTTCTGTGATCTGCTTTACACATTCCCGCTCTGTCTTTCCGTGATTTAAAAACTTGCGATAATCATCGCAAAGTTTGTCCACCTTTTTCATTTCATCCTTATCATACTTCAACCATGCATTACTTCGTTCCATATTAATTTTCCCTCCTCTAAATAAATATAGCTTATTGTCGCTTTTAATCGAGCAGGGAGATTCTTTCTCCCTGCTCGATACGGCTACACCGCTTTCATCTCATGTCCTTCGGACATTCGATGATAAGCGGGCGCCCCAAAGTCCGGTCTGCAAGCAAGCTTGCACCGGACTTTTCGGCTTGTCGCCTTTACAAAAAGCAGGACACCCCGATTTGAGACATCCTGCTTTTGTATCATCCTGATCAATTTCCTCTTTTCGCTACTTTTGCGATGTCGATCAATTCCAGATTTTCTATTTTCGCGCTCTCTAAACTTGTCAAAAGCGCATTGACCGTATCCAGCGAGGTAAAGCAATTTACCCCTGTCTCGATAGCATACCGGCGAATCAAAAAACCGTCTCTGGACTTATCTCTTCCCTGTGTAGGAGTATCTACCACGATATCGATCTTATGCTCTAAAATTAAGTCAATAACCGTAGGTGCCTCCTGAGAAAGCTTATTTACCTTGATCGCTTTCACGCCGTTGTCGTTTAACACTTTTGCGGTACTTCTGGTAGCATAGATCTCATAACCTAATTTTTCAAACCGGCGACCGATAGAGATCGCATCTTTTTTATCCGCATCATTTACGGTAATGATCATCTTCTTATGCTTCGGAAGATTGACTCCGGCTCCTAAGAATGCTTTGTATAACGCTTCCTCAAAAGTCGTGGCAATGCCGAGACATTCACCCGTTGACTTCATCTCCGGTCCGAGACTTATTTCCGCTCCACGCAATTTTTCAAAGGAGAATACCGGCATCTTGATCGCGATATAATCTGCCTTTTTTTGCAGACCCGGTTCATATCCCATTCCCCGGATGGTATCGCCTACCATCACTCTGGTTGCCAGTTTGACGATCGGGATTCCCGTAACTTTACTGATATAAGGTACGGTACGGCTGGAACGCGGGTTCACTTCGATCACATATACCTCGTTGTGATAAACGATAAACTGAATATTAATCATTCCCCTGACATGAAGCGCCCTTGCAAGTCTTCCCGTATAATCCTCAATCTTTTCAATGATATCCTCCGTCAAGGTCTGTGCCGGATAAACAGAAATGCTGTCTCCGGAATGAACGCCGGCTCTCTCGATATGTTCCATAATACCCGGAATCAAAATATCATTTCCGTCGCAGACCGCATCCACCTCGATCTCTTTTCCCATCAGATATTTATCTACGAGAATCGGATGATCCTGTGCGATCCGGTTGATGATCTCCATGAATTCCTCGATTTCCTTGTCACAGGTAGCGATCTGCATTCCCTGTCCTCCAAGCACATAGGAAGGTCTGACAAGTACCGGATACCCCAGTTCATTGGCAACTTTCTTCGCCTCTTCCGCTGTAAATACCGTACCGCCTGCAGCTCTCGGTATCTCAGTCTTTTGCAAAATCTCATCAAATAATTCCCGGTCCTCTGCCGCATCAACGTCCTCGGCTTTTGTTCCGAAAATCGGCACACCCATTTTCATCAGGCTCTCCGTCAATTTAATCGCCGTCTGACCGCCAAATTGCACCACAGCTCCGTCCGGTTTCTCAATATCAACGATATTCTCCACATCCTCCGGCGTCAATGGTTCAAAATACAGCTTATCCGCAATATCAAAATCCGTACTTACCGTCTCCGGATTGTTATTGACGATAATCGTCTCATAGCCTGCCTCTTTAAAAGCCCATGTACTGTGCACCGAGCAATAATCAAACTCGATTCCCTGACCGATACGGATCGGTCCTGAACCGAGAACCAGAATCTTCTTATCCGGTCGTGTCTCCACCGCCTCATTTTCCGAGCCGAAGACTGAATAATAATACGGTGTTGCCGCCTCAAATTCTGCCGCACAGGTATCTACCATCTTAAAGCCGGCAATAATTTTATGCTCCCTGCGCAAATCACGAATTTCATCCGCACTCTTTCCGGTAAGTCTGCCGATCACCGTATCCGGAAATTCGATCCGTTTCGCTTCCCGTAAGAGATCCGGCGTCAGTTCCTCCGACTTTAATCTCTGCTCCATCTCAACGAGAATAGCGATTTTATCAATAAACCAGAAATCAATCTTTGTGATCTCATGGATCTTCTCATAAGCAAATTTTCTTCTTAACGCCTCAGCGATGACCCAGATCCTGCGGTCATCCACAACGCCTAACTGTTCCTCCAGCTTTTCATCATCCAGCGCAGAAAAATCATAATCCAGAAGACACTCCACATGCTGCTCCAAGGAACGGATGGCTTTCATCAGCGCTCCCTCGAAGTTATTGCAGATACTCATGACTTCTCCGGTTGCCTTCATCTGCGTGGTAAGAGTTCTCTTTGCCGTCAGGAATTTATCAAAAGGAAGACGAGGGATCTTGACAACACAATAATCCAGCGCCGGCTCAAAACTTGCATACGTCTTTCCCGTAATGGCGTTTTTAATCTCATCCAAAGTATATCCGATGGCGATCTTTGCTGCTACTTTTGCGATCGGATAACCGGTGGCTTTGGACGCCAATGCGGAAGAACGGCTGACACGAGGGTTTACCTCGATGACGCAATACTCAAAACTGTCCGGTTTTAACGCATATTGCACATTACATCCGCCGGTGATATTTAATTCATCAATGATATTCAATGCAGATGTACGCAGCATCTGATATTCTTTATCGCCTAATGTCTGGGAAGGCGCCACAACGATAGAATCTCCCGTATGCACGCCCACCGGATCCAGATTCTCCATATTGCATACAGTGATGCAATTGCCTGCGCCGTCACGCATCACTTCATATTCAATCTCTTTCCAGCCGGCGATGCACCGCTCCACAAGAACCTGACCCACACGGCTCAGTCTCAGACCATTTTCCAGTATATCGGTAAGTTCCTGCAGATTATGGGCAATACCGCCGCCGCTACCTCCCAAAGTGTAGGCTGGACGAAGCACCACCGGATAACCGATGGTATTCGTAAAGGCAATACCGTCTTCTACGGTTTCCACAACCTGGGAAGGCGCCACCGGCTCATGGATTTTCTCCATGGTATCTTTGAACGCCTGACGATCCTCGGCGCGTTTTATGGTATCCGCCGTAGTTCCGATGAGACGGATTCCATTTTTCTCTAAAAATCCGGATTCCGCAAGTTCCATGCCAAGATTTAAGCCGGCCTGTCCGCCCAGAGTAGGCAGCACACTGTCCGGTCTTTCTTTTAAGATGATCTGCTCTAAAACCTTTGCCGTCAAAGGCTCAATATATACTTTATCCGCAATATCTCCGTCTGTCATGATCGTTGCCGGATTTGAATTTACCAATACGACTTCAATACCTTCTTCTTTGAGAGAACGGCACGCCTGAGTTCCCGCATAATCAAATTCCGCTGCCTGACCGATGACGATAGGACCGGAACCGATCACTAATACTTTTTTTATACTGTTATCTCTTGGCATCCTTATCTCCCTCCTTCTTTCATCATATTCAGAAATTCATCAAATAGCACGCCGGAATCTTTCGGTCCCGGACATGCCTCCGGGTGAAACTGTACGGTAAATACCGGTTTCTGTTTATACCGCAGTCCTTCCACCGTACCGTCGTTGACATTGACAAAGGCAACCTCGGCGATTTCAGGGGATACGGTTGTCTCATCCACCACATATCCATGATTTTGAGAAGAAATATACACCCGTCCGCTCTTTAAATCTTTCACCGGATGATTTCCTCCTCTGTGTCCGTACTTCATCTTATGGGTATCCGCTCCGGTGGCAAGCGCCATCAGCTGATGTCCGAGACAAATGGCAAAAATCGGAATTCCGGACTGATACAAGGTCTTTAATTCTTCGATCACCGTTACGCACTCTTTCGGATCCCCCGGTCCGTTGGATAACATGACTCCGTCCGGATTTGAATCCAGAATGGTTTTTGCATCGGTAAATGCCGGATATACCGTCACCTCACAGCCTCTCTGATGCAAAGAACGCGCGATATTATTCTTTGCTCCCAAGTCTAACAACGCAACTTTAAAGCCCTCTCCCGGCAATTTCGTAATCTCACTGCAGGTTGAGCGCTTCACTGCATCCTTTACGGTATATTCCTTCAATTTCGGAATGATCTCATCCAATTTATAATTCTCATCGGTGGTGATCATCCCGTTCATGGTTCCCTTTTCGCGAAGAAGTTTCGTCAGGCTTCTGGTATCAATCCCCGCAATGCCCGGAATATCATTTTTTTCAAGAAACTCCTGTATGGTTCCCTCGCTTCTGAAATTGCTTGGCATTCTTGATAATTCCCTTACAATATATCCGTCCGGCCAGGGTTTCTTTGATTCCATATCTTCATAACAGATCCCGTAATTTCCGATCAGCGGATATGTCATGCAGACAGCCTGTCCCGTATAGGACGGATCTGTCAAGACTTCCAGATATCCGGTCATAGATGTGTTAAATACGATCTCACTGATTATTTCTTTTTTAGAGCCGATTGAGGTTCCCTCATAAACGTGTCCGTCTTCTAAAATAAGAAAAGCCTTCATGTGTTCCTCCGTTTCTGAATCCTGCCAAAGCAAGATGCTTTATATATTATAGTTCAGGCCTTCGGGATATACTGCTCATTAATAAGTTTTTATTAATGCCCAAATTGTATAGATTATACATTAAATTCAATCAATTTTCAACCTTTTTTTTATCCGGATCTTAATAAAATACCTGCGTCCCGATCACATCACCCTGAACAATATTATTTACAGTACGGAAATACAACCAGGAACCGATGCGCACGCCATTGATAAGCACTTCCGTTGCCGCCGCAAGACAGCTTGGATCCGGCTCCCTGGCAAGGGCGATGGCATAGCGTCCGCTTCCCACCGGAGTAAACTGATACGGCTGCATCAGCACTTCCTCTATGGTATCCGGATATTTGGAACTTGCCACACGATTCATGACCACCGTACCTACGGCAAGTTGTCCCTCATAAGGTTCTCCGCCCGCTTCGCAATAGATGATCGCCGCCAATTTTGTCAGATCATCAGCTGCCGGTATGTATGCCTTTGTGGTTTCTTCCTCATATTTGATCCCCGCATCCAAAGCAGCCTTTCTTCTGGATGCGATTTCCGACGCAAGAATAGACGCATCGATGGATGCCTGCACTCTCCGGGACTCCTCCTGTTTTAATTCCTCCACGGAATTTTTCTTTTTTTCGATCTCCGCCTCATATGCAAGAGCCTGCTGTTCCGCCTGTGCAATCTGTTCCTCATGATTTTTGATATTCTTCGATGCCCCCGCCATCATTTCCGACAGATCCGCCGCTAATGACTCCTGTTCCGTCTTCATATCCGCCAGCTTTTCTTTTTCCTCTTCCGCCTGTTTTTTCATAACAGTGATAGTAAGAAGGAGATTCTCATAATCCTCCAGCTTGGAACGGTCGTATTCCATCAATTTTCCGATATATTCCACCTGATTGAGGATTTCGCCAAGCGAACGGTCAGAGGTCAGGGCGTCCACCATATTCATATCCCCTGATTCATACATATATTGAATCCGCACTTTCATCGCCTCATACTGATCTGTCTGCTGACTCTCCGCCTCATCCAGTTTTTCTGATATGGCATCAATATCTGCCTGCTTGGACTCAATCTGCACATTGTAAGTATCGATCAACATCTGCGCCGCATTATAACTCTGATTCAAAGATTCCAGATAATCGCTCAGATTTTCTTTGTTCAATTCCAATTCATCAATTTTCTGCTGCATATCATCATACATGCTCTGCATTTCCGCAATCTGTCCCTCTCCCGCAGCGATGGAAGAAGTCAATTCACTGGCAGCAGGTTTTTTTGAAAAACTCATCGCCACAAAGCACATCATCACAATCGTAAAAAAAGCAGCAAATAATGTTTGTTTTCTCATAACAGCCTCCGGCTTTCATTTCCTTTGGTTTGATTGTCTCTCTGAATGATAGCATTATCTGTTCTTTTTGTCAAGTTTACTCCCTTTTGTCATCTGTCTCCAATAATTCCCTCACAAGTCTGACGCAGTCCGCCGCATCTTTGGAAAAGCCATCCGCGCCGATTTCTTTCGCGAAGCTGTCCGTAACAGCAGCTCCGCCGATAATGATTTTTCCGGTATATCCTTTCTTTTTCGCTTCAAGAATGACGGTTTTCATATTCATCATCGTGGTTGTCATCAAAGCCGACAATGCCACCACAGCTGCATTTTTCTCCTTTGCCGTATCGATGATCACCTCTGCCGGTACATCTTTTCCAAGATCAATGACCTCATATCCGTAATTCCGCAGCATCAATGCCACAAGATTCTTACCGATGTCATGGACATCCCCCTCTACGGTGGCGATCACGATCACTGCCGCATCGCCTTTTTTCTGATCGGACGCAAGCATAGGCTCCAGATATCCGATGGCGGTCTCCATCGCATTGGCGGAGGCGATAAGCTGAGGCAGAAAATATGTTTTCTGATCAAAGTACACGCCAACCTGATTGATGGCAGGAATCAGATATTGATTGATGATATCCGAAGGAGCGACGCCTTTATTCACCTCTTCTTTTGCCCGATCCACAATATTGTCTTTATCTCCGTCCAATACTGCCTGATAAACAGGATTTTTTGCGAGTTCACCATTTTCTTCCCCTGCATCCCGCTTCTCTTTTTTTTGAGCAGCCGGTGCCGTCAGATTAGCTTTCTGAAGAGCTTCTGCCTCCCGCTCCTTCTTTTCACCATAATATTTCATCCGCCTGATATAAGCAAGATCACTGCCCTCCCGGTTCATTAACATCTGGGAAGCAGCAGCCGTATTCATCAAAAGATCCTGAGACGGGTTGGCAATTGCAAGGGTCATCCCCTTAGCGATTCCCATGACAAGAAAAGCGGTATTTACAAAACTTCTCTCCGGAAGACCGAATGAAATATTCGACAATCCGCAGACTGTGGCGAGATCGCGCTCCTGACAGAATGAAAAGGTATCCATGCAATGCATCGCAGCTTCCGGATCCGCTCCCACTGTAGCAACCAGCGCATCCACCACCACATCTTCCAAAGCTAATCCTGCCTTTTTGATGCTCACCAGAGCCTGCTCAATAATCTCATGTTTTTTCATGATCGTTTCCGGAATCCCGTCATCGGATATGGCGAGAAAAATAAACATGGCTCCGTATTTTTTTGCCGTTTTTAATAATCGCTCAAATTTTGCCGTTTCAAAGGAAATCGAATTGATCAAAGCTCTGCCAGGATAAATCCGAAGCGCCGCCTCAATTACCTCCGGATAACTGGAATCAATGCAAAGAGGAAGATCTGACACCTGCGTCACTTCATTTATCACCTTTAATACCATCTCTTTTTCATCAATCCCGTTTGTGCCGCAATTGATGTCCAGGATTGCAGCACCGGCTTTTTCCTGATCTCTTGCCATTTTTCTCACAATATCAAGTTTTCCCTGACGCAATTCTTCCTGAAGTGCCTTCTTTCCCGTAGGATTGATACGCTCTCCGATCACCTGAAAATTCTTTCCCGGAAGGATCTCCGCAACAGACCGCTCCGAAGTCAGCACTCTTCTTTTATGCTGCAGAATCGGAAGAGGTGTTTCCTCCAACAGGCGCCTTTTTAACGCCCTGATATGCTCCGGCGTCGTGCCGCAGCAGCCGCCGATAATCCTTACACCCTCATGAACTAATGCCATACAGTCATCGGCAAATTCCTCCGGCGTCATTTTATAGACGGTCACTCCGTTTTCCAGTTCCGGCAATCCCGCATTCGGCTTTGCAATAACCGGCACATTGGAATATTCATACATGGTTTTTACCAGTTCTGCCATCTGTTTCGGTCCGGTGGAACAATTTAATCCGATGGCATCCGCGCCGAGCCCCTGCAATACTGCCGGAACACAGGCTGCCGGCGTTCCAAAGAGCGTACGCCCGTCACTCTCAAAAGTTAATGTCGCCATTACCGGCAGATCACAGACTTCCCGGACAGCGAGAACGGCCGCTCTTGTCTCCTGCAGACTCATCATCGTCTCGATCACGATCAGATCGGCTCCTGCTTTCGCAATTACCCTTGCCTGTTCTTTATAGACATCCACAAGTTCTTCAAATTGCAGATCTCCGATGGGATAAAGCTGCTTTCCGGTCATGGTCATATCACCGGCAACATATGCCTTTCCACCTGCCGCCTTCTTAGAAAGCGCCACCAGTTCCCGATTCATCTCATCCAGCTTATCTTCCAAATGATATTCCGCCAATTTGATCCTGTTTGCCGTAAATGTAGGAGCATAAAGAATCCGGGTGCCTGCTTCCACAAATGCTTTCTGCAATGTAAGCAATGCTTCCGGATGTTCCAAAATCCACGCTTCCGGACAGACGCCCACCGGCATCCCTGCTTTTTGCAGATTCGTACCGGTCGCTCCGTCAAGAATCACAAATCCTTCTTCTGCCAATTTTAAAAATTCCTGCTTAGTCATGACGATTCCTTTCTAAAAATCCATATATTTTATAAACAATTCCTGAAATTCCGGTTCATTTGCAAGTTCAATGATCTCTCCTCTTTTGGCAATATTTCTCATATCCTCCATTGATTTCCCCTCAGTCAACGCCATCACCGCTCCCGACAAAGAGGCATTTCCCAGAGGAATAGCTGCTGCTGCAAGTTTCCTTGATAAGATTCCCGTATCTGCCGCTGTCCGGGGATCCAGATACGTTCCAAACCCTCCGGCAAGATATAACGTATCGATCTCATCCTCCGTAAGTCCGGCGCGATGAAGCAATATTTCAAGTCCGGCGCGAATTGCCGCCTTCGCCAGTTGAAATTCCCGAATATCTGCCTGTGATACGGCGATGGAATGATTGTTTGAAATAACCGCCCGGAATAAACCTTCATATTTCCTTTGCAACATTCCCCTCCGGTCAATGATTCCCGTCTTTAACATCACGCTTAACAGATCAATGATTCCTGTTCCGCAAAATCCCACTGCTGTTTCCCCGCCGATGGTTTCATAGAGGATATTTCCCCCGTTTTCTCTGACATGACAGATCGCTCCCTTTACGCTTCCCGTTCCGCAGGAAAGATTTCCTCCCTCCAGCGCAGGTCCTGCCGCAACAGAAGTACAGATAAGCCTGTCATTCTGAATCAATGCCATCTCTCCGTTTGTCCCGAGATCAAGAAAGATACATTTCTTCCCGAAAGCCTCTCGCCCGATAGTATACATACCCGACACAATATCAGCCCCCACATAGGCACCGATCCCCGGCAGGATCTGTACGCCTGTATGGCGAAAAAGGGAAGAAAAACCAAAAAATTCCTCTCCCCTCATCGTTATGCCCCCCAGCGTTTCCGGTTGAAAAGGGTACGCAGCAAGCCCCTGCGGGGATAATCCCATCAGAAAATGAAGCATGGTCGTATTTCCAGCAAAAACAAATTGTCTGACATCCCCCGGCTTCCTCTCCGTTATCTCTAAAAGTTTAAGAGTAAGCCTGTTTAATTCCTCCTCTAAGATATCGGCAAGAATCTTACTTTTTCCCGCGCCTGCCTCCTGAATTCTCGACATCACATCCGCGCCATAGCTTCTTTGGGGATTTATTCCGGTCACCACATTCAGGATCTTCCCGCTTTCTAAATCTACCAAAGCTGCGGCAATGGTGGTTGTTCCGACATCAATTGCGATTCCGAAAGCATGTCCCGGGTTCTCCCTTGCGTTTTCCTGTATCTTAGCAGCTGCCGCGAAAAAATCATCCTCCGCCAAACCGGTTTCAATCCTTACCGGTTCTTTGGGAACCGCTTTACAGGCAAGGCGGATTCCTTCCGCTAACTCCTCTTTAGAAAAAATTTTTTCATCTTCTTTGCATACCGGCAATGTTCCTGCCAAAAGCCTGATCTTGCATTTTCCGCAAATCCCGTGGCCGCCACAATCCGCTGTCACCGGAAATTGCCTTTTTCTCAAATATTCCAAAATATTGACTCCCGAAGGACATACGACTTGCATCTTCTTCCCCGCCTTTTTCTTTTTTACTCAAATTTCTTTACCACAATACTGGCGTTATGCCCCCCGAATCCCATGGAATTACTTAATGCCGCCGTTACATCGGCAGTCACGGCCTTTCCTTTGGTATAATCCAGATCACATTCCGGATCATCTGTCTTAAGACCTACCGTAGGATGAATGTAGCTGTGATTAATGGTTTCGATACAAGTGATCAATTCCACAGGTCCCCCGGCTCCAAAAAGATGACCGATCATGGATTTCGTAGAATTGATCTTAACATGATACGCATGATCCCCGAATGCCTTTTTGATGGCTCTTGTCTCATACAGATCATTCAATACGGTTCCGGTTCCATGCGCATTGATATATTGTATATCCTCTGGCTGCATTTGTGCTTCTTTTAAGGCAAATTCCATCGCCTTCGCCGCAGCACTTCCGTCAGCAAGCGGCGTAGTTACATGGCTTGCGTCACTTGTGGCGCCGTATCCTGCGATTTCTCCATAAATCCGTGCCCCTCTCTGCTTTGCATGCTCCAGACTTTCCAAAATCAAAATCCCTGCTCCTTCTCCCGTCACGAATCCGTGACGTTCCTTATCAAAAGGAATTGAGGCACGCATCGGATCGGTGGCTTCCGTCAATGCGGTCAAGCCCTGAAAAGCCGCGATTCCCAGGGGGCTTATGGAACTGTCTACTCCGCCTGCCACCATCACATCCATCGTACCATACCTGATGGCATAAAACGCCTCTCCGATGGCATTGGTCCCCGTTGCGCAGGCCGTCACCACATCGATGGTCTTCCCCCTGATCCCGAATTGAATGGAAATATTTGCCGCTGCCATATTTCCCAAAACAAGAGGAGCTGTGATCGGGCTGATCCTTGACGGACCTTTCTCTAACATCTTGATATGTTCCCGCTCAATCCCCTCAAGGCTTCCTACTCCGGAACCCACACTGATTCCTATGCGATAAGGATCTTCCCGATCCAGCTCAAGTTTTGCATCCTCAATCGCCTCCTTAGCCGCTGCAACGGCAAATTGCGAAAAACGATCCATGCGTTTTGCAGACTTTGGATCCATATATGCCTTCGGATCAAAATCCACTACATCCGCGCATAATTTTACTTTATAGGCATCCGTATCGAATTGATGGATCGGTCGGATCCCTACTCTTTCCTCCCTGATTCCCTGCCAAAAATCGTTTACTGAATTTCCAATGGGTGTAATCGCCCCCATTCCGGTCACTACCACTCTGTTCATCTGTCTTGTCCTCTCTTTATTGTCTTTCCAATATCCTGTCGTCATTCAGTTTTTTCAATTTTTGCTTTTTCTTCTGCTCCCGTTTTTTTCTTCCAGATACCGGTGACGATAAATGCCACTGCGGTACCGATGATTCCGCCGGCCAAAACATCGGTAGGATAATGCACACCCAGATATAATCTGGATAATCCGATCAAAAACGCTAAGACTACGGCTCCTCTCCCGTAACGGTTCGGAAAAAGCAGGCAAAGTGCCACTGCTGTTCCGAACGCCGCTGCCGTATGTCCCGACGGAAATGAAAAATCCCCGGGTTCTTTTGTGATCAGAACCAATCCCTCCACCACTTTGTAAGGGCGGATCCGATGTACCAGATTTTTTAATATCAGATTATTTAACACAAATGTGATTGCAAGGGAACAGGATACCCCGATTCCCTTAAGTCTTGTATTTTTACAGCATAATAAGATCAGGCACAATCCGATCCAGAAAGCGCCTCCGCACCCTCCGATAGTCGTGATGATATTCATGATCACCGTCAGCCAGTCCTGCCTGATATGTTCCTGAATCCACAGCAGAATCTGCCCGTCTGTCTGTAATAATGTATCCATAATTTATGTCCTCATCCAGACGCTCATCTCGCCCTCACCCCGGTTATTCCATGTATAATACGGAACCAGTGTGATCATCGTCTCCTGTATTTTGGGCATACGATATTCGACGTAGAGTTCTTCTTCCTGCCGTTTCACTGTAAATCCCGGCACTTTCAATGTCTTTACCTGTTGGTCTGCAATCATCAGATCGTCGATTTTTATAACATCCGGATTTTTTGCGATCTGTTCTGCCGCCACTTTTAATAAATGCAGATTCTTTCCGTTATCCGCTTCCTCCGCACAGTATGTGACCGGTCCCCGCATAAAGGCTGCCTTGCCGATATCTTCCCGCACCCTGTCATTTGCCGCAAGCATACGCACTTTCATCGGAAAATCAAAGGTAATGACTTCCTCCGGTTGAAATACTCCTGTAAGATAGAGATATCCATTCTCCGTCTTCGATTTCTTTTCCTCCGAATAACGGATATCCGGATCTTTGCACCAGCCCGGAAGTCGAAATGCCAAAGTAGTCTCTACCGGTTTTTCCGATTTTATGGTGAGTTTTGCCCTTCCTTCCCATGGCATCTGCGATTCCATGGAAATTTTTAAACAACCGCCTTCACACTCCGTCTCCACTTCGCTTCCTGCATACATATGCACGAAAAGCGTATCCTGATTCTTTGTATACAGGTAGGAGCCAAGAGAGGTCACGGTTCTCGCGATATTCGGCGGACAGCAGGCGCAACCGAACCATTTTTGCCGCACCGGTTTTACATGAAATTTCCGCTCGTCTTTCTTGCAGGCTTCCGGAACTACTTCCAGCGGATTTACATAAAAGAAACTCTTGCCATCCATAGCCATACCGCTTAAGACCGTATTATATAAAGCCAGTTCCATCACATCCGCATATTTGCGGTCCGGGGAAATCTCCAGCATTCTCCTTGCAAAGAATACAAGTCCGATGGCAGCGCAAGTCTCGGAATAAGCCGTATCATTCGGAAGATCATATCCGAACGAAAAAGATTCTCCCATATGCGTTCCTCCGATTCCACCGGTTATGTAAAGTTTCTCTCCTGTAATATTATCCCAGAGCCTCACACAGGCCTGATACAACTCCTCGTCTTTTGTCAGTCTTGCCACATCTGCCATTCCGGAATAAAGGTAGGTGGCGCGCACCGCATGACCCACTGCCTCTTTTTGCATTTTCACCGGCTCATGAGCCTGATAATAGGCGTAACGCATGGGATTTTTATCCTGCCTGTAGGCTTCTCCGTCAAGTTTTGCCCGTTTTTTGGCCTCGATATCAAAGAAATAAGGTTGTTTTCCACGTTCTGTCACAAAATAGCGGCTTAATTGCAGGTATTTTTCTTCTCCCGTCACTTCATAAAGCCGTACCAGAGCCATCTCTGCGATCTCATGTCCCGGATAGCCGTGAAGTTTTCCTTCCTCCGGACCGAACTGTTCATATACATAGTCCGCAAACCGGATTGCCGCTTTTAAAAGTTTGTCCTTGCCGGTTGCCTCATAATACGCAACCGCTCCCTCGGTCAGATGACCGAAGCAATATAATTCATGATGATCTTTCACATGTGTAAAAGCCCGATCCATCCCGTTTATGATATAATAGGTATCCAGATATCCGTTTTCCAACTGTGCCGCACATACCAGATCAATCGCCTCATCCGCTTCCCGTTCCAGTTCTGTATCCGGATGCTGTACCAGCGAATAGGCTACCGCTTCAATCCATTTGGAAAAATCACTGTCCTGAAACACAAAGCCGTAAAATTTATCCGGTTCCGGATGTTTCGGATCCTCCGGCAATGCCTCAAATCCCCGAAAAGTATACTTCGGCGGTACATATTCCTTTCCCTTTTGCCTCTCCTGCATGACCAGTTTTCCCGCAGCCCTGAAATTATGCATGCAATAGCTCGGACTTGCCCCCTCGACCTTATCATTTAATGCATTCCATTGATAAGAAATCACTTCTTTTCTTACCAGTTCCTGCTCTCTGTGCCAGAATTCATCATTAATTTTTACTTCTTGCAGCGGAAGCGGTCTGCTTTGTTTGTTTTGATCCATTCTATTCCCTCCCGACAAATTTCTGTAATTCAAAAAGGTATCCGGCAAACACCGGATACCCTGATTTTACGATTCAATACTATAATTTGGCGCTTCCTTTGTGATATGAATATCATGCGGATGGGATTCTTTTAAAGATGCTGCCGAAATCTTTACAAATCTTCCGGTTTCTTTCAATGTCTCGATATCTTTAGCCCCGCAATAACCCATACCGGCACGAATGCCTCCGATCAGCTGGAATACAGTATCTTCAAGTGTTCCTTTGTATGCCACTCTTCCTTCTACGCCTTCCGGAACAAGTTTCTTTGCTTCCGTCTGGAAATAACGGTCTTTGCTTCCGTTTTCCATGGCTGCGATGGAACCCATACCGCGATATACTTTATATTTTCTTCCCTGATATAACTCAAACTCGCCCGGTGCCTCATCGCATCCTGCAAACATGCTTCCCATCATGCATACATTTGCGCCTGCTGCAATTGCTTTTGTCATATCACCGGAGTATTTGATACCGCCGTCTGCGATAATCGGAATTCCATATTCTTTTGCAACCGAATAGCTGTCCATAACTGCTGTAATCTGCGGAACGCCAATTCCCGCAACAATTCTCGTCGTACAGATGGAACCAGGTCCGATTCCGATCTTGACAGCATCCGCTCCTGCTTCAATCAAAGCCTTTGTCGCTTCTCCCGTCGCCACATTTCCTGCGATAACCTGTAAATCAGGAAATGCCGCCTTGATCTCTCTCACCGCATTCATAATATTCTTGGAATGTCCGTGTGCGGAATCCAGAACCACCACATCCACCTTTGCCTTCACAAGGGCTTCTGTTCTCTCCATAATATTCTTGGTAATACCGATGGCCGCACCGCAAAGCAATCTTCCCTGAGAATCTTTTGCAGCCAAAGGATACTTGATCTGTTTTTCAATATCCTTGATCGTAATAAGACCTTTCAGATTGAAATCATCATCAACGATCGGCAGTTTTTCTTTTCTGGATCTGGCAAGGATCTCTTTTGCCTCATCAAGGGTAATACCCTGCTTTGCCGTGACAAGATTCTCTTTAGTCATGGATTCCTTAATTTTCTTAGAGAAATCCGTCTCAAATTTCAGATCACGGTTTGTGATGATTCCAACCAGTTTTCCATTCTCTGTGATCGGCACACCGGAGATCCGGAATTTTGCCATCAATTCATTGGCTTCCCTTAATGTATGTTCCGGTGAAAGGAAGAAAGGATCTGTAATAACTCCGTTTTCCGAACGTTTTACCTTGTCCACCTCTTCTGCCTGCTGTTCAACACTCATATTCTTATGTATAATACCGATACCGCCCTGTCTTGCCATGGCAATCGCCATCTTTGACTCTGTAACGGTATCCATTCCCGCACTCATCATAGGAATATTCAACTTGATCTTCTTCGTAAGATTTGTTGACAAGTCCACCATATTCGGCGTTACCTCTGAATAAGAAGGTACCAGCAAAACGTCATCAAACGTAATTCCCTCTCCAATTATTGTTCCCATGGAATTTGTCCTCGCTTTCTTTTCTTGTAAATTGATACTATGTTAATTTATTTTTCGACAACTGTCAAGTATTTCTGAAAATTTATTTCACCTTTCCCGGTGCCGCCATTTTCATTCCATTTAACATTTTTTCATCGAATTCCATATACAGCTTCGCATTCGATGCCCCGTAACCGAAAGCCAGAAGATAGACAGGCTCTCCCGTTCCGGCTGTATAGTCAAAAGCCGTCATCTTTTCATTCCGATGGTAACCTGCGGCGTACGTACTGTCGTAAGGCGCGATCACTTCGCACTTTGATACATCGATGGTATGAAGATTTTTCCTTTTATTCTTTCCGTAAATGGCGTCAATGGTCAATTCATTTTTCACCAGAACAAATTCATATTCCACATATGTCACAGAGAAAACATAATAAACCAGCCATGCCATTAAAAATAAAATAATCAGCCCGTAAACAGCCGCCCCCAATACGCCAAACAATACAAATCCCAAATAGGTGACAAGTACCGCTGCCAATATCACAGCGGTCCGGATCAGATATATTTTAAGATCTGCGGCTTTTGTCACCATTTTTTCTACATATCCGTTTTCCATTATTCCTGTTCCTGCTTGTCAATCACCTTATCTACAATCGGTTCCAATGCATGATCCTCATACAATTCAATGGTTCCCATATCGCTGAGTGCAGCCAGTTTCGGATTGATCGGCATTCTGGCAACGGAGCTGATCCCGTATTCCTGTGCGATCTCATCCATCTGACTTTCTCCGAATACCGGAATTTTTTTGCCGCAATCCGGACATTCCAGATATGACATATTCTCGATGATGCCGGATACCTGAATATGCATCAGATCCGCCATGCGAACTGCCTTCTCCACAATCATCTTTACCAGACTTTGCGGGGAAGTCACCACGATCACGCTCTCCACCGGAAGGGACTGATATACCGTAAGAGGAACATCTCCCGTTCCCGGTGGCATATCCACAAACATATAATCAATCTCTCCCCAATGTACTTCCGACCAGAACTGCTTTACCATATTTCCCACAACCGGTCCTCTCCAGACAACCGGATCGGTTTCGCTCTCTAAGATCAGATTGGTTGACATGATCTTGATTCCGTATTTTTCCGAACAGACAGGTTCCAGTCCCTTCTCTCCGGCAACCGGTCTTGCATTAACGCCAAATGCCTTTGGAATAGACGGACCTGTAATATCCCCGTCGAGTATTGCGGTTTTATATCCTTTTTTTGCTGTGGCAACCGCAAGCAAAGAAGTAACCATTGATTTACCTACGCCGCCTTTTCCGCTGACTACGCCGATCACATGTTTTACACTGCTATGCGCGTTCAATGGTTCTGAAAAATCAGGTTTTCCCTGTCTGCTTGGACATCCCTCACAGGATTCTTTGCTGCAGCTTTCATTCTCACATTCTTTCGCCATGTTTTTCCTCCTCGAATAACGATAGTTTATTATCTGACTCATCTTTCTATCATTTTAATTACTTTTATTCTATCATGATTTCCGGTTTTTAGCAAGTTATTCTGCCTTTTGCACATAACCGGAAATAAGAGAAGGCTGCCGCAAAATGTGCAGCAGCCTTCCGGACTCTTTATTTTGTTGTAACGTACTTCATTACATCGAATAATCGCGTACTATCAGGCTTACGATGTTGAATGTCGCATGGCTTTAGCCATGCGACCTACTTGCTGCCAACGGCAGCAATTCCCGTAGGTCGGAGAGTCAAACTCCCACCTACGTAAGTTTCCTTTCTTTACTCACCACCTATAGAGGTGGGAGATTGAATCGGAGTGCCGTTGAAATTACAT
>CADBTR010000009.1 GCA_902797675.1 uncultured Lachnospiraceae bacterium
AAATCTTTTTTTCATGCTACCTGTCCCTTCTTATATATATTTATATATTTTTTTTAACTATTCAGCAGCATGAATGTTCAACGACCGTCGAATACTTGTATTCGTAAAGTCTTGGATATTCATGCCGGACTGATGGCGAAGCCACCCGGAACCCCAAACAACGAGAATTCCGCAGGAATTCGAGTTTGGGGTTCTAAATAGTTACTATTTTTTTTGTTACTATCCACAGCCGGATTTCTGAGAGTTATAATTTCAGTCAAGTTATGATTACTTTGCGCAAACGATACGGATCACCAGCTGTCCTTCCCCTGCACCTTGCAATGTTCCGGTAAGTTTCGCACTCTCCAGCCACTTTGCCTCTGTAAGATCGGTAAACACCTGCGGTGTCGTAACCGTTTCCTCTCCCTGTGTCACCACTGCATCATTCTGTACAAAAAAGTGAAATTCTCTTCCGTCCTCCGTCTTACCTCTCATCATATAACGTGCCGAAAGCGTTCCGCTTCCATCCTGCCCGAAATGCTGCGTGTCTGTTCCGCCGGGAAGAATTTCTCCGTCTCCGTAGGTACTGTGAAAGGTTCCTCCAAAGAAAACCATGCAAATACGCTGCTTTTCATCCGAGAATTCCTGCGCCCCCGTGAGATTTACCCTGACATCAAGAAAAAAATCATTCATATTCACTCCTTTAAAAATGTCTATATAAAGTTCAACTTTATTTGTTTGATTGTGAATTAGGTATCTAATCAATAAATAGTATACGCTCTCTTTTTTTATTTGTCAATAGAAAAACAGGCAGAAAGAAATTTTTTTCTTTCTGCCTGTTTTTTATATCGTATGGCGTTAGACTTCCGACGTTGGATCTGTTCTATTTTGCCTGAATATATCCCATATCCACCAGCATTTCTGCGGAGAGTACCGCACCGCCAGCTGCGCCTCTCAGGGTATTATGAGAAAGTCCTACGAATTTAAAATCATATACGGAATCTTCTCTGAGACGACCTACCGAAATCCCCATGCCATGCTCAAAGTTGACATCCAGCTGCACCTGCGGTCTGTTGTCTTCCTCTAAATATTGGATAAAGTGCTTCGGTGCGCTCGGAAGATTTTTCTCCTGCGGCAACCCCTTGAAACTGACAAGCTTTTCGATCAGCTGCTCTTTGGTCGGTTTTTTCTTAAACTTTACAAATACAGCGGCTGTATGTCCGTCAGCGATCGGCACACGGATACATTGTGTCGTGATGACCGGAAGTTCTGCCTTCTTGATCACGCCGTCCTCGATCTTGCCCCAGAGTCTTAACGGCTCCTGCTCGCTCTTTTCCTCCTCACCGCCGATGTAAGGAATGATATTTCCCTCCATCTCCGGCCAATCTTTAAATGTCTTTCCTGCTCCGGAAATTGCCTGATAAGTAGTTGCAACTACTTCTACCGGCTCAAACTCTTTCCATGCATTCAATACCGGCGCATAACTCTGGATCGAGCAGTTCGGCTTTACAGCCACAAAGCCTCTCTTTGTGCCGAGACGCTCTCTCTGATACTTAATTACCTCATAATGCTCCGGATTGATCTCCGGCACTACCATCGGCACATCCGGCGTCCATCTGTGAGCGCTGTTGTTGGAAACCACCGGCGTCTCTGTCTTCGCGTAATCTTCCTCGATCTTTTTGATCTCTTCTTTTGTCATATCTACTGCACTGAACACGAAATCTACGCTTGCGGCAACTTTCTCCACTTCATTTACATTCATCACCACAAGTTTCTTTACCGCCTCCGGCATCGGTGTCTGCATCTTCCATCTTCCGCCGACAGCCTCCTCATATGTCTTTCCTGCGGAACGCGGACTTGCTGCAACAGTAACAACCTCAAACCACGGATGATTCTCAAGCAACGAGATAAATCTCTGACCTACCATTCCTGTTGCACCTAAAACACCGACTTTTAATTTCTGTTCCATTTAATATTTCCTCCTCTAACATAACAGATGATTCTTTTATAACGATAGCTTATTATCTGACTTCGTTTCTGTTTGTTCGTCTTATACGGACATTTGTTCGCAAGCACAAATTATACTATACCATACTTAAAAAAAAAAGCAAGTCTTTTTTCAAAAAATAATTGACAATTCTTCCATTATCGTATATGATATTACAGTACGATTTGTAAAAAGCGTATGCTTCCATAGTTCAAAGGCAAAACAGGTCACTCGTAATGACCAGTTATCAGTTCGATTCTGATTGGAAGCTTCCTGATTAAGAAAAAAGGTCTGGCAATATGTCAGATCTTTTTTTGTAGCAACAAGACATCAATGCCGGCTGTACTTGCACAAGCCGGCATTAGATGCCGAAAACACTATCCAGCCAATCCTTCCGCTTCCTCCAATACCTTCCGGAATTTTTCCAGTGCCCCGTCAACCGGTTCTGCCGCAGAAAGATCCACTCCTGCCGCCTGCAATTCCTCCAAAGGATCCTTACTGCATCCCATTTTCAGAAAATCGAGATATTTCGATACGCAACCTTTTTTCTCTCCCCGGAATTCTGCCCGTATTCCCTCGGACAGAGCTACGGCTGCCGAATAACTGGTGGCATATTTATATACGTAAAAAGGCGTATAGAAATGCGGAATCCTTGCCCACTCATAACTGATCTCCTCATCGATCACCATATCGGTTCCAAAATAATCCTCATTCAGCGAACGATATAATCCGCAAAGGAATTTCGGAGTAAGCGCCTCCCCTTTTTCGGAGGCTTCGTGCATCTTCTTTTCAAATTCCGCAAACATGGTCTGGCGGAATACCGTTCCCTTGAAATTTTCAAGATATTGATTCAGCAGCGCTAAGCGTTTCTTTGGATCGTTTTCCTTTTCCAAAAGACTCTCGATCAGAAGATTCTCGTTGACGGTAGATGCCACTTCCGCCACAAAAATCGTATAATCCGCATACCAGGAAGGCTGATGATTCCTTGAAAAATAGCTGTGTACCGAGTGTCCCATCTCATGTACCAGCGTTGATACGCTGTCAAGGGTTCCCGTATAATTCAACAGAATATAAGGATCCGACAGATAACAGCCGGAGGAATACGCCCCGCCGGTCTTTCCTTTATTTGGATAGACATCCATCCAGCCGTCTGTAACTCCCTGACGGACAACCGCCGTATATTCCTCTCCCAAAGGTTTGATCGCGTGAAACATCATCTCCTTTGCCTGTTCAAAAGAATAAGATACCGGCTTTTCCTGCAAAAGCGGCGCATAAATATCATAAAAATGCAACTCGTCAACGCCAAGGATCCTTTTTCTTAATCTGAGATAGCGATACATATCCGGCAGATGCTTCCGCACAGTTGCGATTAATGTATCGTACACTTTTACAGGTACCCGCTCTGACGACGCCATCATTTCTCTTGCATCCTTGTAATGACGCAATTGTGCCTCTGTTCCCGCCCGCTTCACATTTGCGCTCATAAGACCTGCGATCGTATTAATATGCTCTTTATATCCTTTATAATATGTCTCAAAGGATTGTTTTCTAAGTGTCCGGTCCATAGACATCTGCAATGGAATAAAGGAAGCATTGGTCAATTCATGTTCCTGCCCTTGACCGTCCTTTACCGTCTCGAACCGGATATCCGCATCATTTAAATTATGATAGATTCCGGATGGCGCCCCCAGAACTTCCCCAAAGGAAGCCATGATTTTTTCTTCCGCGGCAGTAAGCGTATGCGGCTTTAAATCAGCCAGCCGCTCCAATAAGGTCCGATATGGCGCGACCTTCTCATCCTGAATCAATGTTTGCAGTTCCTCCCCGGACAAGGATAAAATTTCCGGATCTGCATAAGAATTTGCCGTCATAAAATCCACATAAAGAGCATAAGCTCTCATTTTCATGCTTTTTGCGTCGGCAGCCGCCGTATCCTCACTATTCCGCAATGAGGCATAACAATATAACCGGTCAAGCTCTGCCTCTGTTTTCACCCGAAAATCCAGATATGCCTTTATGCCCTTTGCATCCTTTAAAGTTCCCTGAAAATCGCTTATTTTTTTGCCGCTCTCTTTCAACCGGAGAAAATCCTGCTCCCAGGCTGCATCGCTGTCATACATTTTATTCAGTTTCCAGAAATCCTTCGGATCCATGTCTTTTCTTTCTTTTAATTGTTCCACTGATTTACCCTCCTGTCATTACACTTGTTTCTAAAACTTTTTTGTGTGTCTCCGCGCATAAAAGGAAAAAGGCTCTACGCTTTTACCGCAGTGCCCTCTTCTGAATCTTGTCCGCTCTCTTTGTAAACGGCTTTCCTCTGATCATATTTCCTTATATTGTGACAATAATTCCTCCGTCACATGCATACATGGTAGCTACTCCGGCAGTATCCACGATCACCACCTCTTTAAACCTGGCAAGTTTCATCGCTTCTCTCTTTACCCATTCCGCCCGCTCTCTGCAATTCACATTGCTGATCGCAAGCGTTTTCTGTTCACTATTCTTTGTATTCCTGACAATATGCTGAATCATCTTCATCAATGCCTTTTCAGTTCCTCTTGCCTGATCCAGCTTGAAGATCACACCCTCATCCGTAGCGCTCATCACCGGTTTGATATTCAACACCGAAGCGATCACCGCCGTAAGTCCCGTCAATCTCCCGTTTTTACGCAAAGTTTCCAGGGATTCAATGACAAAATACGTCTTCATCTCATCACGAAATGCATTGACCTCATTGACGATCTCCTCAAAGCTTTTGCCTGCATCTGCAAGCCGCATAGTCTCAACCGCAATCTGTGCTTCTCCCGAAGATGCCGAACAGGAATCAAAAACATAGATCTTCTTTTTATCATCCGGATGTTCCTCATAATACATCTTTCTTCCCACTTCCGCACTATTATAGGAACCACTGAGATTTGCAGAAAGAGTCACCACAAATATACAGTCATAATCTCCCTCATAAGCCTCCATAAAACGCTGGGGCGAAGGGCATGCCGACTTCGGCTCCTCAGTCGCCAGACTGACTTTCCTGATAAATTCCTTCTGGTCAAAAGTCTCATCATCTATCACATCTTCTCCGCTTACGGTAAGCGTCAACGGGATAATCTCCACATTTTCCAAAGCTTTATACTTTGGCTCCAGATCACAACAACTGTCTCCAATAATTTTATACTTCATAACAATCCTCTTCTTCCTGATTTATGATGTAGTTTTCATTACTAGATAATACCATTGTTTACCACCACTTGTCAAGACACTCATGTGATTTCTTTTTTAATGTTACTAACGTTACTATTCCCCTTTATGAGCAAAGTTAGCACGGAGTGCGGGAAAGCGGCGTAGCCGCCTTTGCGAATCCAGGGGGAAGTAGCTGTGAATAACTCACAGCCAGAATCAATAACTCCTTATGGTATCTTCTTCTGTATCCGTGGTATTCTCAATTTTCTTAATCACCACGAAAAATCCTCCGTCGCCGACCTTCACCTGCACGCGATCTCCGACTTTATGTCCCAGAACAGCCTTTCCGATGGGTGATTCAATACTGATCCGCCCCTCCAGGGAATCTCCCCGGATGGAGGTTACAAGCTTATAGGTTTCAACCTCGTCGTCCTCCTCAAAATACAGTTCCACGGTATTATTGATCCCGACCTCATCTTCCTTCGACTCATCGGAAATAATCTTTGCGGTTTTTAACATCCGTTCCAGATAACGGATCCTGCTCTCATTTTTATTTTTATCACGCTTTGCCGCGTAATATTCAAAATTTTCACTCAGATCTCCCTGTTCTCTGGCAACCTTTACCGCTTCGATGGCTTCCTTTCGCACAACCGTCTTCCGGTGATCGATCTCCGCCTGAATCTTTTCCACATCACCCTGTGTCAATTCTTCCCTTGCCATAAAATCTACCTTCTTTCACTCATATATCATTCGCCTGAAATTCTGAATGTTATTTGATCTTGGTTCCCGCCTGATCCCGTTTCTTAAGCTTTAATTTGCGAAGTTCCACTTTTACTCCATTGACGGTAATGACCGGATTATCCCCTGCATCCATAACATATACTTCGCACAATTCATCATCCTTTGCAAGCTTCATGCCGCGGACTCCGATCGCGCTCTTTTTTTTCTGCGGAACATCGGATAACGGAAAACGCAGTAATGAGCCGTTTTTCGTCTGCAAAACAACAATTTCCGAAAAACTTTGCCCATCCGGCATTCCGCCGTATTCCATACCGACGCTCATACCCGGAAGTTCCATCTGTTCAAAATCAAATTGTTCCAAAGTCCCATCCGGCAAAAGCGGTTCCGGCACCAAATCATCCGGCATTCCATCATCCGGCAAGGAAGTTTTTCCCTCTATGATTGCAATATCGATCAGGGAATCTCCCTCTGCGAGTTTTGTTGCCGCAATCGTTTTTTTGGAAGCCTCAAATTCTTTTCCTTCCACCAATTTCATCATTGCCCCTTTTGTCGTAAAGAGCAGATAATTTTCATAAATCCGGGAAAAGCTGCATATCAATACGATATTTTCTCCGCTGCTGTCATAATTTCCCAGATTATCAAGGGGTACGCCCTTATCTCGAAACTTCTTCATCGGAATCGAAAGCACTTTTATCTGATGAAGGTTTCCGTTATCGGTAAAAACGCATAATTTATCGGTATTCAGACAGGTAAAGACATATTTATTCTCTCCTTCCACCGCCTCCCGGTTTCTCTCATAGGATGCAAGATCGATGATTTTCGCGTAGCCGAACCGGTCCATAACAAAGCAGACTTCCGTCTCTTCTACCTTTTCCTCCACAACGACAGCTTCCGCACCGTTTTCTATGACAGTCCTTCTCTCTGTGGTATATTCTTTTTTGATTTTCGCCAGATCCTTCTTTATGATTTTTGCCATGGATTTCGGATTATTGAGAATATCCTCATATTCTGCAATCTTCGCAAGAAGCTCGTTATATTCCTTCTCCAATGCCAATATTTCAAGACCGATCAGTCGGTACAGACGGAGTTCTAAAATAGCCTGCGCCTGCTTTTCCGTAAAGCATAACTGAGAGGCGTAGATCTTTGATTCCGGATTTTTAAATTTAATCTTATCTGTATTTCCGTTGATCAGACAGTCTTTTGCGTCTTTTAAGCTGGTGGAACCCCGAAGGATCTCAATGATCAGATCAATAATATTGCAGGCTTTGATCAATCCCTCTTTGATCTCTTTCTGCTCCATAGCTTTATCCAGCAGATAGGAATATTTTCTGGTTGCAAGATCGTACTGGAATTTTACATGATGCTCCAGAATCTGTTTCAATCCCAGCGTTTCCGGTCGTTGTTCCACGATTGCCAGCATATTGACGCCGAACGTATCTTCCAGTTTTGTCTTTTTATATAAGATATTTTTTATTTTTTCCACATCGGCATTCTTTTTTAATTCCAGAACGATCCGAATTCCCTCTTTTGAAGATTCGTTGGAAATATCCGTGACATCATTCAATTTTTTATTTTCGATCAGATCGCAGATATCCGAGATAAATTTGCTGATACCGGCTCCGATCATCGTATACGGAATTTCCGTGATGACCAGCTTGTCCTTATCTCCCCGCTTTGTTCCTTCCTCGAACTCCACTTTCCCCCGCACCTTGATCTTTCCGGTGCCATTTTCATAAACGGACAATAACTCATCTTTGTTGATCACGATACCGCCTGTCGGGAAATCCGGTCCCGGCAGAATTTTCATCAATTCCTCTGTGGTAATGGAAGGGCGATCCATGTAAGCGATCACGGCATCTGTTACCTCTCCCAGATTATGCGGCGGAATATTCGTCGTCATTCCGACTGCGATTCCCTCTGCTCCGTTGATCAGTAAGTTTGGAACACGCACAGGCAAAACAACCGGTTCCCGTTCCGTCTCATCGAAATTCGGTCCAAAATCAACGATATTTTTATCTAAATCCGCAAGATATACTTCCTGGGTGAATTTCTTTAATTTTGCTTCGGTATAACGCATGGCAGCGGCTCCATCCCCCTCGATGGAGCCAAAATTTCCATGTCCGTCCACCAGTGCCATTCCCTTTTTAAAATCCTGGGACATCACAACCAATGTTTCATAGATCGAACTGTCTCCATGAGGATGATATTTACCCATGGTATCGCCCACAATACGGGCGGACTTTCTGTGAGGCTTATCATAATTCAGCCCCAATTCATTCATCGCATATAAAACCCTGCGCTGAACCGGTTTCAGTCCATCCCTCACATCCGGCAAAGCTCTGGCGCAAATGACGCTCATCGAATAATCGATATAGGATTTCTGCATCACTTCCGTATATTCTGTTTTTAAAATCTGTTCCGCCAAAATTAACCTCCTTTGGCATACCTGACCTGTCAAACCGGCTGAATTGATATCATTTTAATCAATATCGGTATGCCCCGCAGTTCCGTATTTATACATCAAGTTCCGCATCTGCCGCATGTTCATAGATAAACTGCCGTCTCGGCGCGACATCGCTTCCCATCAGGATTTCCGTCATTTCCGACGCCATTCTTCCATCCTCGATCTCCACCTGTTTTAAGATTCTGGTTTCCGGATTCAATGTGGTCTCCCACAACTGCTCTGCATCCATCTCGCCCAGTCCTTTATACCGCTGCAAGGTAAAATTGCCGGTATGGGTCTTTCGATATTTTGCAAGCGCTTTATCATCATAAATATATTCTTCTTTTCCTTTTTTCGGAATCACCTTATAAAGAGGCGGCGTAGCCAGATATACATGTCCTTCGTTGATCAGATCCGGCATAAAACGGTAAAAGAACGTCAATAACAAAGTATCGATATGGGCGCCGTCCACATCAGCATCCGTCATGATGATAATCTTATGATAACGCAGCTTTGTGATGTCAAAATCATTTCCGTATCCCTCTGAAAATCCACAGCCGAACGCATTGATCATAGTCTTGATTTCGGCATTTGCAAGCACCTTGTCCATGGTTGCCTTCTCCACATTTAAAATCTTACCGCGGATCGGCATGATTGCCTGTGTTCTCCTGTTCCGTCCCATCTTGGCAGAGCCTCCTGCGGAATCTCCCTCCACGATAAAGACTTCACATTCTTCCGGATTACGGCTTTCACAATTCGCAAGTTTTCCATTGCTGTCAATGGAAAATTTCGGCTTCGACAACATATTTGTCTTGGCTTTTTCTTCCGCTTTTCTGATTTTCGCGGCTTTCTCCGCGCAGGCGATCACCTGCTTTAAGACTTCCAAATGCTTATCAAAGAAGAGAACCAATTCCTCCGCCGTCACATCCGCCGTCGCTTTTCCGGCGTCCTGATTATCCAGTTTCGTTTTTGTCTGTCCCTCAAAGCGGGGTTCCGGATGTTTTACCGCGATAACCGCCGTCATTCCGTTTCTCGCGTCCGTCCCCGTAAAATTCGGATCTTTCTCCTTCAGGATTCCCAATTCCCTGGCGTATTGATTGATAACCGTCGTATATTTCGTCTTAAATCCCACAAGATGCGTACCGCCCTCCTGTGTATAGATATTATTGCAAAAGCCAAGGAGATTCTCCTGAAACTCATCTACAAACTGAAATGCCACTTCCACTTCGATATTATCTTTTGTCTGCTTAAAATAAATAACATCATGGAGTATTTCTTTTCCATGATTCATGTCCTGTACATATGCTTTGATTCCCAGGGGTTCATGATATTCAATGCTCTCTTCCTCTGAAAATCTCTTGTTAATAAATGTGATCGTAAGTCCCGGATTTAAATATGCCGTCTCATGAAGACGCGCCTTGATCGCCTCCGCTTTAAAATAGGTTTTATCAAAAATCTCATCATCCGGAAGAAATCTCACGCTGGTACCGGAATCGTTCTTCCTGCAGGCGCCTGATTTTCTCAGCGGATACATCACCTTTCCCTTTTCATACCGCTGTTCATAGACTGTCCCCTCTTTTTTGACCGTCACTTCCAGCCAGGTGGACAATGCATTGACCACGGAAGCTCCCACACCGTGAAGTCCTCCCGATATCTTATATCCGCCGTCTCCAAACTTTCCTCCCGCATGAAGCATGGTAAATACAACTTCTACCGCAGGAAGTCCCGTCTTTTCATTAATTCCCACCGGGATTCCACGACCGTTATCCGTGATGACTGCCGTTCCGTCTTTTTCAAGAATCACCGTAATATGATCACAATATCCCGCCAGGTGTTCATCTACGGAATTGTCTACAATCTCATAAATCAGATGATTCAATCCCTTTGTGGAAACACTTCCGATATACATGCCGGGACGTTTTCTGACCGCCTCAAGCCCCTCCAGCACAGAAATACTGTTTGCATCATATTGTTCTGTTACCTTTGCCATTTTACCTGTTCCTTTCACCATTCTACGTCAAATACTGGATCATTCCCGGTCCCAGCGTTTCTGTAGGTCTTCCCATAAATCCGAATTTTTCGTAAAATTTTTCTCTCCCCTTTGCACACATCAGGCAGAGCATCAATTCCGAATCCTCGATACGCAGCTGTTTTGCGTGTGAAATTAATTGCTGCATCATCATTCTTCCGATGCCCGTTCCCTGATAATCCGGATGCACCACAAAATCCTGAATATAACAGATCACCGTGCCGTCTCCCACCATGCGTCCCATTCCGACCGCGCGTTCTCCGTCAAAAGCCGTCACTGTATAAATACTTCTCTCCAGCGCAAGTTTTGCCTGTTCCCTTTTTAATACTTTCCAATTAACCGATGCCCGAAGGGAAAGATACGTTTCCAGCTCCAGGCAGTTTTCTCTTACTTCTATCATTGTTCCATCACTTTCCGTAAAAATAATCTCAGCCGATCAGACCGAAATACAGCCAGACCACAATTCCCAATGCAATCCGGTACCAGCCGAATACTTTAAAATCATGCTGTTTAATATAACCAAGCAACATTTTGATCACCACATAAGATACCGCAAAAGCCACAATCATACCCACAAGTAATACTGCCGCTTCCGCTCCCGTAAAATGAAAACCGAATTTTACGATTTTCAACAGACTTGCGCCGAACATAACGGGAATTGCAAGATAAAAAGTAAAATCTGCCGCAGCCTTTCTGGAAACGCCGATCATCAACGCGCCGATGATCGTTGCGCCGGATCTTGAAGTTCCCGGAAAAATCGCCGCGATCAACTGAAACAGTCCGATGATCAATGCCTGTTTATAGGTAATCTTAGACGCTTTTAACGTCACGGGCTTCAGATCTTTATTTTTATTTTCCACCACAATAAACGCGATACCGAATAAAATCAGCATCGTTCCCACAACCAGCGAATTATAAAGATATTTTTCCAGCAAGTCGTCCAGAGCAATTCCTACGATCGCGGCAGGCACGCAGGCAAGCAAAATCTTATACCACAAGATCATGATCGGTTTATCCACATGAGCGAAAAGTCCTGTCTTTGCATAGGGAATCTTCGGCTCTTTTGCAAACGGCCAGATATCTTTAAAATACAGCAATACCACCGCCAGAATCGCGCCTAACTGTATGACCACTTCAAACATCGAAAAGAATTCTTTCGATACGTCTTCAAATTTAACAAATTCCTCCAACAGGATCATATGTCCTGTGCTGCTGACCGGCAGCCATTCCGTAATTCCCTCTACAATACCGAACAGGACTGACTTTAAGATATCCATGTTTTAATTTCCTTCCTTTTCCTTACATTCTTCACATTTTCCGGCAATAATAGTATGCGTCGGATCAATCTTGATCCCATATACCGATTTCATCTGTTCCTCAAATTCATCGACGAATTGTTCCTCCAGATGAAATACTTTACCGCACTCCACGCATTGCGCATGAAGATGTTTTTCACAATGCTCATGCTCGCTGGTATATTGATAATATGCCCCTTCCGCATCTGTTTTTTTGAATTTGATCAATATCCCCTGTTTACATAAGCGCTCCAGATTCCGGTATACGGTTGCCTGATTGATTTTTTCCTCACCGGTATTGATGGACTCGATAATATCCTTTGCCTTAAAGCTTCTGTCACTATGTTGTTTCAGATAGTCAAGAATTAAATTTCGCTCTTTTGTCTGATATTCTTTTTTCATTTCCAAAGATACTCCTCTGCTCGTGAACTTTCCTATGACGACAATCCTGCAAAATAAGCCTCTATTCCATCAGCCATCCCCCTTGCAAGCTGCTCCTGATACTCCTCTGTACTCATGCGGAGATCTTCCTCCGCATTGGACATAAATCCCATTTCAATAATGCATACCGGAACCGTTGCCCAATTGATTCCGCTCATGGTGTCGGTCTCCATAACGCCGCGAACTCTCGCTCCCGTAGCATTGCTCATGCCATTTAAAATATTTTCACATAACGATCTGCTATAGGTGTAAAGTGAGGCATTATAGGGATTTCCCGCGGTCTGACAAAGCGCGGTCATTCCCGTGGCACTTCCGGATTCTTCCGAATCCGCATGAATCCTGACAAAAACATCCGCGCCGGCTTCATTTGCCATCTGCGCCCGCCCGGCATTACTGATATCCACATCATTTGTCCTGCGGATCATCAATACCTGATATCCCCGTTCCAACAACACCTGTTCCAGCTTGAAAGATACGGCAAGGGTCAGCTGATACTCCGCAAGTCCGCTGGCAACGCCGCTTGCTCCGCCCGCAACTTTATATTTCGTCTGTGATGCGCCGGGACCGACAGGCTCTTTCTCAAAATTGCCCTGTGCCTGATGTCCCGGGTCGATCGCCACAAGATATTCTCCCTGATTCTTAATCATCGGTGTATAAACCGCTGCCTGCGTCTGCTGTTCCGTAAAAGGTTCTGTCACAGGCTCTGAAAGAATCTCTGTCATCTGCTCAGTCACTTCTTCCGTCAAAACTTCCGCAGCCTGTTCCGTCATCGTCTCTTGCGGTGCTTCGGTTGTCTGTTTAGCAGGCTGCTCCGTTTCAGATTCCGTTTCCTGTTCCGTATCTGTCTCTTTATCTGTCTCTTTATCTGTTTTTGTATCCGTCGTAGCAGACTCTTTCGATTCTTTTCCTGTGGAATTCTCTGTAACAGAAGTTTTCACCGGTTCTTTCTCTTTCTTTCCTCCCGCTGCAACCGCAACGACAAAAATCACGATCAGACAAACCGCAAGCGCGATGATTCCGATTGATTTTTTACTTTTTAAAAATTCCACCGAGCTTATCTCCTACATCTCCCAGCACATTCTTTGCCTTATCCGCGGTAAGATTTGCCTTTACTGCTTCCATGATTTTATTTACCTGCTCCTTTGGAAGTTTTACGCCCAGCAGTTCTTCTATGGCATCCGCCGGATCCTTCATAAGTTTTTTGTGAAAATCCTTATCCGTTTTTGCCTTATTTACGATTTTCGTGATCTGTTCCTTGATTTCCATTGCAGTAATTCTCCTTTTTCTTTTTATGTTTGATATGATTTTTAATTTGCCTATATAATATCTGCATTATTTCCGGAAAACCGATATTTTACTTATGACTCGCCCGATGCGCAAGATCCCGGTTTAATGCTTCCAGAAAATGAAGCGGTACACCTTTGTGGCTTTTGATCCGGTATTCCTGATCAATCTCCTCAAACCGGAAGCTTTTGCGTCCTCCGCTCTCACTGCGGTCAAAAAAACGCTTGATATCGCAAAAGGGAATATAATAGGCTTCGTCTTTGTGGGAATAATAAAGCAGGATAAATGAGATTCCATCCTGTTTTTCAAATTTTTCCATAAATCCGATCTGATGAGGATGGACATTTTGCATGGCAAAGGTGTCTGTTGTCGACTCCTTGGCGTCAAAACAAACCGGAATTCCCTGTACCACCCCGATATAATCCACGGTACTTTTTTTATCAAAATAAGCCAGCGTGATCTGTCTTGAACCCTGATCGATCTCAATGGGCTTGATCGGCGTCGGGATCTTCTGAATCAAAGCGATACCGCTTTCTTCATATTTTTCAATGGTAAAATTAATGAGTTCCTCAAGCGTAGAACCCCGAAGTCCTCTGGACGTCCATGTTGCCACTTATCTTTCCCCTTTCCATCCTGTTGAATGTCGCATGGCTTTAGCCCTGCGACCTGCTTGCTGGAGGCGGCAGCAATTCCCGTAGGTCGGAGATTCAAACTCCCACC
>CADBTR010000010.1 GCA_902797675.1 uncultured Lachnospiraceae bacterium
AAGCCATGCGACATTCAACGGCACTCCGATTCAATCTCCCACCTCTATAGGTGGTGAGTAAAGAAAGGAAACTTACGTAGGTGGGAGGTGAATTTTATGTTATTCAAAAAGAACAAGGAATACGAAAACAAACAAAAAGTCTGCCCTGATTGCAAGAATAACTGGCGGGAGGGGGATCTGTACTGCAGATATTGCGGCGCGAAAATGACGGATCCCTCTTACATAGAATTTGAGATGCAGTGCATATACGGACCGCCTCCGATGAAGAGAACGCATACCTGTAAGGAGTGCGGCTATTCATGGACGACAAACAATATGATCGATCGAGAAGAATATTGTCCGAAGTGCGGAGGAAGCGCGCCTTATGATGTCAGTGAAGAAGAGTTGGGCTGGTGATGAAAACGGAAGATGTTTTGGAATTAAAGCGGAGGCAGATGTACGAGCTTGCCGCATATCGTGATGAACTGCGCAAAAATCCCCGCCTGCAATGGCTGTTTTTTGAATTGACGGATCGATGCAATCTGAATTGCGCGCATTGCGGGAGCAGCTGCGGTGACAGCGGGAATATTCTTACAACGCAAGATGTAAAGGACGTATTGGATTCGCTGGACGGCGCAAAACCCATGATCTGTCTGACCGGCGGAGAGCCCTTATTAAGTCCGCATTTTTATGATATCGGAAAAGAGATTATCGAGATGGGGTTGTCCTGGGGAATGACAACCAACGCCACACTTATCGATACGAAGACCGCAGAGCGGATAAAGAAAGCGGGAATGGCTACGGTTTCCGTCAGCCTGGATGGTCTGGAGGAATCCCATGACAGGCTTCGGGGGAGAAAAGGAGCGTGGAAGGAAGCGGTAAAAGGAATCAAAGCTTTACAGAGCGTTGGTTATCAGCCACAGGTAACGAGTGTATTTCATCGGGATAATATTTCAGAACTGGAAGCAACATATGAATATCTTCTTGATATGAACATCACCTCATGGAGACCCATCAATGTTGAACCCATCGGGAGAACTTGTGAAAATTACGGTTTGCTGCTGTCGAAACAACAATTATCGGAATTATTGCAATTCATCAAAGAAAAAAGATATGATCCCGGAAATCCCATGGAGGTTACATTCGGTTGTTCCCATTATCTGGGAGTTCCGATGGAACGCATGGTGCGGGATCATTATTTTCTTTGCGGCGCGGGAATCTATGTCGCATCGGTAAGGAGCAACGGAGATATATCCGCATGTCTGGATATTGAAAATCTGCCGGAACTGGTGCAGGGAAATATATATCGGGAAAATTTTATGGATGTCTGGAAGCATAAGTTTCAGATTTTCCGAACCGATCGTACCTGTGAATGTCAGGCGTGTTCGGAGTGTCGGGATCGGGTGATCTGCGGAGGTGATTCCGCCCATACCTGGGATTGGCGTAATAAGAAGCCTTTGTATTGTATGATGTGATTGAGGAATGCCCGATACAGCGGCGTATTTTTATTTATTTTATTACTTTTCGCCAAGATGTATGATATAATGAATTTGGCGAAAGGAGTAATCATATGCAACAGACAGTTACTATAAAATTACAGATATTGATAAATCCTTCTGACAGGGATATTGTTATCTCTACGATGAAGGCTTATTCTGATGCCTGCAATTATGTATCTGAATACATATATAAGACTCACAATCTAAGCCGTTACAGTGTTCAGGAAAATACTTACTATCAGGTAAGAGAAATTTATGGTCTGCGTTCTCAAATGGCCGTATCCTGTGTCCGTACTGTAATAGCAAAATATAAAACCATTCTTGAAAATCAGAATAATTGGATTAAACCAGTATTTAGGCTTCCACAGCTCGACCTTGTGTGGAACAGAGACTATTCGCTTAACAGTAAACAAGATATATTTTCTGTCAATACACTCGAAGGTCGCATTAAAGTATCATTCTATAAAAATAGTTTTGAAAAATATTTTTCTGATGGTTGTAAATTTGGCACCGCTAAACTTGTATATAAGCATGGTAAATTCTTTTTGCACATACCCGTGACTTACGAAATATCAGAACTGACGCATTCCAGTGTTTCTAATGTTGTAGGTATAGACCGAGGGATACGCTTTCTTGCTGCTACTTATGACAGCAATGGCAGGTCTGTATTCTGTAACGGCAATCAGGTGAAACAGAAACGCGCTCATTATAAAACATTGCGCAAACAGTTGCAGCAAGTCGGGACTCCGTCATCTCGCAGACGTATAAAAGCCATTGGACGGCGAGAAAACCGTTGGATGCAGGATGTAAACCACTGCGTCTCTAAGGCACTCGTCGAAAACAATCCTGATGGTACTTTATTCGTAAT
>CADBTR010000011.1 GCA_902797675.1 uncultured Lachnospiraceae bacterium
CCTAACGGTATACGACATAGAATGTCGTTCCAATGATAATTCAATCTTGCCTGAAATGCAACACTTTTTATATTATGTTGCATCAGAGTACAGGCAGGGAGGTACACAAGATTCAAGGAGGTTGAGATATGCTTAGATTAACAGTCAGTCCGGAGGAATATCTGGTGATCGGTGACAATGTAAAGGTTGTATTTCTCGGAGGTACAAAGAATCATATGCGTATTATGATCGATGCGCCAAAGGATATCAATATTGTCCGAAGCACTGTTTTGGAGGCGAAGGAGACAGATCCTGTAAAACGTGCAAAGATGCCTAAATATTACAGGGTTGAGGAATGATAATTACCGCTAAAGTCAGGGCCCGATGGAAGCGGTTATTATAAAATAACAATTAATTTTTTTCACCGAGGCAAACGGATTTGCTTCCGGTACAGACATGGAGGTAATGATTATGGTAGTACAACACAATTTAACGGCAATGAACTCAAACAGAATGCTTGGGCTTACAACAACGGCTCAGGCAAAATCAACCGAGAAACTTTCTTCCGGTTACAGGATCAACCGTGCGGCGGATGATGCTTCCGGTCTTGCGATCTCTGAAAAAATGCGTAAGCAGATCAGAGGACTGACACAGGCATCGCGCAATGCACAGGATGGTATCTCCGCAGTGCAGACAGCCGAGGGTGCATTAAATGAAGTGCAGGATATGCTCCAGAGAATGAATGAGCTTGCAGTACAGTCCGCGAACAGCACGAATTCCGCTTCTGACCGTGATGCGATCCAGGCAGAGATCGACCAGCTTACCACCGAGATCGACAGAGTTTCGGAGACCACAAAGTTCAATGAAACATATCTGTTGAAGGGTGATAAGAATGGAGAAAAGGATGTTAACTTTAAGTATAAGGATGTAGAGAGAACAAGTCAGGATCTTTACTATCTGGACAGTGCCGGTGCAGTACAGACATTGAAAAAGGGCACTTATGCGGCAAATGTTGACAGCAATATATCGTATTACACCGACAGCAAGGGCGATGTTGCAGGAGAACAGATTGCAAGCGCTTTATCAAGTGCTTACATTGAGTCTGCAGAAGTAATTACAGGAACAGGCGTTTATGTAAAGAACGATAGTGTATTTACTAAGGTAAAATCCGGTACAAAATTTGATAACAGTAATACCTACTATAGTGTTGCGAGTGAAAATAGTAATGCTTATGTGGAAAGTAATATGGCTTCGATGGCAAGCAGTGATGTGGCAAAGGCATCGCATTATCTTGTTAAATCGGGTGCTACTGTTTACGACAGTAAAGGTAATAAATTGGCGGCTGGAACGGACATCGGCGAAACGGCAACGGATATCTCCAAGTATTACAGTGCGATAGGAAACGTTAAACTTGGAAAGGAAAGTGTACAAACATCGGAATATATTGAAAAAGGTTCGGTTCAATTTACCGATAATGACGGCAATGAGATTGCCGCCAATGGCCTTGATAAATATATCGATAAGGAAGGCAAGTTGATTCCAAATTCCGGACTGATGTTAAACGGCAACAATGCTACGCAGGATGATGTCGATAATTTGGTAGATTCCAGTAAAAAATTTGATACCGGCAAACTTACCATGAAACTTCATGTAGGTGCAGATGCGACGACCGATAATCAGATCACACTGGAAATCAAGGCAATGAGTGCAGAATCTCTCGGCGTGAAAGGTATTAAAGTAGATGGAGAAGATGATACCAATGCATTAAATGCTGTGGAGACGATTAAAGCGGCATTAAATAAAGTATCTGATCAGAGAGCATCTTTAGGCGCGATCCAGAACAGACTGGAGCATACCATCAATAACCTTGACAATGTTGTGGAGAATACGACGAGTGCAGAAAGCCAGATTCGCGATACAGATATGGCTACCGAGATGGTAAAATATTCTAAGAATAACATCTTGGCACAGGCAGGTCAGTCTATGCTCGCACAGGCTAACCAGAGTAATCAGGGAGTGCTTTCACTGCTCGGTTAATGAGTGTGTCAAAAAACGTACAAACATAATTGCAGCGGTGCAGTTTACTGCACCGCTCTTTCAAAGTTAAGAGGACAAAATCGATGAAAATATTAGTGTATGAGTGGAGCTTTATCACAAAACAAGATATTTATGAGACATTTATAAAAATGGGGATCGAATTTGACATTTTCACCACCGGTTTGAGTCCCAGAACAAAAGATGATAAAGAGGCTTTCCGCGAACAGTTGGAGAGTAGTATTTCGGATAAAAAATATGATGCTCTTTTTTCTGTAAATTTTCAGGATGCATTGTCGGAAGTAGCACATGAAAAAGAAATTCTGTATATCTGCTGGACCTATGACAGCCCTGCTATCGGAGGTGATCGACCATGTTTGCATTATGAGACAAACCGCATTTTTTTATTTGACAGCAATGAATATCAGATGTACAAAAAAAAGAAGGTTCCGAATTTATATTATATGCCGTTAGCGGCAAATGTTTCCAGATTAAGTAAGATCAGGATCAGACCCATGGATCGGGCAAAATATTTTTCGGATATTTCTTTTGTTGGTACGCTATATCAGTCGGATATGGATAAAATGTTTCCTTTGTTTGATGAATACAGTGCGGGATTTATGGCTGCGGTGATCAATACCCAGCTGAATCTTTACGGGGTGGATATTATTCAGGAATTGATTAATGATACTGTGGTAGAGAGTATGTGTAATGAACAAGTGTCGGAGCAATTGTTAAAGAATATCAACAACAATTTTCTGCGTGATATAGAGGAATTAAAGGCATGGAATTTCAGGGCATTTTTATTAAAAGCAGTGACTAACAAGGAGCGGGTTTTGTTGCTCTCTCTTTTGGGAAAATATTATAGGGTGAAGTTATATACAAATGGAACTCCGGATATTCCGAATGTATCAGTCAACGGTGTGATCGATTATATGGATGATATGCCGTTTGTTTTTAAATGCAGTCGCATCAATCTGAATATTACCCTGCGAACCATAAAACATGGAATGCCACAGAGAATTATTGATATTTTGGGCTGTCATGCGCTGGCATTGACGAATTATCAGGAAGATCTGATGGAATATTTTCGGGATGGAAGGGATCTGTTGATCTATAGCTCTCCGGAGGAAGCATTGGAAAAATGTAAATATTATTTGAAACATGAAAATGAGGCGGAGAAAATCCGCAATAATGGATATAAGATCGTAAAAGATCAATTCAGTTATGAGCACCAATTGAGAAAAATCTGGGAATTGTCCGGATTGAAAATATAGGGGGATCCGCTATGGAATTAATTTATTTATTGTGGGGATATGTTCATGACGAACCGATCATCAAGGCATTCCGGCAGGCAGGCATCATCGTAAAAACAATCGATATCAGAAAAAATAAAAACGCAGATCAAAAACCGGTGTTATTGGAGGAACAGGAATTGCGTGACCGGATTTGCTCTGCCGGAGGGGATGTTGTATTTTCGGTCAATTTTTTTTGCATGATATCAGATCTTTGCATGAAAGAAGTGATACCTTATTGCTGTTGGGTATTGGAACTTCCGAATTTGGAATTATATCAGCCGCAGGTGAATCATACCTGTAATTATATCGGAATCTGCGACAGCTATCTGGTGGAAAAACTCTGGAAAATAGGAATGAAGAGGGCTTTTTTTCTGCCGGATGCAGTCGGGATAACAGGAGAGTATAAAGAAAATACAGAAGTGGAACGGGAAGCCTGTTTTATCGGGAAATATCCCGATGTACAGTGGAATGAGGAAGGGATGTCTTTATATGCAAAAGGATATCTGGAAGCCTTTCTTCATGCACAGCGTGTGGTAAAGGGAGCATTTATATTGGAGGAAGGTTTGCACTCTCGTGTGAGAAAAGAATTTGTCGAAAAAAATCCCGTACCGGAGCATATATTGCCGGAATTTGCACATATGTATATTGCCGACCGTTATTTTGCGCCCAGGTGTACAGCAATGCAGCAGGATATTGTGATACAGAATTATGAATCGATTTTGACTGTTTATTCAGATCGGAGTCTGGAAAATTGCAAGGCAATCCGGAAACCTTATGTGGAATCGGCAGAGAAAAGAGAAGAGATCTATGCATCGAAAGAATTTACATTTGTATTGGTCCCGCATACACAGCATTATGGAATTCCGAGACAGCTTTTGGAAGTGATTGCAGCAGGCGGTTTTCCTCTTGCGGAGTATCGAAAAGACTATACCTATTTTTTCAAAAATAACGAAAATCTGGCGTGGTTTGAGAATACGGAGGCAATTCAGAATCAGATCTTACGGTATGGAAACGATCCGTCAGAGAGAGAACGTGTCCGGAAAAATGCATGGGAGTATGTACGAAAAGAGCATACTTATCAGAAGCGGATTTTGTTTATGATGGAGATGTGGGAGAAATTATCGTAGGGGCATTGAAAAAAATAGGGAGTTGTGGTAAGATGAAAATGAATTTTCGTGGCACTCAGATTGTTTGATCTGGGTGCTTTTTAAGATACAACTCTGATACAATTCTATGTTATAATGACACCGGAGATGGCGGCAGGCGGTGGTGATCTTACAGGATCAATAAACGAAGGAGGATAATATGAAGTTTGAACCAAAAGATCCGGATTTTGTAAAAAGCCCTTATACAGGATTGACGAGAAGACATTGGATCGAGGCGGGAGAATATTTATTAAACGGGATATTTAACAACATTAAGCATTTTGAGGATCCGGTGGTGATGCCGAGAGTGGAAACGGAGATCACCTATCCCCATAAGAATGTTCCGCCGGATATAAAAGAGGCAGAGCGCAGGGCAGAGATCTTTGAGGGCATTACCCGCTCGTTTTTCATTGCAGCGCCGTTAATTAAAGATAACCCCAAATTGCAGGCAGGGGGATATTCCATGCGGGAATATTATAAAAGCCAGTTATTGCGTTCCTGCACAAAGGGAGATCCGGTATATGTAGGGGATTATGATTTTTTGCAGGAGGAGACGAATCATTCCGATCCCTTCCGCTGTTTTCAGCAGACGGTGGAAACCTGCGCGCTGGTGTTAGGTCTGGAGGAGACGAGAGAAGTGATCTGGGATACCTATACGAAGGAAGAACAGGACACGATTGCCGCTTTTTTATCCAGCTTTGCGGGTCAGAATACGGTGCCTCAGAACTGGCGTTTTTTTAATCTTCTGGATTACGCTTTTCTGGCAAAACATGGCTATCCCGTAGAGGAAGAAGTAATTGTCGAACATGCCCAGGCGCTGTTGCATTTCTCCGTGGGCGAGGGCTGGTACAGAGACGGTCATTCCTTTGATTATTATTCCTGCTGGGCATTCAATGTATATGGACCGATCTGGTGCAACTGGTACGGTTATGAACATTTTCCGGAGATCGCGGCAAAATTCGAGGAACAATCCCATAAACTTATGAAAACCTACGCTGACTTTTTTGATGCGGAGGGATATACGAATATGTGGGGGCGGAGTAATGTATACCGCAATGCCGCTACCAGCGCCTTTGCAGGAAATATGTATTTAAAACATCCTGCCGTGGATTACGGGCGCGCAAGAAGAATCTGTTCCGGTTCCCTGATGCAGTTTTTGGGAAGAGAAGATTTTCTGGTGAAGGGAATCCCGACTCTTGGATTTTACAGACAGTTTTCTCCGCTTGTTCAGCCTTATTCCTGCGCGGAATCTCCGCTCTGGTTCGGGAAAGCATTTTTGATCTTGAATTTTCCGGAGGAACATCCTTTCTGGTCCGCTACAGAGTGTAACGGAACCTGGGATACATTGAAAAAAGGAGAGGTGAAAGAGACCTGCCTTGACGGACCGGCTCTTTGCTTTACGAATCATAAGGATAACGGCGAGACAATCTTACGAACGGGAAAAGTGGTAAAACAGGCAGGAGACGACCATGGAATGTGGAATTATTCCAAAATAGAATTTAATACGAAATACCCGTGGGAGAGCACTCCGCAATTTGACGGCGAAGACTGTGGCAGAGTGGAGTCAAGACAATATGTTTTACAGGATGTAACGGATCAATGGATCCTGAAGGCAAACGCTACATTCTGGCATGGCATGGAAGACAATGTCCTTTACAGAAGACAATTTTTTCATTATAATCTGAAAGACGAGACATTCTGGCTGCAGGCAATGAATCTTGCGGATTTCCCTGTGGAGAATGGAATTTTCAGAGTGGATAAACATCGCCTGTTCCGCAGACCGACATTATTTACACTGGGTTCCTACGGATTCCCGGATAACCGGACAAGTGTTGAGAAGCTGGAAGAAAACGGGGCAAAGGCAATCGTATTAAAGGGATACGATGCGACAGGCAGAGAAAAACAATTGGCGATGACGATCTATGACGGCTGGAAGGAATTGTGTCTGGCACATTCCACGGGAACGAATCCGGATTCGGAACATTCCATTATCGTATATGCAAAGACGACCATTGATAAGCAATACGGCGGTGCTGAGCCTTATGCGCTGATTTCCCAGGTGATCACAAAAGAAAGTCATAAGGATTTTACCAAAGAGGAAATCTTCCCTGTCAAAGAAATTCACTATGAGGATAAATTTCATTGCGGCGCTTACGGCAGCATAACGGTGGAAATGAAAAACGGAATGACCCGTAAGGTAAATTATGAGTCGATGGAAAGAAAGCTGATGCTGTAATTAGAGGAGGTATTGCATGAGCGCGGAAACAGAATTGATCTGGGCGAGAGAAGTCCAGGAAAAAATGATACAAAAAGTTCGGGCGGCTGTTAAGAGAAATCGGGGGAAAATCCCGTATCTTAGCGTAAACGGAAGATTTGACGACTGGTCGGGAGAGCGGGTCGGCTGGTGGACCAACGGCTTTTGGGAAGCGGAATTGCTGCAATTATATAAGGCTTCAAAAGATCCGTTATTCTTAACGGCAGCGGAGGAGACCGAAAATCTGTTAAAGGAAGTATTGATGCAGTATCTTCCGATGGATCATGACAGCGGATTCCGCTTTTTGATCTCCGCAGTGGCGCATTATCGTCTGACCGGTAATCTGGATTCGAGAAATTATGGAATCCTTGCGGCGGGAAATCTGGCGGGAAGATTTAATCTTGCGGCAAATCTGATTCGGGCGTGGAATGATCCGGGTGACGGAAAAACGGCAGATCTGGCTATTATTGACTGTATGATGAATCTTCCTCTGTTATATTGGGCAAGCGGGGAATTGAAAGATCCGAGATTCAAACAGATTGCCATGGCTCATGCCGATCAGGCGATCAAGGCATTTGTCAGAGAAAACGGATCGGTCAATCATATTGTAAAATTTGATCCGGAGACGGGAGAATTGAAAGGACCTCAGGACGGACAGGGAATGAGTCCGGAATCCGCATGGACAAGAGGTCAGTCATGGGCATTGTACGGATTTACCTTAAGTTATCTTCACACAAAAGAGGAACGTTATCTTAAGACGGCAAAAAAGGTTGCATCGTATTTGCTGTCGGTTATCCCGCAGGACGGATTGATACCGGTGGATTTCGATCAGCCGGAGAATGTGGATTATGAGGATGACACTGCGGCTGCAATCTTTGCCTGCGGATTTTTGGAACTGGAAAAGTGCGTGGAGGGCAGGGAAGCGTCAGATTATCATGAGATGGCGCTAAAATTGCTCCATGCCTTAGACGAAAAACGCAGCGACTGGGATCATGAGACCGATCCGATCCTGACTCGCTGCACTGCCGCCTACCATGACCAAAATCACAATTTCTCCATGATGTACGCAGATTATTATTATATTGAGGCAATCACGAAATTAACGGGGGACGGAGCCTTTTTCTGGTAAAAGAAAAGAAGATTTTAGAATTCGACATGGAATATTCAGAAAATCATCACTTACTACCCATTTTTTTGACACGATGACCTTGTAGAATAAGCTCATAATCAAAAAAGGAAAGGGATGATTTTTATGAAGCGGAAAGGAATTAAAGTAAAGGTGACGGCAGCAATGCTTTGTCTGATGGCATCCATGACATTGTTCGGCTGCGGAAAAACCACAAGCGAAACGAGTACAGCAAAATCCACATCAGCCTCTCAGACAGAAGAAACGGAATCGGCAGAAGAGACGACCGCTTCTTCCGATACAGATGAAGAAAATGAGGACAACGACGGTGGAGATTCCGGCGATGCGGTCAATACGGCGGGAACGGCAACGGTTTCCGATTTTGTGACGGTCAACGCGTCTGACACAGAGTACAGCACATCGGGAGCCACAACGATCACACTGACAGATCAGACTGTAACCGTAACCGGAGACGGATGTACGGTAAACGGATCCACGGTGATGATCTCGAAAGGCGGGACATATCTCATCAGCGGAAATTTAAGCGACGGTCAGATTGTTGTAGATGCAGACGGTGAAGAGGATGTGAACCTGATCTTAAACGGCGTTACAATCAATTGCTCCTACAGCTCGGCGATCTATATCGCAAATTGCGACAAAGCAATTGTGACTTTGGCAGATGGTACGGTAAATACATTGACGGACGGAAAGTCTTACACATACGCGGATGCGGAGAAGGAAGAACCGAATGCCTGCCTGTATTGCGACGATGATCTGACGATCAACGGAAACGGCACATTGGTGGTAAACGGTAATTTTAACAACGGTATCCAGAGTAAGGATGATTTAAAGATCACCGGAGGAACGATCACGGTCACGGCAGTCAATCATGGAATCAAGGGAAAAGATTCCGTAACGGTCTCTGACGGAACGATCACCGTGAATGCGGGAAGTGACGGAATACAGGCGTCGAATACCACCGATGAGGGTCAGGGCTATATCCATATCACAGGGGGAAATATAAATATTACGGCAGGAGATGACGGAATACAGGCTTCCAACAGTATCGTTGCGGAAGCGGGAGTCATTGCAATCAATGCTTCATCGTCAGACTCCGATTCCAGCGTTCGCGGAATCAATGGCGGAACAGATGTGATCATCGCCGGCGGTACTGTTGATATTGTTACCGGCGACAAAACTTCTTCTGATGATGGTATCCACAGTCAGGGAAATATTACGATCAGCGGAGGAACTGTAAATGTATCCTGTGGAGATGACGGTATTCATGCCGATGCGGATGTTACGATTTCCGGAGGAACTGTCAATGTAGAAAAATCAGCGGAAGCTGTTGAAGGCAACCGGATCTATATTTCCGGAGGTACCACCGTTGTAAATGCTTCCGATGACGGAATCAACGGAACAAGCGGCGCCTGCACTCCGCTGGTATCGGTATCCGGAGGTTATACAGAGGTTCATGTGGGAGCAGGAGATACGGACGGAATCGACGTGAATGGCTCCTATGAACAGACAGGAGGATTCGTTCTTGTAACGTCATCGGCAAGCGGCGGTATGGCTGGAACCATGGATGTGGACGGAGGCGTTACGGTGTCCGGAGGAACACTGGTTGCGCTGGGGGGTGTGGCAAGTACGCCATCTTCGTCAAGCTGCAATACCGTAATCATGAGCGGAACTTCACTGGCGGCAGGCGCATATACCATATCGGGAACGGACATCAGTTTTAACGCGGACGGAAGTTACAGCAGCGGATTTATCTGCTCGGATGCGATCACTTTAAACGGCAGTTATACTTTAAACAGCGGATCTTCGCAGGTTTACAGCTGGACACAGAGTTCACAGACAATGGGCAACGCAGGAAATGCCATGGGCGGAATGAGCGCTGGTTCCGGCATGGGAGGAGGTGCTATGGGACGAAGATAAGAAAAAGAAAATGATTGACTATCTTGCAGATTTATGGTAGATTATAGATATCCAAATGATCGGAAAAATGAATAAAATTTTATCGTGCAAAACAGGCAGGAGAGTGCCTGTTTTGTGCAGTAGGAGGGTTTTATGGATTTAGAACAGATGCAGAACATGAGAAAGAACAAAGTTGCATTGATCAGTACGGTTGTGGTTGTAATCTACCTGTTGTCCGTCTTTATTATCGGACTGATCCGGGAAGGGGCAAAGCCCCAGTATATTCTGCCGGCGATATTGCTTGTTATCGCTACCGGAGTTTGTATCTCTTTTTATATGCGGAATAAATCCGATATGGTTGTATTTTGCAGGATGGTGTTGCTTACGCTGGCGTTTGGTTATATTGCAGCGATTCTTGCCATCAAAGAAGTGTATGTGGTGGTTTTTACGATCTATCCTATCATGGTGATCGTTTTTATGTATTTGAATACCCGATATCTGATCGCGGGAACAATCCTTGGCTGGATCATGAATTCACTCTGTTTTGTCCGCTGTATTACGATGTATGAAGGAGAGTGGAAGACAGCGCTGATGCAGATGATTGGCATGAATACGAATACTACTTTGATTTTTTGTTGTATATTGATTGCGGTCACGCGCGTGATCAATAATACGAATCGTGAGAATCTGGAGGTTGCCAACAGAGAGGCGCAGGCAAGCAAAGAACTGGCGGATAAGACATTAAATATCGCATCGGAGTTACAGCAGGCGTTTAATGAGGCGAAAGATGTTTATGAGGAACTGACGGATAAAGTGCAGGAAAATCATCACGCAGTTTCCAATATTGTCGGGGCATCGGAGGCGACTGCTTCTGAGATCGAACGTCAGGGTCATATGACCGGAAATATTCAGGATACCATTGAGAAGGTAAAGAACGAAGTACAGGAGATGGAGACGGAATCCAAGGATACCATGAAGTATGTATCTGAGGGCGTATCCTCCATCGATAAATTGCAGGAACAAGCAGTGAGGGTTCATGAGGCAAGCCAGAGTACCAAAGCAAGCAATGCAAGGCTTGCGGACCGGATCGGTGAGGTGGAGCATATTATTGACAGTATCAATAATATTTCCTCTCAGACGAATCTTTTGGCGTTGAATGCATCCATCGAGGCGGCAAGAGCCGGAGAGGCCGGAAAAGGCTTTGCGGTGGTTGCGGATGAGATCCGGAAGCTTTCGGAGGAAACACAGGATTCAACCAATCAGATTGCGGACATCATTTCACAGCTGATCTCGGATGCGACAGATGCCACAAAGAGTCTGGATCAGTCAACGGAAGTGATCAATGAGCAGGGAGATATGATTCAGGAGATCGGCAGAAAATTCGGCAATATCCGGGAAATCATTACGAAGTTGAACGATCAGGTGGATCATGTTTACAGCGGAATCGGAACTATTGTGGATGCGAATACGACGATTGTTGATTCCGCGCAGCAATTGACCGCATCCAGTCAGGAAGTGGCTGCCAACGCGCAGCAAAGCCTGCAGGGAAGCGATAATACGCTGGAGGCATTGAGGGAGATGGATGAATTATTGCAGAAGATGTATAAATTAGCGGATTCTTTTACAGAGGCATAATATGAAGGGGATGTCAGGGAAGCGAGAGCTTTCCTGACATTTCTGCCGAAAAACGGGAGCAGTTCATTATGATTGAGTTTCTATACCGACATCCGGAGGGCTATATCGAAGCAAGTTCGCTTCTTTTTGATGTGTTACTGATTATTTTTACAGCGCTTCAGACGAGAAACGGGCAGGTAAAGATTTTCCGGAGACTTCTTTATTTATCTACTGTTCTTACTTTGTGTGAGGTGATCTCTACATCATGGATGAAAGACCTGCCTGCAACAAAGTTTTCTTTCTATGCGATCAATCTTGCGAATACGATGGTTTATTTGTGCACCTGCCTGATCGGATACTGGCTGGCAAATTATTTTGCGGAGACTTTTCGGGTGCGGTGGCCTTTTTTTATTGAATATCTGAGAAATACGCTGTTGTTTTTTTACATGCTGGTTCTGCTGTTAAATATTCAGACCGGTTGTATTTCCCTTTATCGTTACGATACGGGGGAATATGTTCACGGCAGAATGTTTTTCCCGGTAGGAAATGGGATTCCTTTATTCTTCTTTGCCTGTGCGCTGATTGTTTTTTTTAAGACATTTCCGCAGATGAAAGGGAAAATGCGACTGTCCATGTGCTGCGTGATGGGACTTACCGTGGCGGGGGCGATTGTACAGCCTTTGTTTAACGATAAGGTTTCCATTACCGGATTATTTGCTTCGCTTGCCATAGCACTTCTCTACTTCTCCATTGAGACAAGAGATTATAACGAATTGCATGTTGCAACGGAAAAGTTGAAAAAAGCCAGAGAAAACGCACTGACCGCAAATGAGGCAAAAAGTACCTTTCTGGAGAATATGTCCCATGAAGTAAGGACTCCGCTGAATGCGATTCTCGGGTTGAATGAACTTGTCATAAAGGAAAGCAGGGATGAGAAAACAAGAGAATACGCAAAGGATATGCTTACGGCGGGACAGACATTGCTTTCGGTCATCAGTGACGTGCTGGATGTGTCACTGGTGGAATCGGGGAAGTTAGAGATTGAAGACCGGAAGTATCATTTTTCCAATGCATTGCGCGCCTGCAAGGTCATTATCGGCGCCAGAGCGGAAAAGAAAAATCTGGATTTCCGGGTAAATGTGGACGAAACGCTGCCGGATGTATTATCCGGTGACGAGGGCAGGATCCGGCAGGTCATGATAAATCTTCTTAATAACGCTGTGAAATATACGGAACACGGAAGAGTGGAGCTTGAAGTACAGGGGGATACGCAAGGCGACATGCTCCACCTTACAATCGCAGTGTCCGATACCGGAATCGGGATCAAAGAGGAGGATCGCCAGAAACTGTTTCAGAGTTATGAGCGTTTTGACCGCGCGAAAAACAGAAAGGTGGAGGGTACCGGTCTTGGATTGTCTATTGTGCACCAGATTATAGAAAAGATGGGCGGAACGATTGACGTAAAAAGCGCTTACGGGGTAGGCAGTACTTTTACCGTGCGGATTGCGCAAAGAGTCTTGGATTCCGTTACCATTGAGGAATACCGGCAGCAAAAGACCGGATATCAAAAACCGCCGTATATCATAAGAATCCCGTCGGCAAAGCTGTTGATCGTTGACGATAATGAGATGAATCTGAAGGTGGCAAAGGGGTTGTTGAGAAATTCCGGCGCGGAGATTTTTCTGGCGAATGGCGGCGAAGAAGCGCTTCGGATTCTTGAGACAGAAAAGTTTGATTTGGTATTCATGGATTCTTTTATGCCGGTGGTGGATGGAACCGAAGTGCTTCATATCGTGCGGGAGGATCGGAATCACTTGAATTATCATACGCCGATGGCGGTTGTGACTGCAGACGCCTTAAGTGATTCCAGGGAGAAATATATGAAAGTCGGATTTGACGGATATATCAGCAAACCGATGCGGGCGGAAAAACTATATAAAATGATAGAAAAACTGATGTCGGAAGATAAATTGATAAAAGAAGAACTCCTATGAGAGGGAGCACGACCGGCAGGGCAGAAAAAATGGGAAAGGAGGCGGTTGTATGCAGTATCTTTTTGATTATCCGAAGATTATGATGGAGTGGCTTGCGATTTTATATAATATTATATTGCTTTTGTTCGCGGCGAATCAGAAGAGTCAGAATGCAAAGAGCGGGAAAATTTTTGTTCTGATGGGCTGCACATTGACCTGTCTGACCTTATGTGAGGTGTATGCCCCATGGTTTTATGCATTGCCTGCCGGTTATCATCTTCTTAAAATGATCGTGGATTCTTTGCAATTTTATTTTTCGCTGTCCAGTGAAGTTTTGTTTGCGAAATATGTGGAGAGTATGTTTTCTTATCGACCGAAACAATGGGTGGTCAGATTAAACAGCGTGATCCTGATTTTTGCCATTTTAGTGATCGCAGGCAATCCATGGACCGGTCTTGTGGATATGTATAATGAGACAACAAGATCATTTGACAACGGAAGTCTTTATATTGCGGCAGGCTATCTTCCCAGCGGATATTTCAGTCTGTATACGCTGATGCTGTATTTTAAGCATTGGAAAGTGATGGATATCTGGGAGCGGTTTGCTCTGGGAGTCTCTTTGTTTCTGATCATTTGCGGAGCTGTTTTCCAGCCGCTGATGCATGGACGTTTGAAGATTATCGGATTATTTGCAACTGCCTCTTATTTTGTGCTGTTTTTAGCGTTGGAATCCAGAAATTATCAGGAACTCAGCAAGACAAGGGAAAAGATGGAGGAAGCCCGGGCGGAGGCTCAGGCGGCAGAGAAGGCGAAGAATATCTTTTTGGCAAATATGTCACATGAACTCAGGACGCCGATGAATGCAATTCTGGGAATGAATGATTTGGTCTTGCAGGAAAACAAAGAATCTGCTATTCTTACTTATGCAAGGGATATCAAAAGCGCCGGAGAAGGTCTTCTGACCATCATCAATGATGTGCTTGATATCTCAAGAATTGAAGCTGGTAAGATGGAACTGTATATCGTCGGTTATTCCAGAGACCGTCTGGTGGAGGACATGAGAAATTTGATGGCGGAGCGCGCCAGGGATTCCGGGCTGCAATGCACGGTGTCCGTGGGACGGGAAGTGCCGGAAATCCTCTATGGAGACGAACAGAGAGTGAGGGAGATACTTACAAGATTGCTGGATAATGCTTTTAAATTTACGGAAGAGGGCAGGGTGCAGCTTTCCATTTTGATCGCAAATAAAGAATTGATTTTTAAGGTGGAGGATTCCGGGAGGGGAATCCCGAAAGAGGATATGCCGGACATTTTTGAAAGTTTTAAACGGGCAGATATCGGAAATAACCGGAGCATTGAGGGAGCCGGACTGGGGCTTACCATCGTAAAAAGCATTACCGCGCTGATGGACGGGCAGGTGGAAGTGTCCTCCGAACAGGGAAAAGGTACCTGTTTTACCGTAAGACTTCCGCTTTTGGAGGAAAAGGATCAGAACGGATTAAATCGGGCGATCCCGGAGGGTACGGATAGGAAGGATCTTCCGGATTTGTCGGGAAAGCGTATCTTCATCGTGGATGATAACCGCATGAATCTGAAGGTTGCGGAAAAATTACTGGCGAAGACCGGGGGCTTGATTTTTACTGAGGAGAGCAGCATCAAAGCGGTGCAATATATGATGATGGAGCGGTATGATATGATATTCTTAGATCATATGATGCCGGAATTAAACGGTCTCGAAGTATTTCATAAGATCCGGAACGGAAACGGTCCGAATTGCAAGACCGGAATTATCATCATGACGGCGAATGACTCCCCGGAAGATGAGAGAAAATATCTGGAAATGGGCTTTGACGGTTATGTGGCAAAACCGGTAAAACCGGAGAAACTTGCGAGAGCGTTATGGGGACTGGAAACGGTACAACACAAAGGATAAGGAAGGATTTGACGAGATGATGCTTCGGGAGGCGAAAGACGAGAGAATATTGGAATATGCTTCTAAGGTAAAGACAAGCGGGGAGATGTTACAGGCGTTTTTTTGATGGAAAATATGGAGAGAATCTGGAAGAACTTTTTGAAGGGGAAGATTGGGAGAATTACCGGATCAGGGTGCATGCATTGAAGTCCACGTCATTGAATGACAAGGTGGTAAAGCAGATTGCTGCATATATGGAACAGGCAGGTTGAGATTGGAGGAAAAGCAATGGTAAAGATTTTGGTGACAGACGATGATAAAATGAGTCTGATGATGGCAAAGCGTGTTTTGGAAAAGAAAGGGTATCAGGTATTGACGGCGGAGAATGGAAAAGACTGCGTGATCACGCTGCGCCGCGAGAAGGTGGATCTGCTGTTGCTTGATGTGGAGATGCCCGGAATGTCGGGGCTTGAGACACTGGCGCAGATCCGGAAAGACGCTGCCACGGCAGATGTAAAGACTGTATTTTTGACGTCCTATGCTTTTCAGGAGAATATCGTAGAGGCTTTGCGGCTTGGCGCGCTGGATTTTGTAAAAAAACCGTTTATGGCGGATCAGTTGTACGACCATGTGGAGAAGGCACTTCGGATGGGGAGAAAATCAGTGCTTCTGGCAGTGGATGACGAGCCGATGAATCTGATAATGACAAAGAGGATCTTCGGGATCCGCTATCAGGTGGAAACGGCGCAGTCCGGGTATGATGCGTTAATTGCCGTAAAAAAAATAAAGCCGGACGTGATCCTGCTGGATCTGCATATGCCGGGAATGAACGGACTTGAGGTGTTTGAGAAGTTACATAAGCTGGAGGAATGTGAAAATATTCCGGTGGTATTTTTGACGGCGGATGAAGATAAAGATACGGAGGCAAAATTATTTAAAGAAGGAGCTTCTGATTTTATCAAGAAACCGATGATCCCTGAGATTGCCATTCAGCGTATCAACCGTATAGTGGAGAACCGCTATATGCAGGAATCGTTGAAGGATGAAGTATACCGGAAGACGGAGGCTTTGCAGATCAGCAATGGAAAGGTCAAAAATCTGGTAAATCAGATCATGTTTGCGCTTTCCGGTGCTATCGATGCAAAAGATCCTTATACGAACGGTCATTCCAGCCGCGTGGCGAAGTACGCAAAAGAAATCGCGTCGCGTATGGGATATGATGGGCAGGAATTGGAAGATGTCTACGCGGCAGGACTTTTGCATGATGTGGGAAAAATCGGTGTGAGAGATGTGATCATCAATAAACTGGGAAGACTGACGGAGGAGGAATTTCGGGAAATTAAGAGTCATACGGTGATCGGGGCGCGGATCCTTGAGCGGATTTCCGAACTGCCGTTACTTTCCATTGGCGCCCACTGGCATCACGAAAGATATGACGGAAAAGGATATCCGGACGGCTTAAGCGGTACGTCGATCCCGGAGATTGCAAGAATCGTCTGCGTGGCGGATTGTTATGACGCAATGACCTCCAACAGAAGCTATCGTGATGCCCTTCCCCAGAAAGTGGTGCGGGGCGAGATCGAGAAGGGATTGGGATCGCAATTTGATCCCCGTATCGGAAAAATCATGCTGGATATGATCGATGAAGATCCGGAATATGCGATGAAAGAGAATTGAGACGAGGTATTTTTATGAAAGAAGAATATGAGACGTCTTATCATTTGATGATTCTGGCAGTGTTTTCCATCCTTGGAATTTTGCTTATCACCGTGAATGTGATATCGGGCTGGAGTGTGGTTGCGGTTCCGGTGATTGTTTTGCTGCTGGGGAGTGTCTGGGGAATTCATTTTCTGAAATTTGGAAAGAGTAAGACGAGAGTATATATCTATATTATCCTGATCTTAGGAGTTTTGTTTTATTACGGCTATCACACGGAGACCGTTACGGATATTCCGATGATCCTGGCGCTGCTGATCATTGTGCTGATCGGACAGCATGATATGCATCTGATTTATCTGGTGGCATTTTCTTATTTTCTGATGCTTGCGGAAAATATTTTTATCACCGGATTTCTGGGACCAGATATGAGTCAGTTGACGGCATCCAGAACCGCGCTCGGAATGATTATTATTATTTGTTCGATCATGGTGGCGCGCTTTTTTATCCGTATGGACTTACGCGATAAAGATTCCATTGAAATCCTGCAGGAACAGCTGTATCAGGCAAAAGGAGAAAATGAGCAATATCTTTCCAATATTTCACATGAACTTCGCACGCCCATCAATGCCGTAAACGGAATGAGCGAGATTTTGCTTCACCGGAATCTGGACGAGGAGATGGCGGCTCAGATACAGGTCATTCAGGACGCGGGGAAGAGACTTTACCGTCAGGTCAGCGATATGATCGATTTTTCGGAATTACAGACCGGACATTTTGTTTTGCAATATGAGAATTATGAACCCTTATCGGTGATAAACGATGCCATATCCGCTGTATTCGGGCGGGAGATGACAAAAAAACTGGATTTTGCCATTGATGTGAATCCTTATTTTAATTATGCGAAATATACAAGACCGGTGATCGGGGAATATTATTCCCGCATGCTCAATCATGTCCGCATTGGTTTAAAGATGGATATTCGTGAGACAACCTCTTTGAAGGAATTGAAAAAAAATGTGGAAAAAGGCGGTTACAGCCACGTGTTTGTCGCGCGCTGGGAGTATGAAATGGAGCCGGATTTTTTTGCGCGCCTGAGCAGAAAATGTCATGTGGTGATATTTACGGATCACAGGCTTTCTATGCCGTCGGATAGCAGGATACGGCAGATGATAAAACCGATCTACCTTCTTACTGTGGTGAATTATCTGAAAGAAAGCATGACCGGTGAAAGGGAAGATGAGAATGAAGAGACGGAATGGAAGGGATATCGTCCGCCGCGGGCGTTGATCGTCGATGATGATGAGATGAATATTATCGTGGCAAACGGGATCTTGAAGAATCTGGGTGTGGAGACGGAAAGCTGTACCGGCGGTGAGGTGGCTATCGGATTGTGCAAGGAGAGAGAATATGATATTATCTTTATGGATTATATGATGCCGGGAATGAACGGAACAGACGCTATGAAAAAAATTCGGGAATTGAAGGACGGTTACTATAAAAAGATTCCGATCATTGTGTTGACGGCCAATGCGGTGAGCAGCGCCAGAGCAGGTTTTTTGCTGGACGGTTTTGATGAATTTATCTCAAAACCGATCGAGATACCGGTTATGAAAAAAGTACTCCGCACATTTTTGGAGGGATCGGCATCCGACCGGATTTATTCACATGATAAAGGATCGTTATCAGAGGAGGGACGGGAATAGATGGAAAAGACGGATATTTTAATTACGGCAGACAGCATCTGTGATCTGCCGGCAGAATTGACAACGTCTCTCCCCATTGTTTTTATGCCGTTCTATATTCTTGCCGGTGAGGGAAGATTTGTAGATGGCAAGGAGGTCAATGCGGAGGCAATTCTAAGATATATGCAGGAAGGTCATAAAGTAGCGTCGGTTCCGCCCTCAAAGGAAGAATATCTTCAATTTTTCCAGGAACAGCTTGCAAGTGCCGGACAGATCTTACATATCACCATGGGAAAAAAATCTTCGGACAGTTATTCCAACGCGCTGGCTGCGGCAAAAGACCTGAATAAGGTAACGGTCTTTGATTCCGGACAGATCTCCGGAGGCTATGGTCTGGTTGTTTTGCATGCGGCAAAACTTGCGGCGGATCAGTTAAGTTTTGAGAGAGTATTATCGGAGACGAAACGGTTGGCAGCCGCAGTGTCTTCGGACTTTATCGTTAAAGATACCACCTATATGAAACAGGCGGGGAGGATATCCGGAAGCGCGAAGAACTTAAGCGACAGTCTGATGGCAAGACCGCTGCTCGGAATGAGGGATGACAGGATTGCGGTGCGTGATATTTTTTTCGGACGGTGGGAACAGGTGATCCGGCAATATGTCAGAAAGAAATTTTACGGAAGACAGGATATTGATACCTCTGTTCTGTTCGTAACGTGTGTGGGATGTGAGAAAAAAACACAGGAACTGATCCGGGAGGAGGTCGGAAAATATATCCGTTTTGAAAAGATTTATTTTCAACCGGCGTCCGCTGCTGTGTCCGGTAACAGCGGAGCAGGCACTTTTGGTTTATTTTTTCAAAAAAAATTAAGACAGCGAAAGAGCAGTCAGAATGAAAAGAGAGAAGGATCTTTCGTGGAAAATGTGCGAAGGAGAATTCTTTCCACCATTGTCAGACCGGAATTGACGATCCAGCAGAGAGTAATGAATCTGATCCTTTATGCGGCGTTGATCGGCGGCAGCGTTTCACTGGCAATAAACCTTGTTTTGCAGGCATGGAAGGCATCGGGAGCTGTTGCGGTGATGCTGCTTGCAGTGTTTTTTTCAATCTGGCTTTCAAAGCACAAGAGCCAGGAAGCAGGCGGGATTTTTATCTGCAGTGTGGCGAATTTTATTTTATTCCCGATCATGTTTTTTGTATCCGGAGGGATTCACAGCGGAATGCCGGTCTGGCTGGTACTGGGGCTGATCCTTGACTGGCTGATCCTGAAAGGCTGGACCAGCATCATATTGTTTGCGTTGCATTTTTCCTGTGTGGCAGCCTGCATCTGGGTGTCAGAGTCGAATAAGGAATTGCTTGCAGAAATGCCGGAAAATTATATGATGTATGATGTCATGCAGACGATTTTTATTGTGGCGTGTATTTTCGGCATTATTTTTAAATATCAGAGTTATGTATATGAAAAACAAAATCAGAAATTAAAAGAACATGAGCAGGAACTGGTGGCGGCAAGCAGTGCGAAAGATATTTTTCTGGCAAATATGTCCCATGAGATCAGAACTCCTATCAATGGAATTATCGGAATGGATACGATGCTTTTGAAGGAACGGGGGAATGATCCGAAAGTTCAGGAGTATGCCGTGAATATCCGAAACGCCAGTCAGACACTGCTTTCCATTGTAAATGATATATTGGATATTTCAAAGATCGAGTCCGGAAAGATGGAACTGGTTCCGGTGAGATACGAACTTTTTTCCGTTCTGTCAGAATGTTTTGTGATGACTACCGCAAGGATTCAGGATAAGCCGATTCAGTTTCATGTGCGTCTGAATCCGGCAATTCCGGAGGAATTATACGGGGATGAAGTGCGTTTGCGCCAGATCATGAATAATTTATTGTCCAACGGAGTGAAATATACGCCGGAAGGCAGAGTAACGCTGACAGTAGATATGGAACAGAAAAATGACGCGGTGATCCTGCTTTTGATCTCTGTTTCAGATACCGGAATCGGGATCCGCAGGCAGGATATGGATAAGCTGTTTCATAATTTTACCAGACTGGATGAGGAAAAGAACCGGAATGTGGAGGGAACCGGTCTGGGCTTGAATCTTACCAGAAGGCTGGTTGAGATGATGGGAGGCACCATCAGTGTAGACAGTATTTACGGGCAGGGTTCCACCTTTACCGTCAGGATTCCGCAGGCAATCAAAAGCCGGAATCCTGTCGGGGATTTTGAAAAGAGGATGCAGGCGGAACTGACGGAGAATATCACCACGAAAGTCGGCGTTTACGCGCCGGAGGCATCAGCGCTGGTAGTGGATGATGTGCCGATGAATCTTATGGTGATCCGGGGATTGTTAAAATATACGGAAATGACGGTGGATACGGCGGATAGCGGAAAAAAAGCGCTGGAACTTGCTGGCCGGAAGAAATATGATATTATTTTTATGGATCATCTGATGCCGGGTATGGATGGCGTGGAATGTTTCAAATGTATGCAAAGTCTCGCACTCAATCAGGATACACCGGTGATCATATTGACGGCAAATGCTGTTCTGGGCGCAAGAAAGGAATATCTGAAAATCGGATTTACGGATTATCTGTCAAAACCGATTGAAGATGAGCAATTGTATGAACAGCTGCAAAAATATCTTCCAAAGGAGAAATTAAAGGAGCCTCCGCAGGAGGAAGCTGATATTCGGGAAGCGGGCGTTAAAGAAAAAAAACAAAGGGAAAAACAGCGACAGGCGCAGGAAGAACCGGAACATTTGTCATGGATGGACAGGCTCCGGCGGATCGACGGACTGGATGCGGATCTCGGTTTGCAATATTGCATGGAGGAGGAAGATCTTTACAGAGAGGCTCTGGGGATGTATATTTCCGGTGAAAAGAGTGAGGCTTTGGATCAGTGTTTAAAACAAGAGGATTTTGAGAATTACCGGATCTATGTTCATGCTTTAAAGAGTACATCGATGAACATCGGAGCAACTGTGTTGTCTGAAGAAGCGAGGATCTCAGAATTTGCCTGTAAAGAGGAAAATTATGAGTTGGTAGAGATGAGGCATGAAGAACTCATGAGGCAGTATCGGGAATTGTTGCGCAGATTGAGACAGGAGACCGGAGGGTAAAAACCATGTTTGATATTATTATAAATTGTGCATTGCTGGTCGTCGGGACATTTTGCCTTGTCATGGGAGTCAGTTTTTTTCTGCGTGAAAAAGAGGCGGTGGAGTTTCGGATCCCGATCCTTCTGATGGGCGTCTTTGTTGCCATGTGGTGCGGCGGTTACGGAGTGATGGGATTTTGCTTAGAGGTTAAAAATGCCCATGCATTCCGCACGCTGGGATTGCTCGGAATCGAGGGATATCTGACTACCGGTATTTATTTCATGGCGAAACTTGCGGGATTCCATCAGTGGCATTTCAGAATTGTGGTGGGAGTTACCGTGTTTATCAGTTTTTTGGATTACCTGTTGTTCGGAGATGGCGGTAATCTGGAATACGTGATGAGCGGAAGGAGAATGGCATTTTATGCAAAACATACATTTGCCCGAAACTTTCATGACGGTTATATTTTTTTTATGTTTGTTGCCCTGCTTTCCATTGCATTATATTGCAGGAAAAAATCCAGATACAAGAGGGAAAAAAATTTCGTCTGGTATGCGACATTTATGAATATCGCAATTATTCTTGCCAGTATTCCGGATACCTTTATGCCATTATTTCAACTTCCGTCGATTCCCATATCAGGATTCGGGGCGGTCATCGGCTATACCTGTATCTGGGTGATGGCGTCAAATTTCAGCGCGATCAGTATTTCGCTCCGGACTTTGAGCACTCAGATCTTAGAGTCGGTACATGTGGGAGTGTTGCTTACGGATACCGGGGGAAAGGTCGTTCATGTGAATGCATTTGCGAAACAGATGTTAAAGCTGGAAAATGTGTCGGATAAGAAACTTTCGGAGCTGTTTGAACTCAGCGATGAAGTGGCGGAGCATGTGATGGAGGAGGCAAAGCAAAGCGGAGAATTGCAGTTTCGCTGGTATGCGAGGCGAAGCGGTGCCCACTGTATGGTAGATCCTTCCGTGGTCAGAGATCATTACGGGGAGATTTATTGTTATATCTTTGCGCTCTATGATGTTACCAGAGAAGACAGTCTGACGGAAAAAGTGCTGGAGTCCAAAGCGATTCCGGTAGCGGTGCAGCCTGAGAGTATACAGAAGCCGGAGATTCCGCAGGAAGCAGAATCTTCGCAGGAATCAGAACCCCTGCAGAAAGCGGAAGTTTTGCAGAAAGCGGAACCGGAGAAATTGTTTGATCCTGAGATCGGAAGAAGTTATTGCATGGATGATGAGGAATTTTATCGGGAGATTTTACAATCTTATCTGGATTCGGAGCATGGGGTGAAACTTTCCGAATATTTTGAAGGGGAAGACTGGGAGAATTATCGCATTACCGTTCACGCTTTGAAATCCGGTTCATTAAATATCGGAGCAGAGAATTTGTCGGAGGAGGCAAAAGCCAGTGAAATGGCGCTTCGTGATGATAAACCGGAATATGTGAGAGAACATCACAGGGAACTGATCGCGCATTATGATAAGGTGACGGGTGCGATAAAGGGTTACCTTGGGAGGCCGGATACATGAGAGACATGACAAGAGGAAACATAAGCGGGCATTTGCTCGCTTATGCTGTTCCCATGATCTTAGGTAATTTTTTGCAATTGACATACAATGCCGCGGATTCCATGATTATCGGAAAATGTCTGGGAGAGACGGCACTTGCGGCGGTGAGTACCGCAAATCCCATTGTCACCATGGTGGTATTGGGGGCATCCGGAATCGGCATCGGCGCATCGGTCTTAATCAGCAGATATTACGGGGCAAAGGATTTTGATAAATTAAAAAGGGAATTCTCAACGACTGTGATCGCGAGTACGATTTTTTCCATGATTGTATTTCTGACCGGATTTTTTCTGTCGGAGCACATCCTTTCATGGATTCATACTCCGGGGGAGGCGATGTTTCAGGCAAAACAGTATTTGAGAATCATCTTTGTGAGCTTTTTATTTACTTTTCAATATAATATCTGGTCGTCTTCCATGCGAGCCATCGGAGATTCCAAAACGCCGGTACAGATCCTCGGCGTATCCTGCGGGGTGAATATCGCGCTGGATCTTCTGTTTGTATACGGACTGGGATTCGGAGTGCGGGGGGCGGGAGCAGCCACAGTGATTGCGGAGGCGACGTCTGCCTTTTTGTGTATTGTTCATGTCTATCGGAACATTCCGGAACTTCGTGTCGGAAAAGGTCAGTGGATCGTGGATCGGAAATTGCTGAAAAACACTGCAAAGCTGGGATCACTTACGGCTCTGCAGCAGGCTACGCAGCCCATCGGTAAAGTTTTAATCCAAAGCGCGATCAATATGGAGGGCGTAGTGGCGGTAGGAGCATTTAACGCCGTAAGCAGAGTAGATGATTATGCCTGTATTCCAAGCCAGAGTATCGGTATGGGGATTATGACCTGTACGGCTCAGAATCTCGGAGCGGGGCAGGAGAAACGTGTAAGGGAGACGGCAGGACGGGGACTTCTTGTGGCTTGCTGTTATTTTCCGATTATTTTTACGGTTATCATGCTTTTTCGGGAGGCTGCGGTGGCGTTGCTGTCTCCAAAGGGAAGTACACAGATGGTCAGCATGGGCGTGGCATATCTGGGGCTCAAATCCTTTACCTATATTTTAGCCTGCGTGATCAATGCGATCCAGGGGTATTTCAGAGGGCTGGGATTGTTGAAGATCGTTTTAATGGCAACGCTTACCCAGATTTCAATCCGGACAGTCTGCGTTTATTTTTTTGTGCCCGTCATGGGGATCGCGGGAGAAGCATTTGCCTGCATGAGCGGTTGGCTCGTTCAGCTGTTACTTGAGAGTACATTTCTGATAATTGTAATAAACAGGCGGAAATCTATTGACAAAGAGGAACGGTCGATATAAAATCGAACAGGCGGTTTGTAACATGAGAAAGAATATGAAGAGGTATCAAATGGAAAATACGAAGGAAGCGACAAAAAATCCTGTAGCCGGCACAATGGTCAGCGCGCCTTATCAGGTGCTGGAGGCAAATATAAAGACGGAAGTAGAACGGACGAAGATGCCGGTATCCCGATTGATTCTTTTGGGACTGCTGGCAGGCATGTTTATTGCCGGAGGCGCGGCAGCCAGCAGTTTGGCGATGCACAGCGTGGCAAATGTGGGACTTTCGAGGCTGGTGGGAGGCGCGATCTTTCCGGTGGGGCTTATGATCATCATCTTCAGCGGATGTGAATTGTTTACCGGAGACTGCCTGCTGTTTTTAGGCTTTCTGGATAAAAAGGTATCACTTATGCAGATGTTGAAAGTACTTGTTGTGGTATTTGCAAGCAATCTTTTCGGATCTGTTATATGGGCGTTTATGGTTTCCGAAAGCGGACAATTTGATTACAGTGGCGGACTTTTGGGAGCTTATACGATCAAGGTTGCATTGGGAAAAACAACCATGTCCTTTGGCACTGCATTTTTTTCCGGCATTTTGTGTAATATTTTTGTCTGTATGGCAGTGCTGCTTGCAGCAGCTGCAAAAGATGCGGCAGGAAAGATATTGGGAATCTTTTTCCCGATTATGGCGTTTGTCGTAAGCGGCTATGAGCACTGTGTTGCCAATATGTATTATATACCTGCGGGACTTATGGCGAAGGGAAACAGCGCCTATGTGCAGAAAGCCATAGAGGCGTATGGATATACAAAGGAACAGTTGGAACAGTTGAATGCAGCGAATTTTTTTACGGGAAATCTGCTTCCGGTCACATTGGGAAATATGGCAGGAGGGATGCTGTTTGTTGGGGCATTTCTTTATTTTGCCAATCGCCATCGCCTTTGAAGTTATACTTGACCTTTTGAACGATAAAAAGTATAATTACAGGATGGCAGACTTTTTGTGATTGCCCCGGGAAGTCGGATTGCCGGAATTTGAGGAGGAAGCATTTATGCTGAATGAAGAGAAAATCGCATTAATGACAAAGATGACGATCTATGAGCAGAGTGAAGGGAAAAAAAGTTTTCCCATGAGCAAGTATTATCGCTCAGACTATATGAGTCTTCGGATTATCAATTCATTAATTTTGTCCACTGTTATTTATGTAATTGTGGTCTCTTTGGCGGTTCTCCTGAATGTAGAACAATTGTTGGAGGAACTGGTGGAAATTGATTTTCTGGCAATGGGAAAAAGATTGCTGGTAGTCTACGGAGTGATTGTGGGCGTGAATCTTGTGATGACGTATATTATATATCGCGTGCGTTTTCAGAGATGCCGGAAAGGAATGAATGAATATAATGCAAATCTCAAGCGGCTGTATACGATTTCAAAACAGGAGGAAAAATGGGCTGCGAAAGCTCGGGAAGTGTAGAGAAGAATGGAAAAACTGTTGGAATTTAGAGAATTAATGAAAAAAATATATCGCAGATACGGTGTTGCCATGGAGATCGCGCTGAAAGGAATTTTTGCATTTTTGTCTCTGGCTGTGATCAACCGGTATATCGGGGCAATGCCGATTTTACAAGGAAGTACCGTAAGGCTTGTCATGGCGGTGGTCTGCGCAGTGGTACCTGTGAATCTGATGCTTTTGATCCTGGCGTTGACGGCAGTGGCACATGTCTATGCCATTTCGATGGAAATGGCTGTGTTACTAGGCATTATATTATTGATTATGTTTTTGTTTTACTTCCGTTTTGCTTCGGGAGATGGTTTTTTACTGCTCTTAGTGTCGATTCTGTTTTCATGGAAGTTGCCGTTAATCCTTGCAGTTCCGGCAGGACTTCTGGCATCTCCGTTTTCTATGGTGGCAGCAGGATTTGGTGCAGTGTTCTATTTTTTTATGACGGCAATACAAGCTCATCGCGGGGATCTGGAATTAAGCGGTGCTCTCATGGATAATATACAGAAAGCCGGCGGGATTGCAAAGGAAGTGCTGGAAGATCAGGGAATGTACCTGTATGTGATCACATTTGCGTTGACAATCACTGCAGTTTACATTATCAGAAGGTTATCTTTTTCGTATTCCTGGTATGCAGCGATCGTAACCGGCACGATCCTTCAGATCGTTGTTATGGTGATGGGGAATAAAAGTCTGGAAGCGTCTATGTATACCACCGGAAGGATTGTGGGAACATCATTGCTGGGACTTGTGATCGCTGTTGTGATCGCATTTGCAAAGCATCATATGGATTATAAGCGGACAGAACGGGTGCAGTTCGAGGATGATGATTATTACTATTATGTAAAGGCAGTGCCGAAAGTACGCCTGCCGGAGAAGAAAAAAAGAAAGAGAATAAAGCCGAAGAAAGAAGAATATACACAGGATGATTTGCTTGATGAAGATCTTGCCGATGTTGAGATGATCGATGAGTGATCCTTATGTGAAGGATGTATCAGGAAAGGAGTGAGATAATAATATGGGCGAGGCAATCGCGGGATTTGCAAAAACCTATCTGCCGTTAAAACTGGAATTTACGGATATTGTTGAGATTATTATTATCTCATTTATGATATATGAAGTGCTGCGCTGGGTTCGTTATACAAGAGCGTGGCAGCTGATGAAAGGAATCATTGTGATTGCTGTCTTTATCGGCATTGCAGCATTTTTTAAATTAAGCACGATCTTGTGGATCGTAGGAAAAGCCATCAATATTCTGATGATCGGAGTAGTTGTGGTATTTCAGCCGGAATTGCGCAAGATATTGGAACAGTTGGGACGGAAGAATTTTCTGGCGCCGATTTTTGTGGATTCGTCAGAGGGAAATGAGCGGTTTAGCGACAAAACGATAGATGAGCTGGTGCGGGCAACTTATGAGATGGCGAAGGTGAAAACCGGAGCCTTAATTGTGATTGAGCAGGATACCAACCTGTCAGAGTATGAGAGCACCGGAATTGCATTGGATTCTCTTGTCAGCAGTGAATTGCTGATCAATATTTTTGAACATAATACCCCTTTGCATGACGGAGCTGTGATCATGCGTGGAAACCGGTTGGTGGCCGCCACCTGTTATCTGCCTTTGTCCGATAATATGGAGTTGAGCAAAGAACTTGGCACAAGGCATCGGGCGGCAGTGGGAATCAGTGAAGTGACGGATTCCTTTACCATCGTGGTTTCAGAGGAAACCGGCTCTGTTTCTATTGCTGTGGCGGGACGGATATTCCGGAATGTGGACGGCGATAAGCTGCAGGCGCATCTGGTGCGTTTGCAGAACAAGCAGATCGATGTGAAGCGCTTTCGGCTTTGGAAGATCAGGAATGATAAGACAAAAATTATCAAGGAAAAGGAAGAAAAGAAAAAACAGGATGAAAAATCCAATCAGAGAGGAAATAAGAAGGAAAAGCAGAGAAACAGGAAAAAGAAGCGCAATGACAAATAAGAACTGAGGGATTATCATGAAAAAATTTTTTACAGAGAATTTAATATTGAAAATTCTATCGGTGTTTTTGGCGATCCTTACATGGATCGTTGTTATGAATGTGGAGGATCCGGTAAAAACCAGAACGATCGCGGGAATTAAGGTAGAAATACTGAATGAAGACGTGATTACAGGTCAGAACCAGGTTTATACGGTAACGGAAGGACAACTGATCTCCGTAAAGGTTTCAGGACCGCGGACAATGGTGGATTCTTTAAAATCGACGGATTTTACGGCAACTGCGGATTTTCAGGATATTTCTCAGGCGAATTCGGTTCCGATCAATGTGGAATTGACAGAGTATGCCAATCAGCAGAAGATCACGATTTCCGAAAAATCCAATAATACCATGCGACTCAGTGTGGAAGCATTGGTAGACCAGGAATATCCGGTGAAGGTAAAATATCTGGGAGCCATGCCGGAGAATTATGTTATCGGACAATCCAATCCGCAGATCACATCGATTACAGTGAATGCTCCGGAATCTGTTCATAATGAGATCGAATCGGTATGCGCTGCGGTGGATGTAACGAATGCTACGGAGGATTTTGACTCCAGTTCGGAGATCCGCATTTATACGAGGAACGGAGTGGAACTTGCGCAGCCGGATAATAATGTGACGCCCAGTGTACAGACGATCCTGATCCAGAATATTGTCTATTATACGAAAAAAGTTCCGATTATCTGCGGATCGGTTGACAGTGATGGAAAAAATGTTTCCGTTTCGGGAATATCCTTAAGTCAGGACAGCGTTCAGATTATGGGAAAAAAGAATGTGCTCGATGCGGTGGAACACATTTATATCAATTCAGAAAATCTGAAAGTGGATGGACAGGAAAATCAGACTACAAAGGAATATACATGGGAGGAACTGCTGCCGGAGGGCGTATATATTAACGAGGATACCACCGGTCTTACGATCACTATCGCAACAGAGGATATTATCCAGAAGAGCTTTGACATGGAAGTAAAGGATATCGGGATCAAAAATATTCCGGATGGAATGGATGCCTCCATAGAGAATACCGGTTCCATCACCGTGACGGTCGAGGGAGCGGATGCCTTAGTCAGGGCGTTGGATATATCCCAGATCGCAGCTTCAGTCAGCATGCAGGGCAGCAGTCCGGGGATAACGCAGGCACGTGTAGAACTTCAACTGCCGGAGGGAGTCACTCAGGTAGAGACTACGTATGTGAATGTGAAACTCACATTAAAGGAAACAGAGACATTAGAACAAAGTACAAGTACAGTAACAACAGCGACGGTGACAGCGGAAACGACAACCGTGATGGAGAATGAGACTACACAGGAAGAAACGACACAGATTTCAGACAGTCGGGAGGAGCAGTAGCAGGAGGTGTAAAAATGGTCAGTAAAAGAGTTACGGTGATAGACCGTACGGGACTTCATATGAAACCGGCAGCGATCTTATGTAAGAGGGCAGCGCAATTTGCGTGCACAGTACAGATTAAAAACGAAACCGGCATTTATAACGCCAAGAGTGTGATCAGTGTGCTTGGTGCCTGCGTCAGAAATGGTGATGAGATCGAAGTCATCTGCGATGGTGAGGACGAGAGAGAAGCAGTGGATTCATTGGTGTATGACATCAGCCACAAATTATATCATGAAGAAACAGAACAAGGAGAGTAGAGATGGGTAAGTATTTTGGAACAGACGGCTTTCGGGGTGAAGCAAATGTAACATTGACAGTAGAGCATGCATTTAAGGTGGGAAGATATTTAGGATGGTATTTCGGACAGGAGCATAAGGCGAAGATCGTCATCGGAAAGGATACCAGAAGAAGCAGTTATATGTTTGAATATGCATTGGTGGCAGGACTTACGGCTTCCGGAGCGGACGCGTATCTATTACATGTCACGACCACGCCGAGTGTTTCCTATGTAGTGCGTACCGAGGAGATGGATTGCGGGATCATGATCTCGGCAAGCCACAATCCTTTTTACGATAACGGGATTAAAGTGATCAATGGAAAGGGAATGAAATTAGAGGCGGAAGTTGAGCAGAAGATCGAGGATTATATTGACGGCGTGACGGGAGAGCTGCCGTATGCAACGAAAGAGAACATTGGAAAAACGATTGATTTCTCAGCAGGCAGAAACCGTTATGTAGGGTATCTGATCTCCCTTGCAACCAGGTCTTTCAAAGATAAGACGGTTGCGTTGGATTGTTCAAACGGAAGTGCCTTTTCCATTGCAAAAAACGTGTTTGATGCTCTGGGGGCAAAGACACTGGTGATCAACAATGAGCCGGACGGTACCAACATTAATACGAATTGCGGTTCTACTCATATCGATGTGCTGTGTGAATTTGTAAAAAATCATCAGGTGGATGCAGGATTTGCTTATGACGGTGACGCGGATCGCTGTATTGCGGTAGATGAAAACGGAAATGTGATCGATGGTGACGGGATCATGTATATATGCGGGACTTATATGAAAGAGCAGGGACAGCTCAATCACGATACGGTGGTTACAACGGTTATGTCCAATATCGGTCTGTATCGTGCACTGGAAGAAAAGGGAATCCGCACGGAAAAGACTGCGGTAGGAGATAAATATGTGTGTGAAAATATGATGGCAAACGGATATTGTCTCGGAGGAGAACAGTCCGGTCACATTATTTTCAGTAAACATGCGACCACAGGAGACGGCGTGCTTACCTCTTTAAAGATGATGGAAGCCATGATGGAGAAGAAACAGCCATTCAGTAAACTGGTTCAGGAATTGCGGATTTTTCCGCAGGTGCTGATTAATGTAAAAGTATCCGATAAACAGGAAGCCATGAACGATGAGGAAGTGAAAACGGAAGCGGATGCGGTTGCGAAGGCTCTGGAAGGAAACGGACGTTTGCTTTTAAGACCAAGCGGAACGGAGAATCTGGTAAGGGTGATGGTAGAAGCCGAGACTCAGGAGATCTGTCAGGAAATGGCAGAGCGGGTGGCAAAAAAACTGGAGAAATATAAAGCCTAGTCACGCCGAAGCGGAGATAGGGATAGGAGGAAGATCATGAAAAAGGTAGATGTAATCATCCCCGCATATTGTCCGGATCAAAAATTGAGCCTGATCGTTGATCGTCTGAATCAGCAGACCCACAAACCGAATATGATTTATATTGTAAATACAAAATGTCCGCAGGCTGAAAGAAGGACAGGAGAAATCTTTTCCGGGATCGGACGTGAGCATGATAATGTAAAATTTCTGGAAGTGGAAGAAAGAGAATTTGATCATGGCGGCACCAGAGATATGGCGGTGCGGATCAGCAAAGCAGATTATGTTCTGATGATGACGATGGATGCGGTGCCGAAGAACCGGAAGTTGATCCGACAGCTTTTAAATGCCTTCGGAGAGGGAGTCGCAGTAGTCTACGGCAGACAGGAAGCGGATAAAAATTGCCGGATCATCGAGAGATATACCAGAACATTCAACTATCCGGATGAACCGTCCTCCGCCATTGAAAAAGCGGCAACTACAAATAATGGCATCAAATCTATCTTTTGTTCGGATGTTTGCGCCATGTATGACAGAAAGATCTATGATGAGGTAGGCGGATTTCCGGGAAAAACGATTTTTAATGAAGATGAGATTTTCGCGGCGAAGGCATTGCGGGCAGGATTTGATGTATTGTATGAACCGTCGGCGATCGTGATTCATTCCCATAACTATACCGGAGTTCAATATTTTAAGCGCTATTTTGATCTGGGAGTGTCGCAGGCGGATTATGCCTATATTTTCCGTGAGTATCATGCGGAGGATGAGGGCGTGCGGCTTGTGTTCAATACGATGGAATATCTGATCCATCGGGGACAATATCCGGAGATTCCGAGGCTCTTCTGGCAGAGCGGGATGAAATATCTGGGGATGAAATTGGGGAAAAATTATAAAAAGCTGCCTCAGTCTGTGATTGACAGATGTACTGCCAATCCGGGATACTGGAAGCGGTAAGGAGGTTTTTTATGTTAAATTATAAAAAATATAAAAGAGTTCCGGTAGTTGATCTGCCGGACAGACAATGGCCGAATAAACAGATCGAGAAAGCTCCGGTATGGTGCAGCGTTGATCTGCGTGACGGAAATCAGGCTTTAATCGAGCCTATGGTGGTAGAGGAAAAAATTGAATTTTTCAATCTTCTGGTAAAGCTGGGATTTAAGGAAATTGAAGTGGGATTTCCGTCAGCGTCTCAGATTGAGTATGATTTCTTAAGACAGTTAGTGGAACGCAATTTAATTCCAGAGGATGTGACGGTGCAGGTGCTGGTTCAATGCAGAGAGCATCTGATCGAGAGAACTTTTGAGTCTTTGCAGGGCATCGGTCGCGCTATCGTGCATATCTATAATTCTACCTCCACCTTGCAGCGGGAGGTAGTATTCCGCAAGGGAAAAGAAGAAATCAAGCAGCTTGCCATCGATGGAACAAAAATGGTAAAGGAATACGCCGGGAAATTTCCGGGTGAGATCATTCTTGAATATTCTCCGGAGAGTTTTACCGGTACAGAGCTTGATTATGCAGTGGAAGTCTGCGATGCGGTGGTAAAAGAATGGGGCGCCACAAAGGATAAAAAGGTGATCATCAATCTGCCGGCAACGGTGGAAATGACAACTCCGAATGTATATGCAGACCGGATCGAGTGGATGAACCGCCACTTTGAAAATCGGGAAGGAATTATTTTAAGCGTACATCCTCACAATGACCGGGGAACTGGCGTTGCGGCGGCAGAGCTTTCCCTGCTTGCAGGCGCGGATCGTGTCGAGGGAACATTATTCGGCAACGGAGAGCGTACCGGAAATGTGGACGTCTTAAATATTGCCTATAATATGTTTTCCCAGGGAATCAATCCGGAATTAAATTTAGAGCATATTAATGAGATCATGGAAGTCTATGAGCGCTGCTGCAAGATGGACGTGGGAATGAGACACCCTTATGCAGGAAAACTGGTGTTTACGGCGTTTTCCGGATCTCATCAGGATGCGATCAATAAAGGTATGCAGGCGATGCATGAGCGGAATGACGGGATCTGGGAAGTTCCGTATCTGCCGGTGGATCCTTCGGATCTGGGAAGAGAATATGAGCCGATTGTCCGGATCAACAGTCAGTCCGGAAAAGGCGGCGTAGCCTTTGTCATGGATACCTATTACGGATATAAACTTCCAAAGGGAATGCATAAAGAATTTGCAGACGTTATTCAGAAGATTGCGGAAGAACAGGGTGAGGTTTCTCCGGAGACGATCATGGAAAAATTCAAAGAAGAATATCTGACCTTTAAGACAGAACGGGAATATCCGTATACGTTCGCTTCCTGCAAGATGGAAGATGTGGATGATGATCCGGCGGGAGATACAAGAGCAACCATGGATTTTCAGTACAAAGGGGAAAGAAAGCAGCTTACGGTTACCGGAAACGGTCCTGTAGATGCGGTAAGAAATGCTCTGCATGAAGCAAGCGGCGTGAACTTTACAGTCAACGATTATTCGGAGCATGCTCTGGATGAGGGCTCTAAGGCAAGAGCGGCGGCTTATATCTGTGTTACCGATGAGGATACTAAGAAAAAGACTTACGGCGTCGGTGTCAGCACAAATATCACCAGAGCATCCATAAGAGCATTGTTCAGTGCATTGAACCGGCTGGCAGCCGATGGAAAGGAGAAATGATCCCGCGATGAAGAAGATATTAGTAACCGGAGCAAATGGTCAGTTAGGTCGGGCAATCCGACAGGTTTATGCATCAGATCAGGTGGAAATTCTCGGAACAGATGTGGTCGCGTCGGAAGGAGTAACCTGTACCTTGGATATCACCCGGATCGATGAGGTTATGAAACTGGTACGGGAGGCAAAACCGGATGTGATCATCAATTGCGCCGCGCATACCAACGTTGATAAATGCGAGCAGGAATGGGATCTGGCGTATAAGATCAATGCCATCGGTCCGAGAAACTTAAGCATTGCGGCAACAGAAACCGGCGGAAAGCTGATCCATGTATCGACGGATTATGTATTTCCGGGAAACGGCACAAAACCGTATACGGAATTCGATCTGCCGGCGCCGTTAAGCGCTTATGGAAAGACGAAACTGGAGGGTGAGAATTTAGTAAAACAATTTGCAGACAGATTTTTTATTCTCAGAACTGCATGGCTTTACGGAGACGGTAAGAATTTTGTAAAGACGATGCTGAGACTTTCCGAGACTCATGATGAAGTGAGTGTTGTCTGCGATCAGAAAGGAAGTCCTACAAGCGCCACAGAACTTGCAAAGATGATCCATTATCTGGAACCTACCGAGAATTACGGATTGTTCCATGCAACCTGCGAGGGAGATACCAACTGGGCGGATTTTACGGAAGAGATCTTCCGGCTTGCAGGCAAAAAGACGAAGGTCAATCATGTAACATCAAAACAGTATGCCGAAATGAATCCGGCAGCGGCAAATCGTCCTGCCTATTCCATTTTGGAGAATTATATGTTAAAATTAACTACAGATTTCATGATGGCAGACTGGAAAGATGCCATTCGGGAATACATGCAATAAAGAATGAAAAAAGGAGAAAAACATGAGAACTTATTTAGTAACCGGAGGAGCAGGATTTATCGGCTCCAATTATATTCATTATATGTTTAAGAAGTATGACAATGAGATCAGGATTATCAACGTGGATAAGCTGACTTACGCAGGAAATCTGGAGAATCTGAAAGACATTGAGGACAGAGAGAATTATACATTCGTCAAGGCTGATATCTGTGACAAAGAAGCGATCGCAAAGATCTTTGAGGAGAATGACATCGACAGAGTCGTTCACTTCGCGGCAGAGAGCCATGTAGACAGAAGTATCAAAAACCCTGAGGTTTTCGTAAATACGAATGTACTCGGAACCGCGGTAATGCTCAATTGCGCAAAGGCTGCATGGGAGCAGGAGGATGGAAGTTTCAAGGAGGGTAAGAAGTTCCTTCATGTATCTACCGATGAAGTATACGGTTCTCTTCCGGATGATGACAATGCTTTCTTCTATGAGACATCGCCGATCGATCCGCACAGTCCGTATTCGGCAAGCAAAGCTTCTTCCGATATGCTGGTAAAGGCCTATGTTGACACCTATCATTTCCCGGCAAATATCACGAATTGCAGCAATAATTACGGACCTTATCAGTTCCCGGAGAAATTGATCCCGCTTATTATCAACAATGCGCTTCAGGGCAAGAAACTTCCGGTTTACGGTGACGGTAAGAATGTCAGAGACTGGCTTTATGTGGAAGATCATGCAAAGGCAATCGATATGGTGCAGGAGCAGGGAAAACTCGGCGAGCGCTATAATATCGGCGGTCATAATGAGAAACAGAACATCGAGATTATTGAGATCATTCTGGATACGCTTCAGGAGATGCTTCCGGAGGGAGATCCGAGAAAGAAACTTGTCAGCAGAGATCTGATCACCTATGTGGAAGACAGAAAAGGTCATGACAGACGTTATGCCATCGCGCCGGATAAGATCAAAGCGGAAATCGGCTGGTATCCGGAGACAATGTTCAAAGACGGCATCAAACTTACAATCAAGTGGTTCTTTGAGCATGAAGACTGGATGAAGAATGTCACCAGCGGTGATTATCAGAAGTATTATGAGGATATGTATAAGAACAGATAAAAGAAAGATACAGATATGTAATGGGATCTCCCGGGACAGAAATTGTTTCGGGAGATTTTCTCTTCCTTCTGTTGAATGTCGCATGGCTTTAGCCCTGCGACCTGCTTGCTGGAGGCGGCAGCAATTCCCGTAGGTCGGAGATTCAAACTCCCACC
>CADBTR010000012.1 GCA_902797675.1 uncultured Lachnospiraceae bacterium
AATTCATAGGTTCCGGCTTCCAGAAGATAAGCAGATTTCTTAATTTTCCCCAGATCATCATAGGAAGCGCAATCGGCAAGAGAAAAAGTCAAAAACAATTCCTGTGTCTCCCCCGGCTGCAGCATTCTTGTCTTTTCAAAGGTGACAAGGCTTCTCTCTGCCTTTCCAAGCTTCCCCCGGGGCGCTTTTACATATACCTGCACCACTTCTTTGCCCGGATACTTTCCCGTATTGGTGACTGCTGCCGATATGGTAATATTTCCCCGCACATCTTCAGGCTTTTCCAAAACTGCAGACTGAATGCGAAAGGTCGTATAAGAAAGTCCGTAACCGAAAGGATAGCAAACCTTCTTTTTTACTCCCGGAATCGTGAGGAAATACCGGTATCCCACATAGATATCCTCTATGTAATCCACATAATCCTCCGATTCATGAAAAGTCTTTGTGGATGGATAATCCTCCAACGTCTTTGCAAAGGTATCCGCAAGCTTCCCGGACGGATTCCCGCAGCCGCACAGCAATTCCGCTGCCGCAAGACCGCCTTCTATGCCGCACTGCCAGGCAAGCAGCACCGCCTGAATCTTTGGATTTTCCCGAAACCATGCAGTATCCACCACGCCGCCCACATTCAATACAACAACGACTTTATCAAAAAAACGGCAGACCTGCTGCACCATTTCTTTTTCCCGATGGCTTAAATAAAAATCCCCCTCCTCAAACAGCGGGTTCTCATCTTTTTTATCATAGATGCTCTTTCGATCCCAGCCCTCTCCGGAGAAACGGCTGATGCTGATAATTGCGGTATCTGCAAAATTCCTTCCCCTCCGGCACAGTTCCTCCGAAAGTTCCGGCTCAACAAGCATCCCGGGTTCTTTATTCTCTTTATATTGTTTTTCAACCTCCTGCCGGTAATAATCCGCCACTTCCTCGCAGACCGTCACCCGGTCGGAAAGAGCTTTCATTCCGTCATAGAGATTGCGGATATACGCCACCGTCACATCTCCGCTTCCGCCGCCGCCCTTCACATAGTCAAAGGTGCCCTTTCCGAACAGTGCCACCCGCGCTCCAGGCTTTAGCGGAAGCAGCTCCTTTTCATTTTTCAAAAGCACCATCGCCTCTTTTGCCGCTTCCTTTGACAATGCGATATGCTCTGTGCTTCCCGTCACTCTCTTTCCATCTGCGCCCAGGGGAATCCCCGGCTGATACAACGCTCTCTGCCACTTCTTCATAGTAAAACCCTCCGTTTAATATGTATCGCCCCCTCCCATCCGGTTGGCGGCATATCGTCGGAGCCATTCGCAGAATGTGGACTTCGTCCACATTGGCTCCTTCTCATCTATAATTACATTATTTCTTCAAAATATCTACCGTATGGGCGCTGGCTCCCATAAGATCCATGCGCTCGCAGATCTTCATCTGATATTCCACAAATACCTGAAATTCTTCCTCCGTCAATTCATTCAGATACGGGCGGATATAATCCGCCGCTCCGTCCACCCCGACGACGCAGATTCTTTGCAGCCCTGCACCCTCATAAAACCGCTTCATATCCTCCAGACGAACATAATGATACAACTCCTCCGGATCCGCGATGGTATGAAAATCAGGAGACAGCTGTCCTTTTGCAAGACATTCCAGAATCTTCTTCTCCTTAAAGGCATAAGTAAGCACCGCATATTCATTCATGACATACGCCGCCATGATCACCCCGTCCGGTTTTACCACGCGTTTCGCCTCGCAAAGCGCCAGAATCCGCTCTTCATCCGTCCCCAGATGATACATCGGGCCAAACACCAGAACCAGATCAAAACTCTCATCCTCAAACCGTTTTAATTTCAACGCATTTCCTTTATAAGCCTTTAATTCGATCCCCTGCCGCTTCGCATTTTGTCTCAGCACACCCACATTATGCTGAACCAGCTCCACCGCCGTCACATCATAACCTTCCTTCGCCAGCGTCAGAGAATATCTTCCGGTACCCGCTCCCACATCAAGGATCTTTGGATTCTTCTTTCCTTCCAGATATTTATGGATATATTTCATGGAAATCTGAAATTCCACCCGGCCATGTCTGGAATTCAGCCTTTTATCTTCATTAAATTTATTATAATATTCTTCCAACGGAGTCATACGCAGCACCTTTACAAAAAGCCGGAGCACAAAGCCCCGGCTTTTCATTCATTTCATTCTTTTCTATTCTTTGATCTTTAGATCTGAGGACCTGCAGCAACAAGCTTCTTGCCTGCCTCATTACCCTCATATTTTGCAAAGTTCTTTGTAAATCTCTGAGCAAGATCCTTTGCTTTCTCCTCCCACTGGGAAGCATCTGCATAAGTATCTCTAGGATCCAGGATTGCAGGATCAACGCCCGGAAGTTCTGTAGGAACCTCGAAATCGAAGAACGGGATCTTCTTTGTCGGCGCCTTCAATACATCGCCATTCAGGATCGCATCGATGATACCACGGGTATCCTTAATGGAAATTCTCTTGCCGGTTCCGTTCCAGCCTGTATTTACAAGATAAGCCTTTGCGCCGCTCTTCTGCATCTTCTTAACAAGCTCCTCAGCATACTTTGTCGGATGAAGCTCAAGGAAAGCCTGACCGAAGCAAGCGGAGAATGTAGGAGTAGGCTCTGTGATACCTCTCTCTGTACCTGCAAGCTTAGCGGTAAATCCTGACAGGAAGTAGTACTGTGTCTGCTCCGGTGTAAGGATGGATACCGGCGGAAGTACGCCGAATGCATCTGCCGACAAGAAGATTACATTATTTGCAGCCGGTGCGGAAGAAATCGGACGAACAATATTCTTAATATGGTCGATCGGATAAGAAACACGAGTATTCTCTGTCACGCTCTTATCTGCGAAATCGATCTTGCCGTTCTCATCAAGAGTAACATTCTCAAGCAATGCGTTACGCTTGATCGCATTGTAGATATCCGGCTCGTTCTCCTTGGACAGGTTGATAACCTGTGCATAGCAGCCGCCCTCGAAGTTGAATACGCCGTTGTCATCCCAGCCGTGCTCATCATCACCGATCAATAATCTCTTAGGATCTGTAGACAAGGTTGTCTTACCTGTTCCGGAAAGACCGAAGAAGATTGCTGTATTCTTTCCGTCCATATCTGTATTTGCAGAGCAATGCATAGAAGCCATGCCTTTCAACGGCAGATAGTAGTTCATCATAGAGAACATACCCTTCTTCATCTCACCGCCGTACCATGTATTCAGGATAACCTGCTCGCGGCTTGTGATATTGAATACAACAGCCGTCTCGGAATTCAGACCTAATTCCTTATAATTCTCAACCTTAGCCTTTGATGCTGTATAAACAACAAAATCAGGCTCGAAGTTTGCCTCTTCCTCTGCTGTCGGCTTGATAAACATATTTCTTACGAAATGAGCCTGCCATGCAACTTCCATAATGAAACGGACTGCCATACGGGAATTTGCATTTGCGCCACAGAATGCATCTACAACAAAAAGTCTCTTATTGGAAAGCTCTGTCTGCGCAAGTTTTTTCACAACCTCCCATGTTTCCTTGGATGCGCGATGGTTATCATTCGGATATTCCTCAGAAGTCCACCATACCGTATCCTCAGAATTCTCATCAACAACGATGAACTTATCTTTTGGAGAACGACCTGTATAAATACCAGTCATAACATTGACAGCACCCAGCTCGCTGACCTGTCCTTTCTCATAACCATCCAATTCCGGTTTTGTTTCTTCCTCAAACAAAAGCTCATAAGAAGGATTGTAGACAATCTCAGTAGAACCGGTAATACCATACTTGCTTAAATCAATGTTTGCCATTTTGATCATACCTCTTTTCTTTAAATTTATACTATCCGTCACCCGGAACAGTCCGGTTGACGGGAATATACTTAAAAATACCTCTTCAAGTTTATAATAACAAACTCATAAAGTCAATAAAAAAATCAGAAAATTTTTCTATTTATTTTAAGAATCCATTGATGATCTGCTCCTCGGCTTCCTGTTCCGTAAGTCCCAGCGTCATCAGCTTGATCAACTGATCCCCTGCGATCTTTCCGATTGCCGCCTCATGAATCAGCTGCGCGTCCACGGAATTTGCCTCCAGTGAAGGAACCGCAAGGATTTTGCCCTCATCCATAATGATCGAATCGCACTCGGTATGTCCGGAGCAGGCTGCATTTCCGGTGATCTTAAGATCCAGTTTCTGATAAGAGCGGTCTCTTGCCACGCCCCTGGATACGATATCCGCGCTGGAATCCTCACCGTTTAATTTCACATGATAGTTGCTGATCGCCTGCTGGGTTCCATGGGTCATCAAACGTTCTCTTACCACCAGATGCGCATTGGCTTCCAGTTCCGCAAGGGTTGTCCTCTCCGTAGAATCCACGCCCTTTATCTGCACCATCTCCATCTCCATAGAGCTTCCTTCCGCCATATAAACTTCCGTCTGGGGATTTAAGATGCGCTGCCCCGTACCATCGCCGGATCCGTAATGTTTCTCCACATAGCGTACCTTGGAATTCTTTCCCACCCAGAATCTGTGAATTCCGTCATGTTCCGAATCCTGGGTGCCGCAATTATCAATGCCGCAGCCGGCAACGATCAGCACATCACAATCTTCTCCCACATAAAAATCATTATATACCGTCTCCGTCAGTCCGCTCTCGCTGATCACCACTGGAATATGCACACTCTGCTTCACCGTATGATCCTTGATCCGAATGTCGATTCCGGTTCCGTCCTCCTTGGATATGATCTCGATATTCTCGGTACTCTTCCTGTCTGCCGCCTTTCCATTGGTACGCAGATTATAAGCCCCCTCCGGAAGTTCATGAAGATCCGCTACTTCCTCAAAAAGCCGTTTCTGAATTTCATCAAACTTAAGCATTCTCCGGCACCTCCGTCCTTCTCAGCGCAGCGCAGGCGTCCACCGCTGAATCCGTCCCGATGATCTCCGGAAGGATCTCCTCTCTGCTTCCCTGCTTCACCACTGTTCCATTCTTCAGCACAATGATCTCGTCTGCAATATTTAAGATCCGCTCCTGATGGGAAATGATCAAAATCGTACTGTCGCTGATATTATTTCTCATGTTCTCAAAAATTCTCGTCAGATTCTGAAAACTCCAGAGATCAATTCCCGCCTCCGGCTCGTCAAACACGGAAAATCTTGATTTTCTTGCCAGAACCGTCGCGATCTCGATCCTTTTTAATTCTCCGCCGGACAGCGACGCATTCACTTCTCTTCCGATATAATCTCTCGCGCACAATCCCACTTCCGAGAGATAATCACAGCCCTGGGCAGCGGTCAGCCGCTTTCCCGAAGCAATGCGAAGCAGATCCAGAACCTGAATTCCCTTAAACTTCACCGGCTGCTGAAAAGCGAAAGCGATGCCTTTTTTCGCCCGCTCCGTAATACTCATCTCCGTAATATCCTCGCCGTCCATAAATATTTTTCCCGACGTCGGTTTCTCAATTCCGGCGATCAATTTCGCAAGGGTAGATTTACCGCCTCCGTTTGGACCGGTGATCACAATGAATTGTTTTTCATTAAACACCAGATTTATATTCTGTAATATTTCCTTTTTACCCTGGTCATCATCCACGGTAAAAGAAACATTTTGAAATTCCAGCATTTCCAAATACTCCTTTCCTCAATTCTTGTCGCCTTCACAAAACACTCCGCCGAAGCCGACGGAGTGTCCCTCTAACGACGGTATTCTCTTGTAAGATACAGATATTCCTGATAAATGCCATTGCTGTCATAATTACCGGTGGAATATCTGACTTCCCTGTCATCAGCGGCGAGTGATTTCTCTAATACGTCAGCAAACGAAACGACACTTTTTGGCTTTTCCGCCTCGTTTGACTGCTGCCTTTCGTCTGAATAAGCAAGCCGACTTACACGAGAAACCGTTGGTACTGAGTGAATCTTTCCATATCCATATACTGCTTTAATCTCCTCCTTGAGTTCTCATCTGCAGTTTCCCGCAAATGGTGCATTGGATTACACAGTAACAACCTTAAGAGTCACGACTTATCATCGTCCCACTCATATAATGTATCGACTTAATTCCTTTATTCAATTATCTTTTTCCTTTATTTTCCTGCTAAGAGGTTCCTATTTACAGCAAATTTCCGAATCCCTTAATTATAACCGGGGCACCCGTAAGAAAATTACGGGTGGCAGAACTCTTAATTATAAAATTCGATTCCCGGGGACAGATCCGACAGATATGAGAAAAATGCCTGTTTTCCCGCATCATCCGTGATCTCATGAATCGCATATCCCTGCTGCCTGCAGGGAATGATCTCGACATTTGAACTTCCGTCCTTGTAAATATCAAGCTGAACCATAATGGAATATTTATCCTCGCCGTTAAACCAGAAATCACCCATACTGTACAAAACCGGCATATCATTCACATATTCCATGCCCTGCACCACATGGGGATGTCCGCCGATGATCGCGTCAACGCCCACATTCTCCAATTCCTCCGCGATCCTGTGCTGATAATTCTCAAAATACTTACTGTCCTCCGTACCCCAGTGCAAATACGCCACAAGATAATCGCACCTCGTCGCCGCGTCTGCCGCAACCTCTAACAGTCTCGTCTCATCATACATCCAGAAAACGCCCGGGTTGTCTCCCTCCGCCTTTGGGGTGATCACATACTTTTCCGCCCTCGATGCGGAAACCACGCCGATAGTGACGCCCTTCACCGTATAGTAAACCACCTCTTCCGCCGCGCTTTGATTCAATCCGCCTCCCACATGGCGGATTCCCGCCTGATCCAGCAAAGCGATCGTATCAGCAAAAGCATCATAACCGTAATCATAGATATGATTATTCGCAAGCGACACCAGATCGACGCTCAACTCCTGCAAAATATGCATTCTGGAAGGATCTGCGCGAAAGGTATAATACTTATCCAGCCTGCTGCCCCTTGCGCTGATGGTATATTCATGATTTAACATGAAAATATCCGCCGCAGCCATGCGCCTTTGCAGATTCGGATCCACGCACTGATTCAGATCCTGCCCGACTTCATCATAATAATCAAGCACAAATCCGTCTTCCTCTAAGCAGACATCCCCCGCAAAGAGAAAACTCACATAATCGGAGTCACCCTTTTGAGCCATCGTCTGGGGAAGTTCCGTCGTTGGGTCTGCATTTTGAGCAGAAACCTGCGGGTTTCCCTGCGCAGCGGTCCCTGAATCCTGCGAGTCTCCCTGTGCAGCGGCTCCCGAGGAATCCGATTCTCCTGCAGACGGTACCGTCTGCGGCTCTTCCCCGGTGGTTTCCGCTTCCGAATTCACTTCCTGCGATCCTGTGGTACTCACATCTGCCGGGGCAGAGTTCTCCGTCTGCCGGTCCTTTACAGTTGCCATGACCTGCGCAGACCGCTCTGTCTTTTTACTCTTTGTATTTCCTTTTTGCGAACATCCAATGGTTGCCATGACAAGAACGGTACACAAAAGCAGCCACCATATCCGCTTCTTATTATCTCCCGAAAAGATCATAGAAATCCCTTTTTCTGCTGTAAAACCTATTTCCTGTTATAATTGATCAGGCATCCCTTAAGGATAATATCTCTCTCATCATCCGTCAATTCGCCCATCTTTAATGTAAACGGCTTCAATTCTCCGTCCTTTACCACAAATGCCGGAATCTCTGTCTTCTTCTCTTTGATCGCCTTCGTAATCTCCGGTACAAAGATATAATCGCCATTCTTAAACGGCAATTCATCTTCTTCATAAATAAACGGAAGCATACCCCAGTTGATCAGATTGGAACGATATCTCTTCGTCGCATATTCCCTGGCAATATTTGCCCAACCGCCAAGTACCTTCTGACAGGAAGCCGCCTGCTCTCTTGCAGAACCGTCACCCGGCTTCACCGCATAGATCGTAGATCCGATCCCCACAGACTTGCCCTCAATCTCCGGATAAAACTTCTTAACGGTATGGATCATCTCCTTATACTCCGGCAAAGCCTCCGACGGACAGGATCCCTGTTCTCTCGCCTTCTCTGCTTTCTGCACCTCTTTTGCACGGCCTACATATGCAGGATCCTTTCTGGATAATGCAAATTCCGCAAGTCCCAAAGGATTCGAGCGATAGGAAGAAGTCTCACCGGACGGGATCAGCTCATCGGTCGTTGTAACCGGATCATGAATCTCAGAAACAACCTTAAGCATAATATTGTCCGTCAATGCAACCATTTCCGGCCAATCCTTGATATTCGGTCCGAACTTGATCTCAACCGAAGGATCGGCAACTCCCTTGGAATCAAATACACGATTCTCATAAATACTCTTATCAAAATGATATTTCGGTGAGGAATATTCCATATCAAGTTCTGTCGCAGCGGTAAGGAATCCCTTATTGGCTGCCGTTGCCGCAATGGAACGGGCATCCATCAATGCAACCGAAGAAATCTGACCGTTCTGCAGCTTAGATCCCTCTCTGTTCGGGAAGTTTCTTGTAGAATGTCGGATACTGAATGCGTTATTTGCAGGCGTATCCCCTGCGCCGAAGCATGGTCCGCAGAACGCCGTCTTAACAATCGTTCCCGTTGCCATCAGATCCGCAAGTTTTCCGTTTCTTGCAAGTTCCATATAGATCGGCGTACTTGCCGGATATACGCTGAGCGTAAATTCATCCGAACCGATGCTCTTTCCCTTTAAGATATCAGCTGCCGCGCAGATATTTTCAAATCCGCCGCCGGCGCATCCCGCAATAATACCCTGATCCACATATAATTTTCCGTCACGCACCTTGTCCGTCAGCTTATAATCCACCTGACCGTCAAGGCTTACCAGTGCCTTTTTCTCCACATCATGAAGAATATCCATCAGATTCGCTTTCACTTCTTCGATAGTATAAGTATTGCTCGGATGGAACGGCATAGCGATCATCGGTTTGATCTTATCCAGTTCCACATAAACCATACCGTCATAGTACGCAACCGCGCCCGGATTCAATTCTTTATAATCATCGCTTCTGCCATGGATATCATAGAATTCCTTAATCTTATCATCCGTTCTCCAGATAGAAGAAAGGCAGGTGGTCTCCGTCGTCATTACGTCCACGCCGATTCTGAAATCTGCGCTTAAGGAAGCAATGCCCGGTCCCACGAATTCCATTACTTTATTCTTCACATAGCCATTTGCAAATACCGCTCCGATAATGGCAAGAGCCACATCCTGCGGTCCCACGCCCTTCGCCGGTTCGCCTGTCATATAAATACCGATGACACCCGGCATATTGATATCATAAGTCTGCTCCTACAACTGTTTTGCAAGCTCCGGACCGCCTTCTCCCATCGCCATCGTTCCCAATGCGCCATAGCGGGTATGGGAGTCGGAACCGAGGATCATCTTTCCGCCGCCTGCCAGCATTTCCCTTGCGAACTGGTGGATGACAGCCTGATGAGGCGGTACATATACGCCGCCGTACTTCTTCGCGCAGGTCAGACCGAACATGTGGTCATCCTCATTGATCGTTCCGCCCACCGCGCACAAGCTGTTATGACAATTCGTGAGAACATAAGGGATCGGGAATTTCTGAAGTCCCGAAGCTCTTGCTGTCTGAATAATACCGACAAATGTAATATCATGAGACGTCAGTTTATCAAACTTGATCATCAGCTTGTCCATATTTCCCGATGTATTATGATCCCGCAGGATACCATACGCCATGGTCTCCTTCGCCGCGTCTTCCTTCGATACGAATTTTCCGATTTTCGATGTAAGCGCTTCCTTCTCCTCACCGTTGCATTCCACAACGTCTGTACCGTTTAAAAGGTATGCGCCTGAATTACTTAACTTTACCATCTTGGCCTCCTAATTCATTTGATACCTAACAGTATAGCGTAAATTTCCAAAAAAGTCTATTTCTTTCTTCACTTATCATACTCTACTTATAATACTCTGCGTACCATTGGGCGAACTTTCTTAAGCCCTCCCGGATTCCGATGGACGGTTTAAAACCGTAATCCTGCTCCAAAGCCTTGGAATCCGCATAAGTCACAGGCACATCCCCCGGCTGCATGCCCACCAGTTCTCTATGCCCCTCGAAATCATAATCCTCGGGAAGTACGCCTGCCCGCACAAGTTCCTCCTGCAATGTACTGATATAAGTCAGCAGATTTTCCGGCGTACCGCCGCCGATATTATAAACAGCATAAGGCGGGATCGGCAGACCGTCGGATCCGTTTTCCTTTTGCGGAGCGCCTCCCATTACACGCAAGATTCCTTCCACAATGTCATCCACAAAACTTTTATCCCCGATGGAGCCCCGCAAGAATATATGCCTGGCAGGGGAAGCTTCGGCAGCTTTCTCAATCAGACTTAATCTGTATTCCTTCAATCCCACATCATAATAATTATTCATATTATCCAGCGAAATGACAACGCCGGAGGTAAGTTCTCTCAACAGGCGAAGTACAAGATTTGCGCCGATAAAACCGGGAGACCCCGTCACTAAGATTGTTTTTCCATTTAAATCTATGTTATGTTTCATAATCTATCCTTTCACTGATTTTCTACATTTACAGCTTTCATCTTTTTACCGCATTCATCTTCTTACTACGGCGAGGCTTTTGGAAGACGTGAATCGCGTGCCAGGCGGTGCAAAATGTTCAAGTTATTTATCAACAGTTCCTTACTATGTTCTCCGTTTTACTATGTTTATCTTCTTGTAGTTTTCATCTTTCAGTCTCTTCGGAACAGGTCTCTGGTATAGACTTTTTCTTCCACGTCATCCAGATCGCTGTCGTACCTGTTGGCGATAATACAACCGCACATCTTCTTGAATTTTTTCAGATCATTCACTACCATGCTTCCGAAAAATGTAGTACCGTCCTCCAAAGTCGGCTCATAGATCACTACCGTAGCCCCTTTTGCCTTAATCCGTTTCATAACGCCCTGGATCGAGGACTGGCGGAAATTATCGCTGTTGCTCTTCATGGTAAGTCTGTAAACGCCCACCACCGTTTCACTCTGCTTATATTCCTGCTCTTTGTTATATCCAGCTGAGGCAGTATAAGTTCCCGCAATCTCCAAAACCCGATCCGCGATAAAATCCTTTCTCGTCCGATTGCTCTCCACAATCGCCTCAATCAGATTCTCAGGCACATCCTGATAATTCGCCAGCAGCTGCTTCGTGTCCTTCGGAAGACAATATCCGCCATATCCGAAAGACGGATTATTATAATAATCGCCGACACGGGGATCAAGGCACACACCCTGTATGATCGGAGCCGTCTGAAGTCCCTTGACTTCCGCATAAGTATCCAGTTCATTAAAATAAGATACCCGTAACGCCAGATATGTATTTACAAAAAGCTTTGTGGCTTCCGCCTCGGTAGACGGCATGATCAATGTCCGGATGTGGGACTTGACAGCCGCCTTTTGAAGCATCGCCGCAAAAGTCTCCGCTGCCGCCCGGTTCTCATCATCCGCGCCGACAATAATACGGGACGGATAAAGGTTGTCATACAATGCCTTGGATTCCCGCAAAAACTCCGGACTGAAAATAATATTCATCATTCCCAGCTTTTCTCTCACATGCTTCGTATACCCCACCGGCACCGTTGATTTGATAATTACGACAGGCTTAACCTCCCTGCCTTCTGTACTTTCCTTTACCAGTGCAAGAACCGATTCCACCGCACTGCAATCAAAAAAATTCGTCTTCGGATCATAATTGGTAGGCGCAGCCACAATGATAAAATCCGCTTCCGCATAAGCAGAACCACCGTCTGTGGTCGCATGCAGACTCAAACCTCTGCTTTCATGCTCATCCAGATACTTCTCTATATACTCATCCTGAATCGGACTTTGCCACCGGTTGATCTTCTCCACCTTCTCTTCCACGATATCCACAGCAGTCACATCATGATTTTGGGAAAGCAAAACCGCAAGAGATAACCCCACATAACCGGTACCGGCTACGGCAACCTTTTTCCGCTCCACCTCCTGCATCTCATCTTCAGCCTCCACGATACAATCGGAAGGGGCAAATCCCAGAACAGAAGAAAGGGACAATAACTGATCCACAGACGGACTGTAATCCCCCGCCTCCAGCCTGCTCAATATCGATCTGTTCATTCCAGACTTCTCCGCCAGAGCGGCCTGCGAAAGTTTCAGCGTTTTTCTCCTGCTCACCACAGTCTCCGCGAGAAGATTTAAAGATAAATATTTCATTGTAATTCTCCTTTTTTGCTATTTTATATTGTTGAATGTCGCATGGCTTTAGCCCTGCGACCTGCTTGCTGGAGGCGGCAGCAATTCCCGTAGGTCGGAGATTCAAACTCCCACCTA
>CADBTR010000013.1 GCA_902797675.1 uncultured Lachnospiraceae bacterium
AAACAGATCCTCGGCACCTACGGGCTGACGAAGCACGGCGGGATCGAACTGATCGTGCTAAGTGTGATCACAGCGGTGCTTGCGTACTATCAGCACCGAAAGAACATTGTCCGTTTGCTTAACGGAACGGAAAATAAAATATTCCAGAAAAATAAAAAAACCTTAATCGAACAGGGAATCGTCACGGTGGATGGCGACAAGGAAAAATAAAAATTGAATTTTAAGGAGTCAGATAATAAATTATCGTAACTATTCAGAACCCCAAACGAGAATTCCTGCTGAATAATTACAAATTATCTTTATTAGAGGAGCCAGATACCGTTCGAGGCTGCAAAGCAGGCGAGATTACGGGATCGGCATCCGACCGGACTTAGTCAGATAATAAACGATCGTTATTAGAGGAGAATAAGATGGCACGAGTAGGTATTTTAGGCGCGGGAGCATGGGCGATCGCGCTTGCGATGGTATTGGAGCGAAACGGACATGAGGTAAAAATGTGGACCTGTGTGGAACAGGAAGCAGATATGCTGCTTCGGGACAGAGAACACAAAACCTCTCTGCCGGGTGTGAAAATACCGGAAAATATTCAGATCGGTATGGATATCAGGCAGACAGTAAAGGATTGCGATCTTGTCGTTTTTGCGGTTGCGTCAAGATTTACGAGAGAAACGGCAAAACGCCTTACAGGTATGCTGAAAGATCAGAAGATTATGAACGTGTCCAAGGGAATCGAAGAGGATTCGCTGCTTACCATGACGGATATTATCAATGAGATCCTTCCGGGCAATGATGTGGCCGTTTTGTCCGGACCAAGCCATGCGGAGGAAGTTGCGCGACGGATGCCTACCGCCGTTGTTGTGGGAGCCGAGACAAAGGAAACAGCGGTATATATTCAGGAATTGTTTATGAATGATGTTTTTCGCGTCTATACAAGTCCTGATATCAAAGGGATTGAGCTTGGCGGCTCCTTAAAAAATGTGATTGCTCTTGCGGCGGGAGTGGCTGACGGTGCCGGCTGCGGTGACAATACGAAAGCTGCGCTGATCACCCGGGGCATTGCGGAAATCTCCAGACTGGGGATCAAAATGGGCTGTCACGAGCAGACTTTCAGCGGCCTTACCGGAATCGGAGATCTGATCGTAACCTGCGCCAGCATGCATAGCCGCAACCGGCGTGCAGGAATTCTGATCGGACAGGGGAAAACCATGGAAGAAGCCATGGAAGAAGTGCATGCGGTTGTAGAAGGGGTATATTCGGCAAAAGCCGGTGCACAGCTTGCAAAAAAATATCAGGTATCCATGCCGATCGTGAAGCAGGTAAATGCGGTTTTATTTGAACATAAAGAGATCAAACAGGCTTTGCAGGAACTTATGATGCGAAAAAAAAGGGATGAAATTGCGGAACAATGGGATTGACGGAAGAAAAGAAAAAGAAATTACAACAACATAAGCATAAAGTGCTTCACGTCGTATTCGGCAGGACATTTATGCTGGTATCTTCTCTTTTACTGCAATTGCTTGTTCTTTTGTATTTCATGCTGGCACTCTCGGATTACTTAAGCGTCTATTATTGGTTAAGCATTGTGGTCGGAGTGGTTATGTTAAGTTATATTTTAAACCGGGAAGTAAATTCGGCCTATAAGCTTGCCTGGTCGATTCCGGTTGCGGTCTTTCCGGTTTTCGGAACTTTATTTTATCTGTTTGTTCATTTACAGACAAAAAGTACAAGTATCAAGCACAGATTGGAGAATATCAATACAGACTTTGCAACTTATACGAAACAGGATGCTCTTGTTATAAACGATGTAAAGAAAGTGGATCTTCAGGTTGCCCGCCTTGCGGAATATATGAATCATGCCGGTAATTTTCCGATTTGCGACGGATCTGACGCTAAATTCTATCCTCTGGGGGATGACTGGTATCCGGATTTTCTAAAGCGATTGCAGGAGGCGAAAGAATTTATATTTATTGAATTTTTTATCGTTGATCTCGGGGAATGTTACTATGAAGTGATGGAGATTCTGAAAAAGAAGGCTATGGAAGGCGTTGAGGTGCGGTTTATGTATGACGGCACCTGTACCTTTTTCCGATTGCCGTCGGATTTCCCGGATTTTTTGAAACAATCAGGGATTCAATGCCGGATTTATCAGCCGATCAAACCGGTTTTGACGCCTTATCAGAATTACAGGGATCACAGAAAAATCGTGGTGATCGACGGGAAATATGCCTATACCGGCGGCGTCAATCTGGCAGATGAATATATGAACCGGATCGTCCGGTTCGGACATTGGAAAGATACTGCGGTGGAACTTACGGGGAAAGTGGTTGACAGTTATACCATCATGTTTTTGCAATTATGGAATATTTCCTCAGGCAAAACAGAAAACATTGACCGTTACATTAAACGGTATGAAGTTCCTTCCACCGGTTATATCATGGGCTATTCCGACAGTCCCTTTGATAAAGAACGGATCGGGGAAACTGTCTATCTGGATATGCTATATACCGCTGTGGATTATGTGCATATCACCACCCCTTATCTGATCCTTGATCAGGAATTGATTACCGCACTGGCGTATGCGGTAAAGAGGGGCGTGGATGTCAAGATCATCACGCCGCATATTACGGATAAACCGTTTATTTATATGGTATCGAGGGTATATTATGAACGGCTCATAAAACTGGGCGTGGAGATTTATGAATATACGCCCGGATTTATTCATGCAAAGGAATTTATCAGTGATGATAAAAAAGCGGTGATCGGGTCCGTCAATCTGGATTACCGAAGCCTTTACCTGAATTTTGAAACAGCGGCTTATCTGTATGGTGTTCACGCTGTGTGTGACGCGGAACGGGATTTTGAGGAAACATTGAAAAAATCCCAACAGATCACCATTTTGGATTGTAATTCCTATTCTTTTGTAAAACGGATCTTAGGCAGAATGATGTGGCTGTTTGCCCCGCTTTTGTAGTCGCTGCGATAAAAGTATAATAGAATTTTGAAATATTTTGAAATAAAAAATGATCATAGGAGATAAACATCATGAAAAAGACACCATTTGTTACTAAAGAACAAGTTGAAGAGATCGTAAAAACTTATCCAACCCCTTTTCACATCTACGATGAAAAGGGAATCCGTGAAAATGCCCGTAAAGTGAAGGAAGCTTTTTCATGGAACAAAGGGTTTCGCGAATATTTCGCCGTAAAAGCAACTCCGAATCCGTTTCTGATCCAAATTTTAAAGGAATACGGGTTTGGCGTGGACTGCTCCTCACAGACAGAATTGATTATGGCTGATAAAATGGGATTTGGCTGCGATCAGATGAAGGACGGGATCATGTTTTCCTCGAATGCAACGCCTGCGGAGGAATTTATCTACGCAAAGAAGCTGGGAGCAATCATTAATCTGGATGATTTTACCATGGTGGATTTTCTGGAAAAAACTGCCGGCATTCCGGAAAAAATCTGCTGCCGCTACAATCCGGGCGGTACATTCAAGATCAGTACCACCATTATGGATAATCCGGGAGATGCCAAATATGGTATGACAAAAGAGCAGATGATCGAGGCTTTTAAGATCTTAAAAGCCAAGGGCGTCAAAGAATTCGGAATTCACGCCTTTCTTGCCAGCAATACGGTTACCAACGAATATTATCCTACACTTGCGAAGGAATTATTTGCCCTTGCAGTGGAACTAAAAGAAAAGACCGGAGCAAACATTACATTTATCAATCTGTCCGGAGGTATCGGAATCCCTTATACACCGGATAAAGAACCGAATGACATTACCGTGATCGGTGCCGCTGTAAAAAAAGTCTTTGAGGAAGTGCTAGTTCCTGCGGGACTGGGCGATGTAGCGCTTTATACAGAACTGGGGCGTTTTATGATGGGACCGTACGGTGCCTTGATTACGCAGGCAATCCACGAAAAACATATTTATAAAGAATATATCGGCTGCGACGCCTGCGCCGCAAATCTGATGAGACCGGCCATGTACGGAGCATATCACCATATCACGGTTCTTGGAAAAGAAGATCAGCCTTGCGATCATACTTATGATATTACCGGATCTCTTTGCGAAAATAATGATAAATTTGCCATCGACCGGAAATTACCGAAAATTGATATGGGTGATTATTTGTTTATTCATGATGCCGGCGCCCATGGTTTTGCAATGGGATATAATTATAACGGCAAGTTACGCTCCGCAGAATTACTGCTTCATACGGATGGGTCTGTTCAGATGATAAGACGTGCGGAAACGGTAAAAGATTATCTTGCAACCTTTGATTTTTGTGATATATTTAAAGATATAGAATGATAACACTATGGCAAAGGAGCCAAAAATATGAAATCTCTGGAAAAAGATCTGCTGACCGGCAGGCATTTGGAAACTGCAATTCCGGAATTCGCAGGCAGAATGTTTCGCAATTACCGGAATTATGCCTGCGCACGACTTTCTATGAATTATTTTACCTATTATGAGATGGTCGGAGAGGAAACGTGCAGGGATAAACGATTATCTGAATATTCGGACAGATTTCACAATATCATAAACGTGCTGATATCTGATGAAACTTCCTGTTTTTCTGATGCGATCGATCAAACAGAACGTCTGAGAAATCAGGTGATCGAGGTGATGAACGGACTGACGGCGTGGGTGGATATCTTTAACCTTTATGAATATTGTTTGAATCGTATTGAATATAAATTTGAGGACGGAAGTGAATTTTTAGCTCACTCCGATGAGGAACTGATCCGAGATCTGCTCCGCTATCTTTTGGAAGATAAGGATCATGTGGTTGTCAATACAAAGATCAGTGAAATAGTGCGGCAGCTCCCGGTTCGCATGACGAAATCACATTTTTTTGAATTGTTAAAAGAAGGGCTGTCTGTCTATAAAGACAGTGAGATCCGGGGAATTGACGATTTTATCTATCGGATACGCACCACGGCGATGCTTGAGATTCCGCCTGTTACCTTTGAACTTTCTGCTGCAATTACGGAGATTTTTCATGAATTTGAACATGCGGATTTTTCATCGCTGACAAAAGAAGATTATAAAAAATTGCGGGATTCTTTGCAGATCTGTGTGGAGAAAATTCAGACAGCGGTTGATCGCTATATGCTGCTGGCGGAAAATATCAATGACGCCTATGTATTGCTTCTGACTTCCCCTGATTTTTATCAGCAAAGCTATTCCTATATTGCAAAGCCGGAAAAAGATCCTGATACGGAAGCCGGCATGAACCTGATCATGCTGGAGAATCGCCTGTTTTCCGGTGAAAGTTACGAGGAGTCTTATCCTGAGATTGAGGACGGTTTTTTCTATCTGGAAGGCAAGCAGGAAAAATATGGCGAGCAGATTCAGAAATATGGTTATGTCATGGAAGAGGCCATGAAGTCTCATGAAGAACTGTGGAAAGAAAAACAATACCATCTTTTGGTACCTTATTTTGAACGGTTGGAAAAATTAGTGTCCGGCAGCGTGTTTGCCGAACTTGGGCAGCAGGAAAGCGAAGCAGGCGAGATATCGACAGAGGTATACTTAAACCGGAAATGGACTTTGCTGACCGAAGAATTGAGCTCCTTTTTTGAAACACATCCGAAACTTATGAATCGAGCCGTAATGGCGCATGTTTTATCAGAACTTCCCGTATTCTTTCATAATCTTGACGAGCTGAAAGACTATATTTCCCGTTCTTTATCCGGCTGCGGAAATCCGGCGGAAAAGGCGGCAGTGGTTCAGATCTTTACGCAGATGATGAATGAGTCCTGATTGCAGGAAGGAATCTGATTACAAGCAGGGAGCATGATATGAGATTTTATAAAAGAGTATATCTAAGTCCTGAAATTCGATTATTTGGTAAAAGAATCCAAAAGCAACTGAAAAAAGGGGATTTTATTCCTTTTCTCCATGTCATTACATTCCCGATCTTCGGGGATGACGGAATGTTGGAAATCTATCCTGCCTATATTTTGCAGCAGAAAGTCTTCCGTGATGAGGATTATCTTGTGGTGGGACTTGCCGGAAGCAGACAGACAGCTTTTCTGCTTGTTAAAAATATTGTCACGGATTGTTATGAAGCAACAAAAACAGCGGATATCAGGACATATTTGGAAAAATTTGTCCGTATGTAAAGGAAAAAAATGTTGGGGATTTTATTGACGATTTTAAAAATCATCGCGATTGTACTTCTTGCGATTGTGGGAATCGTGCTCCTGTTTGTTCTCTGGATCCTTTTTGCTCCGGTAAAATATGAATGTCACGGCATATTTGAACCGGATACTGAAGAAAATAGCAAAAACCAACAGGTACAGGCAAAGGTCACATGGCTTTGGAGGGCGATTTCCATTCCCGTAAGCTGGGATCCGGAACAGGGACTTCAGTATAAACTTAAAGTCTTTGGCTTTGAACCGGGGAAGATAAAAAGAAAGAAGAAAAAACAATCTGCCCGCAAAGAAAAAAGCATCGGGAAGAATGAGAATAAGCTTTCTGAGGACAGCGGGCAGATTGAGGATACGAAACCTGAAAAAATACCGGAATGGGAAAGTGAACATAAATTACATATCACGGAAGTATCCGCAGACCGGCAGACAGAGATCGGCAATGAGGATTCAGAGCAGCTTTTGGAAACGAAGGAGAAGGCAACCCCTGATACAGATTCTCTAAATGAAAATAAGAATATTTTGGAAAAAATCAGGCAATCCTATCAACGGATCCGGAAGAAAACAGATCAGATCAGATCCGCTCTGGCAGCATTGAAAGAAAAAATTACAGGATTTATTCAAACAGTTCAACGGTTTACAAAACACTTTTCGGAAACCGTAAAAAACGTCTGTGAAAAGATCAGGAAGATTTTATATAAAAAAGACCGGATCATTTATTTCTTCAGTCTGGAAAGAAATATACTCGGAAAGTATCGATTCTTTTCCGTTGTAAAAAAATTATTGCATGAGCTGATTCCGAGACGTTTTTTTGGTCGCATCCGTTATGGATTTGAAAACCCGGCAGATACCGGTCAGGCATTGGCATGGTGCAGTATGTTATATCCCGTTTACGGCGGTTATGTTGAAATAGAACCGGATTTTGAGCAAAAAATTCTGGAGGGAAATTTTTCTTTTCATGGAAAATTCCGGTTGTTAAAGTGTCTATATTATGGTATAAAAATATATAGAATGAAATTTGTCAAAGATTTTTTGGCTCTTATGAAACAACTTGCGCGATAGCAATGAGAACAGACAATGGAGGTTATTATGGCAGAGAACAAAAATGTTACAAATTTTGATGAAACAGTACAGTCTTTATTTAAGGGAATGACAAATCTTATTTCCACAAAGACTGTTGTGGGCGATGCGGTACACATTGATGATACGATCATCCTGCCTTTGGTGGATGTATCTTTCGGCATGGGTGCCGGCTCAAAAAATACAAGCATTGCCGATAAATCGGCAGAGGATAAAAGAGGAACAAAGGGTGCCATCGGCGGTGCCGGGGTCAAAATGTCTCCGAGTGCGGTGCTTGTCATTCGCAACGGTGTAACAAGACTGGTAAATATCAAAAATCAGGATACCGTCACAAAAGTGGTCGATATGATCCCGGATCTTGTAGACCGGTTTAAGAACGGCGGTGCCCGTCAGACAGACGGTCCGAGTGACGAAGAAGTGATTGATGCAGTCAACGGTGACAGCACTGTTGAAGGAAAAGAGAAAGACGAATTCACAAAAGAATGAGCAGATTGGGATAAAACTGCATATTATATTGTAATGAGACTTCCGGAGTGTTTCTTATGCAAAAAATATGCGGTTTTATTTTATTTTGGATGGCAGTCGGCATGACGATCGGAATCTCTCTGGATGTCAATTTTTTTGTGATCTGTCTGATTCTTATCATGCTGGTGATCGGATTTCATTTATTTTGTAAACGGTAAAGTTACCGGGAAAGGACAGCATTGGCGTATGAGAAAAAAAACTGTTGCAGCAAACTGGAAGATGAATATGGGGGTAAAAAGTGCCCAAAGTCTGTTGCGGGAATTGATTCCGCTGGTCAAAGACAGCTTCGTTGAAATTATTATCTGTGCACCATATCTTACAATTCCGACCGTGGTGGAACTTACAAAAGGTACCGGAATTAAAACAGGCGCGGAAAATATGTATTTTCATGATAAAGGCGCATATACCGGTGAGATTTCACCGGGAATGTTAAAAGAGGCGGGGGTCAGCCATGTGATTTTGGGACATTCGGAACGGAGAAAATATTTTGATGAGACAAATGAAATCATCAATAAGAAGATCTTAAAGGCACTGGAATATGATCTGGTACCTATGGCTTGCTGCGGGGAATCCCTTGAAATCCGGGGAGACGGGCTTGCCAAACAGTATATCCACCGTCAGGTAATGGAGATGCTCCAGGGCGTACCAAAGGAAGATGTTGAAAAGTGTATCTTTTCCTATGAGCCGATCTGGGCTATCGGTACCGGGATCGGCGCCACAAAGGAACAAGCGGAAGAGGGCTGTATGGAAATCCGGCGTTGCATTGCAGGAATGTACGGAGACGAAACAGCGGATAATTGTACGATTCTCTATGGCGGAAGCGTAAACCCTTCCAATGCCGACAGTATTTTTGCAATCAAAGCCATTGACGGAGGACTCCTCGGTACGGCAAGCCTCTCCCTGGACTTCGCGACAGTCGTAAAGAAAAGAGAACAGATCGGGTAAATACAAAAAAGAAAAGCTGAGGCAGGAAACCTCAGCTCTTTTTATACCTAAGTAATTATGCTCTCTCAACGAAACCGGATCTTAAACATCTTGTACAAACGTTCATTGTCTGTGTGGAACCGTTAACATTAACCTTAACAGTCTTTACGTTTGACTTCCACATTCTGTTTGTTCTTCTATGAGAATGACTCACATTGGCTCCAAAGTGAGCAGCTTTACTACAAATTGCGCATTTTGCCACGACTAACACCTCCTTGACATAAGAGTAACTGGTTATAAAACCACAACAAAACATATTCTAACAGAATTTTGATAAATATGCAAGCGCTTTTGTAAAAAAATATAAGAAAGTGAATAGTAACCTTTTTTTCACTTTGAGCAAGAAAAACTTTTCAATTGTAGAAATATATGATATACTATGTAAGAGTATGGTTTTGAAAGCAGAGGAGGATTCATCATGAAAGGAACAATTCATACAGACAAGGGAAATATCGCCATTGATGATAATGTAATTGCAAAATATGCCGGAAATGTTGCTGTCGGCTGTTTCGGAATCGTTGGAATGGCAGCAATCAGCATGACGGACGGACTTGTAAGATTATTGAAGAATGACAGTTTAACGCGGGGGATTCACGTGGAGATCGACGAGGATAATGAAGTGATTCTGGGGTTCCATGTCATCGTTGCATACGGTGTATCGATCTTTACGGTATCTGACAATCTGATATCCAGTGTGAAATATGAGGTAGAGCAATTTACCGGTCTTAAGATAAAAAAGATCAACGTCTATGTTGAAGGCGTTCGTATCATAGATTAGAGGAGGATCCTGTTGTGAAGAAATTAGATGCCACCCTTTTAAAGAAAATGTTTTTGGCGGGTGCAAAGAATCTGGAAGCAAAAAAAGAATGGATTAACGAATTGAATGTCTTTCCTGTACCGGACGGAGATACCGGAACAAACATGACGATGACGATCATGTCCGCTGCGGACGAAGTCGCCGCTTTGAATGATCCTGATTTTGCGACTTTGGGAAAAGCAATTTCCACAGGCTCACTCCGCGGTGCCAGAGGAAACTCCGGTGTGATCCTGTCCCAGCTTTTGCGAGGATTCACAAAAGAGGTGAAAAAAGTATCAGAGATTGATTCTGCGATTCTTGCCGGCGCAGTGGAACGCGCCGTTGAGACTGCTTACAAGGCTGTCATGAAACCGAAGGAAGGTACAATCCTTACGGTTGCCAGAGGAGTGGCGGAAAAAACAATAGAAATGGCAAAGCAGACCGATGATCTGGAAACAATCATGCGTGAGGCTATTGCCTACGGAGATGAGGTTTTGAGTCAGACTCCGGATATGCTGCCTGTTTTAAAACAGGCGGGAGTTGTTGATTCCGGCGGACAGGGATTGATGCAGGTATTAAAAGGCGCTTTTGACGCCTTTCTCGGCAAAGAAATCGATTATGAAAGTGATGCCGGGGAGGATACAATCCCATCCGGATACAATATGGAATATACGATTGTGCTTGAAAAAGAGCCGTATTCCTTTGCAGAAAAGGAATTAAGATCCTATCTTTCCACTATTGGTGAGAATGTATCTGTCACCTTAAAAGAAAATAAGGCCAGGATTTGTCTTTGTACAGAAGATCCGGGACTTGCACTTCAAAAAGGTTTATCGTATGGTATTCTTCTGGGAATCCGGATCGAAAATATAAAGGAAGAACAAAATGCAGACAAAAAGCTGGTGACGGAAGAAGAAAAGCCGGAGGATGAAATTCCGGAGCAACCTGAAAAAGAAGTGGGATTTGTAGCAATTGCCGCCGGCAGCGGCATGGCGGATGTATTTCGGGAACTCGGCGTCGATGTGGTGATCGAAGGCGGTCAGACCATGAATCCAAGTACCGATGATATTTTAAAAGCGATCGATAAAATCAATGCAAAACATATTTTTGTATTTCCGAACAATAAAAATATCATCCTTGCGGCAAATCAGGCAGCGTCTATGACAAAGAACAAAGAGATTATTGTCATACCGTCGAAGACCATTCCTCAGGGAATCACCGCAATGATCAATTATATGGAAGGCGCATCTGTAAAAGAAAATCAGGCTTCCATGGAAGAACAGATGAATCTTGTGAAAACCGGTGAGATTACGTATGCCGTCCGTGATACTCAGATTGATGATAAAATCATCAAAGAAAACGATATTATGGGAATTGGAGATGAGGGAATCCTTTGTGTAGGAACTGATGTGGAGCAGACGACGGTTGATATGATCTCCATGATGATCGGTGATGACAGCGAGATTGTTACCATTTATTATGGCGCAGAGAGAACGGAAGAAGATGCGCAAACGGTTGCAGAACAGGTCAGCGAACAATATCCGGGTATCGAATGTGAGATTACTTCCGGCGGTCAGGCGGTTTACTATTATATCGTTTCCGTTGAATAGGATAAGATGATGAAAATCAGAGAAGTAAAAGGCATCGGAGAGAAAACAGAAAGATTATTCCAAAAGCTCGGCGTATTTACTACGCAGGAGCTTTTGGAGTTTTATCCACGCAATTATGACTGGTACCAGCCGCCGATCACAACCGATGAGCTGGACAACCGGCAGATTGCGGCTTTTTTATGTGTGATCACAACGTCTCCCGTTTTAAGACAGACAAAACGGGGTTCTGTCTTACTTTTGACAGGAAAAGACGGCTGCGGCAGCGAGATCACCCTGAAATGGTATAATATGCCCTTTTTAAGAAATAAATTCAAAATCGGCAATCACTTTATCTTTCGCGGAAAAGTGACCGCCAATCATTTTTACGGAAAAGAAAAGGCCCAGGGAAAATATACCATCGAACAGCCTGAGATCTTTACAAGAGAAGAATATGAAAAGAAACTGGATTATCTTTCGCCCATCTATCATCTGACTCAGGGATTGTCAAATAAACTGGTGACAAAATCTGTCCGGCAGGTTTTAGATTCTGATTATCCGTGTTATGAATTTCTTCCGGAGCTCATAAAAGAACAATATGGGCTGATTTCCTACCGGGAGGCAATCGAACAGATTCATTTTCCGACAGATCATAAGGCTATGGAAATGGCAAGAAAACGCCTTGCCTTTCAGGAATTCTTTTTATTTATCCTTGCGCTTAGGAAGTTTAAGGACGAGAAGAATCAATCCATAAACCGATATCCGATTCCAGCAGCACCTCAAACGGACGACTTTATCTGCAAACTTCCATACACCCTTACCGCATCTCAACAGCGTGTCATTGACGAGATGCGCAAAGATTTTCTGGCAAAACAGCCGATGAACCGGCTGATACAGGGAGATGTGGGTTCGGGAAAGACTATTGTATCCATAATCGGATTGTTAGATGCAGTGTATGCCGGATATCAGGCGGCGCTTATGGCTCCCACAGAAGTTCTGGCAGCACAGCATTATGAGGGGATTACCCGTCTATTTGAAGAAAGCGGAATCAATGCAAAAGTTGAATTGTTAAGCGGCTCCATGACTGCAAAGGCAAAGCAGGAAGCCTGTGAGCGGATCGCATCGGGAGATTCCGACATTGTGATCGGGACTCACGCGGTGATAGAGGACCGGGTGAAATTTAAAAACCTTGCCTTTGCCGTAACCGATGAGCAGCACCGGTTCGGGGTAAAACAGCGTGAAAAACTGGCTGAAAAAGGAGAGCGCCCTCATATTATGGTGATGAGCGCAACACCGATTCCAAGGACGCTTGCCATTATTCTCTACGGTGATCTGGATATTTCAGTGATTGACGAGCTTCCCAAGGGTCGTCTGCCGATTAAAAATTGCGTGGTGGGAAAAGAATTTCGTAAAAATGCGTACCGTTTCCTTGCCGGACAGGTGGAAAACGGGCATCAGTGTTATGTGATCTGTCCTATGGTTGAGGAGAGTGAAACGCTGGAAGCGGAAGATGTGGTAAGTTATACGGAACGCTTGCGAACAGAGCTTCCCAAAGAAATTCATGTGGAATATCTTCACGGGAAAATGAAACCGGCGCAAAAAAATGAGATTATGGAGGAATTTGCCGCCGACAAGATTCAGGTCTTAGTATCTACCACAGTCATTGAAGTGGGAATCAATGTACCGAATGCAACGGTGATGATGGTGGAAAATGCCGAGCGGTTCGGACTTGCCTCCCTGCATCAGCTGCGGGGACGTGTAGGACGGGGGAGCGCGCAATCCTACTGCATCTTTGTGAGTACTTCGGATAAGGCGGAAACCAAAGAAAGACTTGACATTTTAAACCGTTCCAACGACGGATTCGAGATCGCCAACTGGGATTTGAAACTGAGAGGACCGGGAGATTTTTTTGGAATCCGGCAAAGCGGAGATATGGATTTTAAAATTGCGGATATCTATTCGGACGCAACGACTTTAAAAGAGGCTTCGGATGCTGTCTCCTATATCGAAGCACATTCCCGCGAGCTTGATCCGGGAACGATGCAGATGCTGGAAAATAAATTGCAAAATTATCTTGAAAATTCATTTCATATTAATTTATGATACCAGCGCAAAAAGCCGCTCCCCACGTCATGCTTGCATGTAAGTGGGGGTGAAGCACGGAACAATCCGATGGTATCATTCTGCACTTTGACTATTTATAGGGAGGAATCATCATGTTATCAATGCCTAAGGATGCCGTTATGTTGTTAAGTTTTGTAAATACCAAACTTCGGGATGAATTTCCATCCCTTTCGGAGCTTGCTGCTTCTTATAGCTGCAGCCCGGAGGAAATCGAGACAAAACTCAGTGCGATCGATTACCGGTATGACAAGAACAAAAATCAATTTGTATGATATTGTTATCAGAGGAGGAAAAAAGATATGATCGGACATATTCATTCTATAGAAACTTTCGGAACCGTTGACGGACCAGGCATTCGCTATGTCGTATTTGTCAAGGGATGTCCTATGCGGTGCAAATACTGTCACAATCCGGATACCTGGGATCCTGCTGGGGGTGAAGACAGGGACAGTGAAGATATCTTAAATGATTACGAAAGCTATCGCCCGTTTTTAAATGGAGGAGGACTGACGGTGACCGGCGGGGAACCGATGTTGCAGATGGATTTTCTGACAGAGCTTTTCAAAGGGGCGAAAAAACGGAATATCCATACTTGTCTTGATACTTCCGGAATTACCTTCCGCCGCTCGGATCCCAAGTTTTTTCATAAAGTGGAAGAATTAATGAAATATACAGACCTTGTCATGCTGGATATCAAGCATATTGACAATGAGGAACATAAAAAACTGACCGGTCAGTCCAACGAGAATATTCTTGATTTCGCCAGATATTTAAGTGAGATCGGAAAAGATACCTGGATTCGTCATGTCATCGTGCCGGGAATCACCTTTGACAATAAATATCTGCTGAAACTCGGAGAATTCCTTGCGGAACTTACGAATATAACCGGACTTGACGTGCTGCCTTACCATACAATGGGCGTCGTAAAATATGAGAAAATGGGACTGAAATATCCGTTAGAGGGCGTGGAACCTATGGAGAAAAAGGATGCGGAATACGCAAAAGCCGTAATCCTGTACGGGAGAAAGCAAAAACTTGAGCAGCAATAAGGAGGTTCTTATGGATTCTGACCGCTTGGAACAACAGATCGAATTTTGCAGAGAAATTGATAAAGAAAAGCTCATAACCCGTCAGACTTACCGGTCTGACGGAAGCAGCAGGGAGAATGATGCGGAACACGCCTGGCATATGGCAATCATGACCATCTTATTAAGCGAATACGCAAATGAGGAAATTGATGTATTGAAAACTGTTACGATGCTTTTGATTCATGATCTGGTGGAAATCGATGCCGGCGATACCTATGCCTACGATGAGGAGGGGAAGAAAACCCAGAAAGAAAGAGAATTAAAAGCGGCAGACCGCATTTTCGCACTGCTGCCCGAAGATCAGGGACAATATTTCCGTTCCTTGTGGGATGAATTTGAAGAGCAAAAAACAAAAGAGGCAAAATTTGCCAGAACGATGGATAATTTTCAACCCATGATGTTAAACGACCTGACCGGAGGAAAAAGCTGGAGAGAACGCGGCGTTAAGCTGGAACAGATCCTGGGACGCAACCGTCATACCGCCGAAGGATCCGAAATATTGTGGGATTATGCGAAAAAACATTTCCTGGAGCATAATGTAGAAGCAGGCAATATAAGAAAATAGATTTTTAGCTTGACAATTATTTGATATGCCATTATACTATCGTGGTAATACATTAGTGCTTTACCAAGATAAAGTACTTAGCCTATGCCTGATAAAATGCAAATATTGTATTACCGGAAAGGAATTCTTATGAAAAAAATTTTGCTTCACACGCCGGAGGGCGTGCGCGATCTCTATAATGATGAATGTGAGAAAAAGCTCTATCTGCAGCAAAGGATTCATCAGGTATTAAAAAAATATGGTTACCGGGATATCCAGACGCCCAGCTTTGAATTTTTTGATATATTCAGCAAAGAAAAAGGAACGGTTCCGTCCAATCAGATGTATAAGTTTTTTGACCGGGACGGGGAAACGCTGGTGCTCAGACCGGATATGACGCCTGCGATGGCTCGTTGCGTTTCAAAATATTACATGGAAGAAGATATGCCGATCCGGCTTTGCTATACCGGTCAGACGTTTATTAACAGCGCGGAACATCAGGGAAAATTAAAGGAATGTACCCAGACCGGCGGAGAATTGTATGGGGAGAATAAGCCGGAATCTGACGGAGAAATACTGGCTGTTGTGATTGAAAGCCTTTTTGATTGCGGATTGAAAGAATTTCAGATTGAAGTCGGACATGCATGGTTTATCAACGGATTATTTGAGGAAGCCGGAATCAACGAGGAGCAGGAAGAAGATTTGCGAAATCTCATCGCTAACAAGAACTTCTTCGGTATGGAGGAGTATTTATCGGAACTTTCCATACCGGATCCCGTGAAAGATGTATTTTTAAGTCTTCCGTCCCTGACCGGTTCCGGTCAGATGCTGCAGCAGGCAGGAAAACTTTTAAAAAATGAAAAAATCGCCGGCGCAATCTCACGACTGGAAAAAATCTATCATGTACTGTCCTGCTACGGCTGTGAAAAATATGTCACTTTCAGTCTGTCGGCAATGGCTCACCGCAATTATTATACCGGTATGATCTTTGCCGGATATACATATGGTACCGGAGATGCCATTGTAACCGGAGGCCGTTACGACAATCTGGTAAAACAATTCGGAAAAGAAACGCCTTCCGTCGGCTTTGCCATTAACCTTGACCGGCTTCTGACAGCTGTTTTGCGCCAGAAAATCGAACTTCCGTCTACCAGCGATCTGATGCTTATGGTCTATGACAAAGCATTGTTGAAAGAGGCTTTAAAACAGGCGAAAATCTACAGAGATCAAGGTCAGTTGGTGACATTAATGAGAAAAAATGAAGATTTATCTCTGGATGATTACAAAGACTACGCAATCCGAAATAATTTCCGTGAAATGTCTTATCTCGGAGAAGAATCGATCAGGGAGGTGGCATTATCGTGAGATATTTAACAATTGCTCTTGCAAAAGGCAGACTTGCGAAAAATACAATGGAATTATTTGAAAAGATCGGTATCAGCTGCGAGGAAATGAAAGATAAGACTACCAGAAAGCTGATCTTTGTCAATGAGGAATATAAGTTAAAATTCTTTCTTGCAAAAGCCGGTGATGTGCCGACTTACGTGGAATACGGCGCCGCCGATCTCGGTGTTGTGGGAAAAGATACCATTCTGGAAGAAGGACGAAAATTGCTGGAAGTGGTTGATCTGAATATGGGAAAATGCAAGATGTGCGTCTGCGGTCCGAAATCTGCAGAGGAATTATTAAAGCATCATGAAATGATCCGCGTCGCAAGCAAATATCCGAATATCGCAAAAGATTATTTTTATAATAAAAAACATCAAACCGTTGAGATCATTAAATTAAACGGCTCAGTGGAATTGGCGCCCATCGTCGGGCTGTCCGAAGTGATCGTGGATATTGTAGAAACCGGCGCGACCTTGCGGGAAAACGGTCTTACGGTATTGGAAGAAATCTGTCCGCTCTCGGCCCGCATGGTTGTCAATCATGTCAGCATGCAGATGGAAAATGAACGGATCATGAAGCTAATCGCGGATTTAAAAAATGTATTGTCATAAAAAAGACGGAAAGAAGGAAGAAGTATGAGAACAGTAGTGTTGACGGAAGATACCAAAAAAGATTTATTGAATAATTTATTAAAGCGCAGCCCGAATAATTATGATTCTTACGCGGATACAGTCAATGAAATCGTTCAGACAGTAAGAACGGGCGGAGATCAGGCTCTGCATGATTATACCTTAAAGTTTGATAAAACAGAGATTACGCCGGAAAATATCACCGTTACGCGGGAGGAGATTGAGGAAGCCTATGCAATCGTGGAAAAAGACGGTCTTACAGAGGTTATAAAAAAGGCTGCCGAAAATATCCGCGTATATCATGAGAAACAGCGCCAATACAGCTGGTTTGATTCCAAACCGGACGGGACGATGCTCGGTCAGAAAGTAACGGCTCTCGCAAAAGTCGGCGTATATGTGCCCGGCGGAAAGGCCGCATATCCGTCTTCTGTTCTCATGAATATTATTCCTGCCAAGGTTGCCGGCGTGGAGCGTATTATTATGGTGACGCCTCCGGGAAAGGACGGGAAAGTAAATCCGGGTACATTGGTGGCTGCTGATATCGCCGGTTGTGATGTAATCTATAAAGTCGGCGGCGCACAGGCAATCGCTGCTCTGGCTTTCGGAACGGAAACCATTCCGAAAGTGGATAAGATCGTGGGACCGGGCAATATTTTTGTGGCATTGGCAAAAAAAGCCGTCTTTGGTTTTGTGAGCATTGATTCCATTGCCGGTCCGAGTGAAATTCTGGTTCTTGCCGATGAGACGGCAAATCCGCGCTTTGTGGCAGCAGATCTGTTGTCTCAGGCGGAACATGATGAGATGGCTTCCGCAATTCTTGTCACAACTTCTATGGATCTTGCGAAAAAAGTATCCGAGGAGGTGGACGGTTTTGTACAAAAACTTTCCAGAAAAGAGATTCTTGAAAAGTCTCTTGAAAACTATGGCTATATCCTTGTTGCCGAAACCATGCAGGATGCCATTGATGCCGCAAACGAGATCGCTTCGGAACACCTTGAGATCGTCACAAAGAATCCGTTTGATACCATGACGCGGATCAAAAATGCGGGAGCGATTTTCCTGGGAGAATACAGCTCCGAGCCATTGGGGGATTATTTTGCCGGTCCGAATCATGTATTGCCGACCAACGGAACCGCAAAATTTTTCTCGCCGCTGTCGGTGGATGATTTCATTAAGAAATCAAGTATTATTTCATATTCCAGAGAAGCATTGGAACAGATTCATACGGACATAGAGAAATTTGCGGAATCAGAGCATTTGACCGCTCACGCAAATTCAATCCGGGTACGGTTTGAGAAATAAGAAAATTAGTTACAATTATTTTCCGAACCGTCCCTGATACAGCGCTTTCCATTGCCGGCCTTCTGCCTGGATCTTCCTTGCGGTGTCGGCAAGTTCGTTGTATTGTTTTGTCACGGAATTTAATTTTTCTTTGATATCCCGACAGTTGTCGATGGTTATTTTTTCCGTCACAACAGTCGGGATTTCTTTCATACATCCATCCAGATCAGACAACGTATTATCCCGAAGCGTTTTTTCAATTTCTGAAAAATCCGCGGAATAGATTCCGTCATCTTTCTTGCCGGTCAGCAGATAACATTTTTTTTCTGTCACCACAAGCCTAAAGGTGATCCCTTTTTCCCCGTAATACAATCGTTTCCTGATAAGATCCGGCTTCAGGGAAAACCATTCAAGGGTTGTGATCTGCGATACCGGATTTTCTATTTTTAATACTAGAAATAATTCCTTTTCATGTTTCCCGAACCATAAGATCTCCGATTGAAAGATTCTTGCTTCATCGCGAAAAATGACTTCTCCCTTTCGTTCTAAAAGATTGGAAAGTACCAGATTTCCCTCTGTATTTTCATAGATATAATAGATGGTGGCGAGGTAATCGCAGGAATACAATTTTCCCGCGTAATCCGTACACAAGAGCATAGGGTGAGCGCCTAAGGCAAGGGGAAGGGTGTGTACGTAAAGATAATTGCGATAGGAGTAGACGGCCAGTTTACTGCCGTCTTCCAGATCATACATCTGATCCAAAATACCGGATTCCTTCTTGTTTTTCTTATATCTTATGCGGCATGCAGAACAAAAAGAAGCATTTTGCATATCATAAAGTAAAAGAAATGATAGAAAGGATTCTTATTATGGCTAATTGCAAAACGAAGAAATGCAAATGCGGCGTCAATCATCTGGTGAGCAACGGCGTTTTAAACTGTCAGGGACAGTGTAACGACGTATGTACCACTCCGCTTTGCGGAACGCCCTCCACGTTATCCT
>CADBTR010000014.1 GCA_902797675.1 uncultured Lachnospiraceae bacterium
GGAGATTCAAACTCCCACCTACGTAAGTTTCCTTTCTTTACTCACCACCTATAGAGGTGGGAGATTGAATCGGAGTGCCGTTCAATGATGAGCGGGTGCCACAAAGTCCGGTCTGCAAGCCAGCTTGCACCGGACTTTTCGGCTTGTCGCCTTCACAAAAAGACTGTGGAAAACAATTTCCACAGCCCTTTCTGAATAATTACCTTAATTTTATAATAACAATGATTTACTTCAAATTCTCTACTGCCGCTCTCTCGATCGGAAGTCCTGCTTTATATCTCTTCAGATATTCATCAAAACCTGCGACATCCTTCGGATCCGGCTTCATCTCTGTGCCAGTCTCGCCATGGAATACTTTATCAACAAGGAAATCATCCAATGTTTCGCCTTCTGCCTTATTTACCATATAAGAAGCTAAAAGTGCGATTCCCCATGCGCCGCCCTCTCCGGCTGTTTCCATAACAGATACCGGAGTATTCAGCGCTGCGGCAAGGATTCCCTGACCGACACCCTTTGTCTTGAACAAACCGCCATGACCATAGATCCTGTCTGCCTGTACGCCTTCCTCCTTGAAAAGAATATCAAGACCTGTCTTTAAAACGCTGAGCGCCGCATATAAGTTGACACGCATGAAGTTTGCAAGATTAAATTTGCTCTCCGGAGTGCGGACAACCAATGGACGTCCCTCCTCAAAGCCTGTGATATGCTCGCCGGAAAAATAATTGTAAGCAAGAAGACCGCCGCAATCCTTGTCGCCCTCCAATGCTTTATTATAAAGTGTACCGAATAACTTATTCATGTCCACATCCATGCCGAATGCCTCTGCAAATTCCTTAAACAGACCTACCCATGCATTCAGGTCGGAAGTACAGTTGTTGCAATGAGCCATAGCTACCGGATAACCGGTCGGAGTTGTGACAAGATCGATCTCATCATATGCTTTGGAAAGATCTTTTTCAAGAACCACCATACCGAATACGGAAGTACCGGCTGATACATTACCGGTGCGAACCTTTACGCTGTTGGTTGCTACCATACCGGTTCCGGCATCACCTTCCGGAGGGCAAACCGGAACGCCTGCCTGCAATTTTCCGGATACATCGAGAAGTTTTGCTCCCTCCGCTGTCAATGTTCCCGCATTCTCACCGGCAACAAGACTCTTTGGAAGGATATCGCGAAGTTTCCAAGGAAGATTCTTATCTGCTACCAATGCATCAAATTGATCCACCATCTTCTGGTTGTAATCCTTTGTATTCATATCAACAGGGAACATACCGGAAGCCTCGCCGACGCCGATTACTTTCTCGCCTGTCAATTTCCAGTGAATATAACCTTCCAGTGTTGTCTGGAACTTGATCTTTGAGATATGATCCTCACCGTTTAAGATTGCCTGATACAGATGAGCAATGCTCCATCTCTGCGGAATATGGAAGTTGAATAATTTTGTCAGTTCCTCCGATGCCTGTGCGGTAATACTGTTTCTCCATGTACGGAACGGAACAAGAAGCTTGCCGTTTTCATCAAATACCATATATCCATGCATCATTGCAGAAAAACCAAGACCTGCCAGTTTCACCACATCTACGCCATATTGATTCTTTACATCAACCGTCATCTGTGTGTAAGCATCCTGAAGACCTGCCCAGATTGCCTCCTCACTGTATGTCCAGATATTATCTACCAGCTGATTTTCCCACTCATGGCTGCCGGATGCGATCGGTGCGTTATCCTCATCGATCAATACCGCCTTGATTCTTGTAGATCCGAACTCGATACCGAGAATCGCCTTTCCGCTCTCAATCGTTTTCTTTGCATCACTCATTCTACTTATCCTCCTAGATTCTTATGACTTACTTCCTATCAAGGGCCGGAACAGCCCCCACAATACTTCAAGTATACACTAAACGGACATGCCTTTCAACTAAAATTTTGGATTTTGAATAATAAACCTGAATTATTCACGGAACAATAGTTCAAACTGCTACAAACCGCATAGTTACTACATTCACACGAATA
>CADBTR010000015.1 GCA_902797675.1 uncultured Lachnospiraceae bacterium
CTTGCCCTTGCCAAAGGGGACGTATCAGGGGAGGATGACGGAAGTCTGACTGTGGAGGAGCGGATCGATCGCAGCATGGTGACTCTCAGGGAGGAGGGAGAAAATCCATCGGAGGCGAAGGTGCTTTGTTCCGGCGTGATCCTGTACAATCAGAGTGATTGTTATATATTAGCATCTTATGAGAAGATCAAAGATGCAAAAAATTTAAGCGTCTGCTTCTTTGACGATACGGTTGCCAGAGCAACGGTCTGGAACAAGGACGAGAAGATCGGGATCGCGGCTGTTGTGGTAAAAGAGTCAGGTCTTGAGAAAGAATTAAAAGAGTCTCTGACAAGCGCAGTCATCAACGGGCAGACAGTCAAACGGAGCGAGAAGATCATTTATGAGGGAATCCCTTACGATCAGGAATTGATGGAGTATCAGGGGTATACGGTCGGCTCGTCGGAAAAAAGAGAATGGTTTGACATTGACGGGATAAGAATTTATACAGATGTGATGTTGAAAAATGTGACGGATGGTTTTTTGTTTGATGATCAGGGATATCTGTCAGGCATGGTGCTGGGGGAAGATTATATCGGGGAAAAAGCGGTTTCTGCCTTGATGACTTACGAGATCTATGATATTATCTATGGTGTCTTTAACAAAAAAGAGCTGGGATATTTCGGGGTTATGGGTGAATATATTGATAAGGAGAAGAACCCGTATATCAGTGAGGAAATGCCGGATGGCTTTTATGTTCTGGAAGTGGATACGAAATCAGAGGCATATAAGAGGGGAATCATGGCAGGAGATGTGATAGAGAGTGTGAACGGGAAGGCGGTGAAGACCCTTTCTGATTTGCGTCAGATCATGTCCGGGGCGGATGATGAGCAGAAACTCAGCGTGAAGATATGGAGAAAGACAGACGGAAATTATCAGAAGATGACGATACAGGTTCAGATCGGAGAGAGAGGATAATAACATGAAGTATATTGAAACAGTTCGAGAGGGAGATAAGATCAGTGAGATCTATTTTTGCAAATCCAGGACATCGGCGGTGACCAAGAACGGAAAACCTTATGATTCCGTGATTTTGCAGGATAAGACCGGAACCATCGACGGCAAGATCTGGGATCCGAATTCCGGCGGGATCGGTGATTTTGACGCCATGGATTACGTTGATGTGGTGGGAGATGTGATAAACTTTAACGGAACTTTGCAGTTAAACATCAAGCGCATGAGAAAGGTTTCTGAGGGAGAGTACGATCCGAAGGAATATCTTCCGACCACGGAGAAAGATATTGAAGCTATGTACGGCGAATTAAAAGGATTGATTGAATCAGTAAAAAATCCTTACTTAAACCGGCTGCTCACGATGAAATATATTCAGGATGAGGATTTTATCAGGCATTTTAAGAATCATTCGGCGGCAAAAAGCGTTCACCACGGATTTGTGGGCGGACTTCTGGAACATACGCTGTCGGTGACGAAGTTGTGTGATTATATGGCGGCGAATTATCCGGTGATCAATCGGGATCTGCTGCTTACTGCGGCGATTTTTCACGATATCGGAAAAGTGCAGGAGATTGCGCCGTTTCCGGTGAATGACTATACAGACGAGGGAAATCTGCTGGGACATATCGTGATCGGAAGTGAGCTGGTGGGAAAACTTGCGGCGCAGATCCCGGATTTCCCCCAGAAGACATTGTTGCAATTGAAACATTGCATTCTCGCCCATCATGGGGAACTGGAATACGGATCGCCGAAGAAGCCGTCCATGATCGAGGCGGTGGCGTTGAATCTGGCGGATAATACAGATGCAAAACTGGAGACCATGAAGGAAATTCTTATGGGCAATCAGAATGCGGAGAGCGACTGGCTTGGTTTTAACCGCCTTTTTGAATGTAATATCAGAAAAACCACTGTTTAGACAGAAAGGCGTTACGCAATGAAGAAAAATGATGAACTTACGATTAAGATTGAAGATATCGGGGTAAACGGAGAGGGCATTGGCCATGCAGATGGTCTTGCCCTTTTTGTGAAAGATGCGATTGTGGGAGATATTGTTCGCGCGCGCGTGATGAAACTGCAAAAGACATACGGTTACGCGAAGTTATTAGAGGTGGTGCAGCCCTCCGATGCGCGTACGGAAGCAGTCTGTCCCATCGCGAGAAGCTGCGGCGGCTGTCAGATTCAGGAAATGAATTACGAAGCGCAGCTGGCTTTTAAGACGAAGAAAGTAAGGGAAAATCTGATCCGCATCGGAAAGATCGATTTTGAGGGGGAGGATGCGCCGGTATTTCACGATTGTCTTGGCATGGAGAACCCCTTCCGTTACCGCAACAAAGCGCAATTTCCCGTCCGCCGGAAAAACGGGAAAATTCAGGCGGGCTTTTACGCCGGAAGAACCCATGATATCATTCCGTGTGAGGATTGCGCGATCGGAATCGAAGAGAATCAAAAGATTCTCGCATCGATTCTTATGCATATGGAGAACTATCATATCGAGCCTTATGATGAAGAAAAGCACAGCGGACTTGTCCGCCATGTATTGATCCGAAAAGGCTTTAAAACCGGCGAGATCATGGTGTGCATCGTTATTAACGGCAGAAAATTTCCGGCATCGGAAGCGTTGACGGAGTCACTTTGCAGGATCCCAGGAATGACGGATATTTCATTAAATATCAATATGGCGAAAACAAACCGGATTCTCGGAGAGGAATTGCTCCAATTATATGGAAACGGTTACATCACAGATTATATCGGAACGGTCAGATTCAGGATTTCTCCGCTGTCTTTTTATCAGGTGAATCCGGTGCAGACGGAGGTATTATACGGCACTGCTTTGCAATATGCCGGTCTGACCGGAAAAGAACAGGTTTTTGATCTGTATTGCGGCGTGGGGACGATTTCCCTATTTCTGGCGCAGAAAGCAAGCCATGTTACCGGTGTGGAGATTGTTCCGCAGGCCATTGAAGACGCAAAAGAAAATGCGAGATTGAATAACATGGAAAATACCGATTTTTATGCGGGCGCCGCGGAGGAAGTCGTTCCTGCATTGTATCAGCAAGGGCGCAGAGCAGACGTGGTGGTCGTGGATCCGCCGAGAAAAGGCTGTGACGAAACTCTGTTGGAGACGATTGTTGCCATGGCTCCGGAAAAACTGGTATATGTCAGCTGCGACTCTGCCACCCTTGCCAGAGATTTAAAGTATCTTGCCGCAAAGGGCTTTCGGATCAGGGAAATTCAGCCGGTGGATATGTTTCCGCAATGCGCGGCGGTGGAATGTGTGACGAGGCTTGAACGGCACTCCGATTCAATCTCCGACCTACGGGAATTGCTGCCGTTGGCAGCAAGCAGGTCGCAGGGCTAAAGCCATGCGACATTCAACGGCAC
>CADBTR010000016.1 GCA_902797675.1 uncultured Lachnospiraceae bacterium
GAATTATTTGTCAAGAAGTTTTTTTGAATTTCTTCAAGTTTTTTTCTGACCCGCTTTTCCCAAGCGACAGCTTGATTATATTACCACTTCTTTTTTTACTTGTCAACAATTTCTTTTAATTTTTTCTTATTTTCATACATAAGAGAATCTGCTCTGATCTCAACCTGCTCCAATTCATCTTTTCCGCAGACATAATTCGCTGCACCGCAGGCAATTGATAAAATAACAGAAGGCTTTTCCGTCTCGTTATATTCCTTTATTTTTTTATCAAATACTTCTTTTTGCTGCCGGAACCATACCTCGATATCTTTGCCTTTCAAGATTGCGATAAATTCATCTCCACCGGTACGAAAGATATGTCCCTTCGCCTGAAAGCTCTCTTTGATCAGATTCGCCGCCGCAGTGATCTGATGATCTCCCTCATGATGTCCATATCTGTCATTTACTTTTTTCAGATTATTTACATCAAATTGTACGATCAGATAATTACCTGTTTTTTCATTTTTGATTTTTTCCTCATACTCATTAAATGAAAGTCTGCTTTCTACCTGTGTCAGAACGTCCTGATGCGCCAGTCTGCTCAATTCCTTGGCGTGTCTGTTTCTTTCCTGCATTTTCATTACTTCTTTGATCTCATAATATCCCAGATATAATACGAAAAGAAAGATTCCGATCATAAAAGCGGTTCCATAACTTTTTCCCTCATGATAGCGGACGATATCTATGATTCCTCCCCCTCCCAGTATGAGAAAGGCAAATACGATCATAAACTTACTCTTATTCTTTTCTTTTTTTCCGATCAATGCCCTTATCAAAAGCCATGCAGCTACAACTACGGTCAATGCTATGATTCCATGAGTCAATCCCAACAGATCATGATAATCTTTTGTTCCAAAAACCGTACTGTACACCTGGAATACAAAATTTAAAAGCACAATCGCACAAATCACTTCTTTAATGTTGCTTTTACTGTGTCCCGTCATATAAGATACAAGATAAATTGCCGGAATCGGCAGTAAAATCAATGTCATATAATTGATCAGATGACACACAGGAGAATTATGCGTCAGCATCTGAAGGATCAAAGACTCCATCATAACCCACATACCGGTTAAAAAAGCCATCAGACCAAGAGATTGCGTCTGCGCGCGCCCTTCATTTTTTCTCTCAAAAACACTTCCGAGCGTAAATAATCCCACACCCAATACCATAATCAAAATGCAGATTATAAATCTCACAAGATTTTTTTTAATCATCTTAAGATAATAATTATCTCCGGTATCCATATACATATCATCAAAAAATTCCGTACCGTCCGCATATACCGGTTCTGCTTCAATACGGATAGTCTCCCCCTCGTTCCCGGACAAAATAAGAATACTGTGAATATAATTTCCGTAGGAATGTCCGCACACCTTGTTGATTGCAGGATGAAAATCATATATTTTCGTTTTTCCCATATAAACAGAAAAATTAATATTCTTACTTCTGAAACAAAGATTATATCCTGATACATCTTCCGTTATCTCATGCAAAACTATTATTTTATTTTCTTCTTTCAGATTATCAACTTCCGCAATAGTGCCGTCCTGATAAATCCAACCCTCTGAAAAATCTTTTAATTTGCTTCTGTCCTCTCCCGTAAATTGAATTTTCGAAATAAAAATACATGCAAATAACGCAACTGCTACAACAAATATTCCGATATGTATCAACCCGTTTATTTTTCTCATGTTTTCGCTCCTCTATAAATGTATGAGTACATACCATTAAGTCATACATATAACAAAAAAACCTATATTGGAATAGAGCGGAGAAAGAGGGATTTGAACCCTCGCGCCGCGTGAACGACCTACACCCTTAGCAGGGGCGCCTCTTCGGCCTCTTGAGTATTTCTCCGAATTCATAAACTCCAATATAGATTCATAGGATCACTTGCGTGACACATTAAGTATTATATACAAGTAAAAACGTTTTGTCAACCCATTTTTTAATTTATTACAAGGTCTGTTTCTCCGATCCGCGCTTCTTTTTCCGTTCTTTTGTTTTTATAGGCATCCTCTCCGATCAGAAAAGCTGTGATTTTTTCAGAACCGGATATTTTATCTTTTTCTATAGTGACCATATCCACAGCATAGAAAACATCACTCTCCGTTTTATCATCAGACATACATTCCGGATAAAATCCGGCGGAATAATCCGTCTGCGATAAAATCGAATGCTCTGCCTGCCAGCATAATATCAAAATTTCATCATCCGATATTTTCCTTCCGGTGCGATAACGGTATGTCTTACTTTTTTCTGTATCCTGTATGCAGTATATTTCAGCCCAATCTTCTGAAACACCGGATTTTTTTGGATTTCCGAATACCCTGCTCTCTGTTTTTACCGGAATTCCATCTTTCATTTTCAATGTGATCTGAATATCCATCACATAATTTTTCGGACTGTAAATATTTTTTTCATTTTTTTCATAAAGAGTTGCCCTTACCGTTGCATTTTCAAACTCGCATCCTGCCGGATCTTTCGGATTCCAGATCACTTTTTCATCAGATCCGGTATATCCGTAATATCCCTGCTCATTTTGTGAAAATATACTTCCATCATGACTGACGGTCAGATTGCCGCCGTCAGTCTCCCACATAATGTATACTTTTTCTTTATCATCGTATTGATAATTCACCGACAGATATCCCTGATCATCTATGGATATTTCAAGAGGTTTTGTTTCTTCTTTCATGTAATCATTGGCCCACTGGAGGACTGCCAGAAAAAATCCTGTCGCAATCGTTGCCACCAGAAGCGCATATATTCCATGAGCCAACATAAAACGGTCGATTTTTTTCCACATTTCTTTCATTATTCTTCCGTTTCTCCGTTATCATCATCCATGATATCAGTTTCCTCTGTCATATCTTCTTCTGCTGTATCATCTTCTCTCATATCGTCATCCGGAATGTCCTCCGTCTGATCCCGGTTCTGATCTTCCTCCGGTTTTTCCCGGACTTTGGCGATACTTGCCACAACAACATTTTCCTTATCAATATCCATCAATTTTACGCCGGAAGTAATTCTGCTTAACATGGAGATTCCGCTTACCTGCATCTGAATAATTACGCCTTCCGTTGTGATCAGCATAATTTCATGATCTTCGTTGACAGCTTTCACGCCGACGATGGAGCCCGTCTTATCATTGATCCTGTAGCATTTTACACCTTTTCCTCCCCGGTGTTGTATAGTAAATTCCGAGGTGAGCGTTCTCTTGCCGAGACCATTTTCCGTGACGAATAACAGGGCTTCTCCCTGGCGTTCCAATTGCATGGCAACCACTTCATCGCAATCATCAAGATTGATTCCGCGAACGCCGATGGAATTTCTTCCGGTTCTTCTGATATCACTTACCTTGAATTTGATGCATTGACCGTCTTTTGTGATCAACATGGCAATGTCGCTGTTGTCTGCTTTCTTTACTTCGATCAATTCATCATCTTCCCGCAGTGTGATGGCCTGAAGTCCTTTTTTCCTGATATTGACATATTCTATAAGCGGGGTCTTTTTTACAATTCCCTTTTTCGTCACCATCAGCATAAACAGATTTTCTTTAAATTCCTTAATCGGAAATACAGCCGTTACCTTTTCATCGGAATCAATCTGAATAAGGTTGACGATTGCCACTCCGCGCGCTGTTCTACCGGCATCCGGAATTTCATATGCCTTAATGCGATAGGCTTTTCCTTTGTTCGTAATGAAAATCAGGCTATGGTGTGTAGTCGTCATCAGAAGATCCTCAATATAATCATCATTGATCGTCTGCATTCCCTTGATTCCCTTGCCGCCGCGGTTTTGCGATTTAAAATTATCCACCGTCATCCGCTTGATATAGCCGAGTTTTGTCATGGCAATTACTGTATTTTCATTCGGAATCAGATCCTCCATGGTAATCTCTTCCTCATCAAATCCGATGGAGGTTCTTCTGTCATCTCCATATTGTTCGGCAATCAATGAAATTTCTTCTTTGATGACGCCGAGAAGTTTTTTCTCATCTGCGAGAATTGATTTGAAATATGCTATCTTTTCCTGTAATTCCGCATATTCTTTTTCGATTTCATCTCTTGCCAGACCTGTCAATGCGCGAAGTCTCATATCCACAATTGCCTGAGCCTGTCTGTCGGATAATCCGAATCTTTCCATCAATCCATTTTTCGCATCCTGCGTAGTATGTGAAGAACGGATAATCCGGATCACTTCGTCGATATTGTCCAGAGCGATCAGATATCCCTCTAAAATATGCGCTCTTTCTTCCGCCTTATTTAAATCATATTTTGTTCTTCTGGTAACCACATCTTCCTGATGATGGAGATAATGATCCAGCATATCCTTTAAGGACAATACTTTCGGCTCATTATTTACCAATGCGAGCATGATCACGCCAAAGGTATCCTGAAGCTGGGTATGTTTATACAAATTTTTTAAAATAATATTCGCATTTACATCTCTGCGAAGCTCAATGACGATCCTCATTCCCTCTTTGTTTGATTCATCCCTGAGTCCTGTGATCCCGTCAATTTTTTTATCTTTTACCAGCTCGGCAATTTTTTCGATCAGTCTCGCCTTATTCACCATATACGGAAGTTCCGTCACAATGATCCTTGTCTTACCGTTGTCCATGGTTTCAATGTTGGTAATGGCGCGGACCTTTATTTTTCCTCTTCCCGTACGATAAGCTTCCTCTATGCCTCTTTTTCCTAAGATTTCCCCTCCTGTAGGAAAATCCGGACCTTTCACGATTCCAAGCAGCTCGTCGATATCTGTATCTCTGTCTTCCTCGACTTTATTATCTATGATTTTTACTACCGCGGATATCGTTTCTCTCAGATTATGAGGCGGGATATTTGTTGCCATACCCACAGCGATTCCATTTGTTCCGTTTACCAGAAGATTCGGAAACCTTGACGGTAAAACTGTAGGTTCTTTCTCCGTTTCATCAAAGTTCGGCACAAAATCCACCGTATCTTTGTTTATATCCGCAAGCATCTCCATTGATACTTTGCTGAGACGCGCCTCCGTATAACGCATGGCGGCTGCTCCGTCTCCGTCTACAGAACCAAAATTTCCATGTCCGTCCACTAACGGATATCTTGTTGACCATTCCTGTGCCAGATTTACCAACGCTCCATATATCGAGCTATCTCCATGAGGATGATATTTACCCATCGTATCACCGACAATACGCGCACACTTACGATGCGGCTTATCCGGTCCGTTATTTAACTCGATCATCGAAAATAAGATTCTTCTCTGAACAGGCTTCAATCCATCTCTTACATCCGGCAGCGCGCGGGCGGCAATTACGCTCATCGCATACTCAATGTAAGATTGTTCCATTGTCTTTTTCAAGTCTACTTCATGAATCTTATCAAAGATATTTTCGTCCATTCCTTTTCCTCCTGCTGACTTTTTTCTTCATAAACGCAATTTTTTTGACTTAAATATCAAGATTTTGTGCAAATCTGGCATTCGCCTCAATAAATTCGCGTCTCGGTTCTACCTGATCTCCCATCAGTGTCGTAAAAGTCACATCTATCTCTGACAACAGTGTTTCGTCATATTGCACTTTCTTTAAAATCCTTGTTTTCGGATCCATGGTTGTCTCCCAGAGCTGCTCCGCATCCATTTCTCCCAATCCTTTGTATCGCTGAATCTTATTATTGTTATCCCTTCCGATTTCCGTAAGGATTCTGTTTAATTCATCATCGGAATAAGCATACCATACTTTTTTATTTTTTACGATCTGATACAGCGGAGGCGTCGCCAGATATACATGTCCCTCCTTGATCAGATCCGGCATAAAGCGATACAAAAATGTCAGTAACAGCGTTGCGATATGGGCGCCGTCCACATCCGCATCCGTCATGATGATAATTTTATCATACCGTAATTTTGTAATATCAAAATCTTCATGAATACCGGTTCCAAATGCAGTGATCATGGCCCTGATCTCCGCATTTCCCAAAATCCTGTCGAGTCTTGCTTTCTCCACATTCAAAATTTTTCCACGCAACGGAAGAATTGCCTGAGTTGCGCGGCTTCTTGCCGTCTTTGCGGAACCGCCTGCGGAATCTCCCTCTACGATAAATATCTCGCAATTTGCAGGATTTTTATCCGAACAATCCGCCAGTTTTCCTGGAAGTCCGGCTCCATCCAAAGCAGTCTTTCTGCTTCTGGTAAGATCTCTTGCCTTTCTTGCCGCCTCTCTTGCCCTCTGAGCGAGAATTGATTTTTCGCAGATTACCCGCGCCACCTGAGGATTCTGCTCCAGATAATATTTTAATTGTTCGCTCACAACGCTGTCTACGGCTGTACGCGCTTCGCTATTTCCCAATTTCTGCTTTGTCTGTCCCTCAAACTGAGGTTCCGGTATCTTAATACTGATAATTGCCGTCAAGCCTTCCCGGATATCTTCACCGGACAGATTCTGCTCGCTGTCTTTTAATAATTTATTCGCTCTGGCGTAATCATTAAATGTTTTTGTCAATGCCCTTTTAAATCCCTCCAGATGCGTTCCTCCTTCCGGAGTAATGATATTGTTTACGAAAGAATATGTATTCTCGGTATAACTGTTATTATGCTGCAAAGCAACCTCTACATAGATTTCATCTCTCGTTCCCTCACAATAAATCACATCTTCAAATAAGGCTTCTTTTCCCCTGTTCAGATATGTGACAAATTCTTTGATACCGCCTTCGTAATGGAAAACCCGCTCTGTCTTTGCCTGATTTTCTTCATTTGTCCGCTTATCTCTTAAGATAATTTTTAATCCCTTTGTCAGGAATGCGGTCTCTCTGAGTCTTGTTTTTAAGGTATCAAAATCATATACCGTGTCTTCAAAAATGGTTCCGTCTGGTTTAAAAGTCACCATTGTTCCCGTTTCTTCCGGATCACATTCTCCGATGACCTTAAGCGGCGCAACGACATGACCTCTCTCATATCTTTGAAAATGTATTTTTCCGTCTCTCTTCACTTTCACTTCCAGCCAGTCAGACAACGCATTTACAACGGATGCTCCCACTCCGTGAAGACCTCCGGATACCTTGTATCCTCCTCCGCCGAATTTTCCTCCCGCATGAAGAATCGTAAATACCACTTCCACTGCCGGCTTTCCCGCTTTTTTATTGATATCAACAGGTATTCCCCGTCCGTCATCAATTACGGTAATGGTATTTCCGTCTCCTATTTCCACTTCAATGGTAGAACAATAGCCGGCAAGAGCTTCATCCACCGAGTTATCAACGATCTCATATACCAGATGATGAAGGCCCTTTGACGATGTACTTCCGATATACATTCCCGGTCTTTTTCTTACAGCTTCCAACCCCTCCAGAATCTGAATCTGGTCTCCGCTGTAATTATTGTTATTGTTATTACTCATGACTGCTCCTTTCTATTGTTCCGCCTGTTACTTTATATACGCTGTTAATTTGAAAACGATTTTCCACAAATTCATCTAATCCGGTACAGGTAATGATGGTCTGCACTTTTGCGATCTCATCCAGCAAATGTTTCTGCCTTTTGCTGTCAAGCTCGGACAAAACATCATCCAAAAGCAATACCGGCATATCCTTAATAAGATCCTCCACCAGATGGATTTCCGAAAGTTTTAAAGATAAAGCCGCTGTCCTCTGCTGCCCCTGGCTTCCATATTTGCGGAGATCTATTTCTCCGTCATAAAATCCGATATCATCTCTGTGAGGACCCACAGAGGTACTTCCCCTCTTTAAATCTTTTTCCCTATTTTCCACAAGACATTCATAAAATTTTTCTTCTTCCACATTTGGCTCATAACATACACAAAGTTCCTCTTTTGCGTCTGTAATATGACTATGTATCTCCTTGATAATTTCATTTAAATGTCCTGTAAATTTTTTTCTTTCTCTGACGATCTCACTTCCGTACTGCGCAAGCTGTCTGTCCCATATATCCAGAGTTTCTTTGAGATCCCCCTGATTTCCGAAAGAAATATCTTTCAATAAACGATTTCTCTGATTTAAAACTTTATTATATTGTATCAGGTGATATACATACATTTTATCTAACTGGCAAAGTTCCAGATCAAGAAATTTTCTTCGCTCGGCCGGTCCGTCTTTAATCAGATTCAGATCTTCCGGAGAAAAAATCACAACATTCAATATTCCAAACAAATCGCTGATCTTTCGGATCGGAATTCCGTTGACGGCAATTCCCTTCGCTTTATGTTTCTTCAAATGCAGATCGATCCGAAGAGGAACTCCTCCTTTGTCCACCATCAGTTTTATATGGGCTTCCTCACAACCAAATCGGATCATTTCCCGATCATTCCCCGCCCTGTGAGACTTTGCGGTAGCTCCTGCATAGATAGCTTCCAAAACATTCGTCTTTCCCTGCGCATTATCCCCGTATAAAATATTGGTATCTTTTTCAAAAGTGATATTCAGATTATTATAATTTCTAAAATCATTTAACTCCAGCGATTGAATAAACATGTGATCTTCCCTCAGGCTTCAATTTTTATCTGCTGACCCTCAAATTCGATAATTTCTCCACCATAAAGTTTTTTTCCCCGCTGCGTTTCCACAGTTCCATTTACCTTTACTTCCCCGTTCTGAATCACAAATTTCGCATCTACGCCGGAATCTACCAGTCCGGCTGCCTTTAAAGCCTGTCCCAGTTTAATAAACTCTTCTTTCAGCTTGATTATTTCCATCTCTGCCTTTACTCCTCTAAATAGTAATTTATTATATATATCAATTCAGTTGTTATCAATTGTCTATTTTAATAAGCAGAACTGAAATTAACAGGCAAAATCAGATAAATATAAGATTCCTCCTGATCTTTGATCACGCATGGAGCTTTTGCATTCAACAAATAAAAATCTACATTTTCTTCATCAATGGCCTTTAACGCATCCATCAGAAACTTTGGATTAAAGCCGATCATTAAATCATTTCCGCTCTTTTTCACAGGAAGTTTTTCATTCATGGAACCGAGAACAGATTTGATCTTCAACTCCAGCTCATTTTCCGTTACATTCACGATGATCGGTTTTTTATCTCCTTCTTTGACAAGCAAAGTAGAACGGTCGATACAATCCAGAAAATCCTTTTTATTCACATTCACGATGGTATCGAAATTGCTGGTGATCATCTGCTCCACCCTGAAATATTCTCCGTCAATAAGTCTGGAAACAACGATGGTATCGTCAAATTCAAATGCGATCAGATTCTTTGAGAAAAATATCCTGACTTCGGATTCCGTTGAACCTGTAAGAATCTTGCTGATCTCACTTAAGGTCTTTCCCGGAACGATCACCTTATATTCTCCAAATTCTTCTTTCAGATTGATTTTACGTATGGCAATTCTGTGTCCGTCAAGGGCAGTTACCGTAAGCATTCTGTTTTTTACTTCAAATAATTCACCTGTCATTAATTTATTCGTATCATTATCTGCCGTACAGAAGATTGTCTGCTGGATCAATTCTTTTAAAGAAAATTGAGACAGATAAATAAAACTGTCTTTCTCAAATGCAGGCAGATAGGAAAAATCTTCTCCTGATTTACCGGCAATGGTAAATACGGATTGCTCGCAGGTAATTACAGTCTGATAATTTTCATCTGTAGTTATGACGATCTCGCTGTCGGGAAGTTTTCTTATAATCTCTGAAAACATTTTTGCATTGATGGCAACGATTCCTCTTGAAACGATCTCACCTTTTACGATGGTTTCAATCGCAAGTTCCGTGTCATTTGTTGTAAATTTGATCTGATCCAAAGTGGCGTCAATTAAGATACATTCAAGAATAGGCATTGTTGTTCTCACTGGAACAGCTTTTAAAACAATATTAACAGATTGAAGTAAACTGGATTTGTCGAAAACTAAATGCATGTGTAAAAAGCTCCTTTCGGGATTTTCATAAATATATATATAATAAATTTTTCGTAGTAGTAATAATAAGGGGTGTGAATATGTTGAAAAGTGGTCTCACCCCTTAAACAGTGAGAGTTTTGGAGGTTAAAAATTATGTTGAAAAAAAAATTTAACCTATGGATAACCCGGAAGTTATAAACATTTCGGAAAATCGCTCTCAAAACAGATTGTGGTTTATCAACAGCCGGATTTCCTATAAAGTGGATATATGTGAATTGGTTGTCCACAAATTGTGTATTTTGAAATTCTATCATTTGCAAAATACATTTCTGATTATCTGCCTGTAGAGGTGGGGGATCAATCCGGAATGATCTTCTTTTTAATGACGTCAATGGTATTCTTTGTTGCCTCGTTTGTCTCGATCTCATCCGTGATCTTCTTTAGAGCGGACATTACTGTCGTATGATCCTTTTTTCCGAACATACCGGCGATTTCGGCAAGAGAGGCTTTTGTGTACATACGGCACAAATACATCGCGATCTGGCGCGGGAAGACGATATTCTGACTGCGTGACCGGGAAGAAATATCATCGGTGCTGATATGAAAATGTTCCGCAACAGTATCAATGATCAGCTGACAGGTTACTTCTTTATTATTAGAAGGAGATATGATATCTTTTAAAACATCTTTTGCAAATTCAAGAGTGATCGGCGTCTTCGATACTTTTGAATAGGCAACGATCTTCGTGAGGGCGCCTTCCAGTTCACGGATGTTGGAACGGATATTATTGGCGATATAGTCAAAGATATCATTTTCAATCTTATAGCCTTCGGAGGATGCCTTTTTTTGAAGAATCGCCATTCTTGTCTCATAATCCGGAGCGGACACATCAACGGTAAGTCCCATTTCAAAACGGGATTTCAGACGTTCTTCCAGAGTTGACATCTCTTTCGGAGGTTTATCGGAAGAAATCACGATCTGTTTGTTCGCCTCATAAAGTGTGTTAAATGTATGGAAGAATTCTTCCTGGGATCTCTCTTTACCGATTATAAATTGAATATCATCGATAAGAAGCACATCGATATTTCTGTATTTTTCACGAAATTGAGTGATCGCGGTTGAACTTTCACTTCGGATGGCATTAATCAGTTCGTTTGTAAAAATCTCGCTTGTCACACACATGACTTTCGTATCCGGACTTTTATCAAGAATAAAGTTGCCGATCGAATGCATCAGATGAGTTTTACCAAGTCCCACGCCGCCATAGATAAATAAAGGGTTGTACATGACTGCAGGAGATTCCGCAACCGCGAGAGCATAAGCCTGGGCGTAATTATTATTGACGCCTACCACAAAATTATCAAACGTATAGTTAGGATTCAAATTTGCAGCCTTTTTCTTCTCAAGCAGGAAATTATTTTGCTGATTCCGCGAAGAAGAGTTTGAAGAAGAAGGAGAAGAATTTTCCGAATCCTCCGATTGCTGTTGTTGTTCCAGTGTTTTGAGATCTTTTTCTGTTGCAAATTCCACATTAAAATCTTCTGCCGTGATCTCAATAATGGATGCTTTCAACATGCTGGAATATTTTCTTTTGATAAAATCAATCATTTCCGCGTCATTTACAAGGAGAGTTACAATACCGTTGCGAACGGAATATATTTTCAAAGGAGCAATCCAACTCTTAAATGAAATGTCGGAAATATCAAATTCAGTCTTTAAAAAGCGAAGGATTTCCGGCCATTTTTCAACTACTAATTCATACATATCCTATACAAACCTTTCTTTTTGATGCAGCAGGCATTTGTAAAAGTCGATACTTATGCCATCATACTTCTCTATTTTATAACAAAAAGAGAAAATTTTCAACCTTTAAAATAATGTAGGGGAGTTTATCATTTACAGCCTTTTTCCGCACTTCATTCTAAGGAACTGTTGATAAATAACTTGAACATTTTGCACCGCCTGGCACGCGATTCACGTCTTCCAAAAGCCTCGCCGTAGTAACTTTACTCATAAGGTGGAAAACAAATTACGTCCGGTGGATTGATTTTGTGTATAATATGTGCTTGACATAAAAAAAACATCCGTAAATCAAAAGGGGATATGTGTATAGGGTCAAAATGTGGAAATGTTGATAAAAATGTGGATAATTCCGGGTGATGATACGGATCATGATGTCGAAAAGGTGCAAATATAAGAAAAACAATGGTTTTCCACACAATATCCACAAAATGTGGATAACTTATGTGCATTTTGATGAAAAATAAAAATTTCTTCAAAAAATATGAAAATAACACTTGACGAAGAAAACCTTATTGAATATAATGGGTACGATGTCTTAGCATACATTTAAGTCAAAGGAGGTGTACGACAATGAGACAGACTATGGGAGTAACATACAATCCAAATAAAAGACACAGAGCAAAAGTTCATGGATTCAGATCAAGAATGAGCACAGCCGGTGGAAGAAAAGTGTTAGCTGCAAGAAGAGCAAAAGGAAGAAAAAGCATTTCAGCATAGATTAGCATAGACCGCAGTAAATGTGGTCTTTTCTTCTTTTTTATGCAGCAACCGAACCGGTAATTGTAACAGCATAACCGGTATAGTTATGATGATAACAGGAGTTTATATGAAAAATATTGATTCCTTAAGGAGAAATGAAGAATTTCAGAATGTCTATAAAAACGGCAGATCTTACGCAAATAAATATCTTGTGATGTATTGTTTGAAGAATCACACCGAAAAGTTGAGATTGGGAATATCAGTGAGTAAGAAGGTTGGAAACAGCGTAGTAAGACATCGGATCGCCAGATTGATCAGGGAAAGTTATAGACAGCATAAAGGACAGTTCAGTAACGGTCTGGACATGATAGTGGTTGCCAGAGCATCGGCAAAAGGGAAGGGATTAAAGGAAATTGAAAGTTCCTATCTTCACTTGGCAAAGATGCATGGAATACTGCTTGAAACAAATAATAAAAGAGATTGAAATGTTCAGAAAAAAGTGGTGAAGATCAGTTGAAGAAGATTCTTATTTTGTTTATACGTTTTTATCAAAAATATATATCGCCGATGCTCGGTCCCCATTGCAGATTTACACCTACCTGTTCGCAATATGCGATAGAGGCGCTTACAAAGTATGGAGTGTTCAAGGGAATGTATCTGGCGATAAGAAGAGTTTTCAGGTGTCATCCTTTTTCAAAAAAGAGCGGATATGATCCTGTTCCTTAGAAGAATAAGGAAAATGTCGGCAAATAATGCCTTTGATTTAGAGGAGGAACAGCAGTGACAGGTATTTTTATATCCGGTGGTTGTACGAATTTTTTTCTGATCCGTTGGGTTGCACAGATTCTCGGAGTGGTTTTAAATTTATTTTATGAGGTATTGGCAAAGTTTGGAATTGCAAAAATCAGCATTTGTGTTATTGTTCTTACAATATTTGTAAGATTGGTGATGGTACCGATCAATATCAAACAGCAGAAGTCAATGAAATTAAATTCTGTTGTGACACCGGAAATTCAGGAAATTCAGAAGAAATATGCAAATAAACGGGATAATGAATCAATGATGAAACAGCAGCAGGAAATGAATGCTGTTTATCAGAAATACGGAACGTCTCCGGCCAGCGGATGCCTGCCGCTTTTGATTCAGATGCCGATTATTTTGGGATTGTATGCGATGATCGCCCAGATGCCTAATTATATCAATGATCTTCAGGATCTGTATAATGATGATGTGGTGGAAACAATCGTAGGAGCAAAAGATGAGGAACATTCGGAAGGATATGTGATCAATTCTTTGAAAGATGTTTATTATATGAAAAAAACTCTGGCAAAGGATGAAAAAACAGAAGAATTAGACAGTGTTGTAGAAAATTATCTGAAGAATGACAGTGGAAAAATTGAATCTTACGGCAGTGATAATCAGACAAGTATAAAAGAAAAAATTTATATGAGTTTTACGTCCAGCTACGATAAGACATTCAAGAATAATGATGTTTGGGAAGTTGTTGAGGACTCTTTCACACAAGCTCAGGATATGGTTAATATCCTTCAGAAACTTGAGGAGGAAGACTGGGAAAAGTTGCAGGAGAGCAACGAAAGATTATATGTAAAATATTCCGGTTATACGGAAAGCGACTGGTATGAATTGACAACGCAATATAAACAGGTGCTTAAAAAACTGGATGAGAGCAATGAGGAAGTAAAGAAAGTTTACTCCATGTTTACCATTAATTTAAGCAAATCGCCTGCAAATGATGTTAAAATCGCGATTATTATTCCTATTTTATCAGCGCTTGTACAATTCCTGAACATGAAGATTTCAATGAGAAATCAGCAGAAAACGGGAAATGAGACGACGGATTCCATGATGTCTTCCATGAAAGTCATGAGTTATTCCATGTGTTTTGTGTCAGCTTTTTTCTGTTATACACTGCCCGCCGCAGTAGGTCTTTACTGGGTAATCAGTTCATTGATCCAGGGAGTGATCCAGTTTATTTTAAATAAACACTTTGATAAGATGGATGTCAATGATATCATTAAAGAAAATATTGAAAAGCTGAATAAAAAGAGAGAGAAAGCCGGTTTGCCGCCAAATGTGATAGCAACGGCAGCTGCCGTAAATACGAAGAATTATAGTGGAACAGCGACAAATCAGGCCGTTTTGGAGAAAAAAGATGAGCCGGTGAAGAAAGTGCCTGCCAAAAAAGGTTCCATTGCAGATAAAGCAAATGCGGTACAAAATTATCTGGAAAAAAAGTAGGAGGGTAATATGGATTATAAAGAATTTTATGGTGCTACGGTGAATGACGCATTGATTACGGCAGCCCAGAAGATAGGAACAACGAGAGATAAGATTGATTATGAAGTTCTTGATGAGGGAAGCAAAGGATTCTTAGGAATCGGAGCGAGAATGGCAAAAATAAAGGTCAGATATAAAACTGTTGAAGAAAATACGGTAAAAGAAGAGAAAAAAGAAGCTCCGAAGCAGGTAGAAAAGAAAGAAGCAGCGGTAAAGATAGAAGAAAAAACGAAGCTTGAAGAAAAAACAGAAACAGATTCACAGCCGAAAGCAAAAGAAATTTCTTTTGAGAAGATTGAAGCATGTGCCAGAGATTTCTTAAATCAGATGTTTCATGCGATGGAACTTGAGGTTGAGATCAAAATAAATTGTCATGAGGATACCATGGATGTGGAATTTATCGGAAATGAAATGGGAATTTTGATCGGAAAGAGAGGACAGACGCTGGATTCTGTTCAATATCTGTTAAGTCTTGTAGTAAACCGCTACAGCGAGAATTATATTAAAGTCAAGGTTGATACAGAGAATTATCGTCAAAGAAGAAAAGAGACATTGGAAGGTCTTGCAAAGAATATTGCATTTAAAGTTAAGAGAACGAAAAGACCGGTTTCATTAGAACCGATGAATCCTTTTGAGAGACGGGTAATTCATTCGGCGCTTCAGAATGACAGATATGTTACGACAAGAAGTGAAGGGGAAGAACCATACAGACATGTAGTGGTTTTGCTGAAGAGATAAGAAATCAGGATTTCAGAAGGGACTGACGCGTCAGTCCTTTCTTTTTCCTTATTGGATTTTTATTGCGAAAAGTAATTTGGAGGAGGAATATGTTTTTATCTGATACGATTGCCGCAATTGCAACGGGAATGACGAATTCCGGAATCGGAATTGTAAGAATATCGGGAAGCGAAGCATTTGCAGCAGCAGATCTGATTTTTCGTCCGGCAAAAGGAAATCATAAAGTATCCGAAATGAAAAGCCATACGATTCATTACGGATTTATTTATGATAAAGAGGAGCTGATCGATGAAGTAATGCTTGTTGTGATGAAAGCTCCGAATACCTATACCAGAGAAGATACCGTTGAGATTCAATGTCACGGGGGAGTGACAGTAGTCAGACGTGTTCTGGAAACGGTTTTAAAGCATGGGGCGCGGCCTGCCGAACCGGGGGAATATACGAAAAGAGCCTTTTTAAACGGAAGAATTGACCTGACCCAGGCTGAGGCTGTTATTGATGTGATTAATGCGGAAAATGAATATGCTTTATCAAATTCTTTACATCAATTAAAGGGAATTGTTTCTGAAAAGATCAGAGTTTTCAGGGAAAATATGATGGATCATATTGCATATATTGAGGCGGCATTAGATGATCCGGAACATATTTTGCTGGACGGATATGATGAAAAAGTAAAAGAGTCCCTTACAAAAATGAGACGAGAATTGAAAAAAATTCTTGCATCGGCTGATAATGGCAGGGTTTTGAGTGAAGGAATCCGGACTGTGATCTTAGGAAAACCGAATGCCGGAAAAAGTTCTTTTTTAAATGCCCTGATGAGGGAAGAAAGAGCGATTGTTACGGATGTAGAGGGTACGACGAGAGATACGCTGGAAGAACACTTATTGATAAACGGGATCAGCCTTCATATTGTGGATACGGCTGGAATTCGTGATACAGAGGATAAGGTGGAAAAAATCGGAGTAGAGAAGGCGAGAAATTGTGCAAAAGATGCGGATCTTGTGATTTATGTGGTGGATTCTTCCAGAGAACTTGATGAAAATGATGAAGAAATTTTATCTATGATCAAGGACAAGAAGGCGATTCTTTTGTATAATAAGTGTGATCTCGATGCGAAAGTATCTGAAGAACAGATAAAAAAGATCGCACAGATGCCGGTTGTAAAAATATCCGCCAGTCGCGGTGACGGAATAGAAGAATTTGAAGCATTGTTAAAAGAAATGTTTTTTGAGGGGAAAATTAATATAAACGATGAGGTATATCTGACAAACGCCAGACAAAAGAGCTGTATTACAGAGGCGTTATCTTCGGTGGAGATGGTATTGCAAAGTATAGAGGACGGAATGCCGGAAGATTTTTATACGATCGATCTGATGAATGCATACGAAGCGCTTGGCAGAATGATCGGCGAATCATTGGAAGATGATCTGGTGGATACGATTTTCCGGAAATTTTGTATGGGAAAATAGAGTGGTTTAAGAGTCAGATAATAAACTGACGTTATTAGAGGAGATAGAAGATGAGTTTGTATCTGGAAGAAACTTATGATGTGGCTGTTGTAGGCGCAGGACACGCAGGATGCGAGGCAGCTCTTGCCTGCGCAAGACTGGGGCTTGAGACAATTATGTTTACCGTCAGTGTGGACAGTATCGCATTAATGCCCTGCAATCCTAATGTAGGAGGAAGTTCTAAGGGACATTTGGTTCGGGAATTGGATGCTTTGGGCGGCGAGATGGGAAAAAATATAGATAAGACTTTTATTCAGTCAAAAATGCTGAATGCGTCAAAAGGTCCTGCCGTTCATTCGCTGCGTGCGCAGGCGGATAAGAAAAATTATTCCCAGGAAATGCGAAGAACATTGGAAAATACGGAACATTTGACGATCCGTCAGGCGGAAGTATCAGAGCTTATGGCAGAAGACGGGATTATTCGGGGAGTTAAGACATATTCCGGAGCAATTTATTATACGAAAGCGGTTGTTCTCTGTACAGGTACTTATCTGAAGGCGCGCTGTATTTACGGTGATGTAAGCAATCCCACGGGTCCGAACGGATTACAGGCGGCAAATCATCTTACAGATTCACTCAAAGCATTGGGAATTGAAGTAGTGCGGTTTAAAACGGGTACTCCCGCAAGAGTGGATAAAAGAAGTATTGATTTTTCAAAAATGGAAGAACAATTCGGAGATGACAGGGTCGTTCCGTTTTCTTTTTCTACAGATCCGGAATCGGTGCAAAAAGAACAGGTGTCCTGCTGGCTTACTTATACGAATGAGGAGACTCATAAGATCATAAGGGATAATATTGACCGTTCTCCTTTATTTACCGGAGTAATCGAGGGAACGGGACCGAGATATTGTCCTTCGATTGAAGATAAGGTCATAAAATTTGCGGATAAAGAAAGACATCAGGTATTTATTGAGCCGGAAGGATTATATACAAATGAAATGTATCTGGGAGGAATGTCAAGTTCACTTCCGGAAAATGTACAATATGCGATGTACCGCACCGTACCGGGGCTTGAAAATGTTAAGATCGTAAGAAATGCATATGCGATCGAATATGATTGCATTAATCCGAGACAATTGCTTCCGACTTTGGAATTTAAAAAGATCAAGGGATTATTTGCCGGCGGTCAGTTTAACGGAAGTTCCGGATATGAGGAAGCTGCAGCTCAGGGTATTGTGGCGGGAATCAATGCGGCTATGGAAGTATTGGGAAAAGAACAGATTATCATTGACCGGTCACAGGGATATATCGGCGTATTAATTGATGATCTTGTTACGAAAGAAAATCATGAACCGTATCGTATGATGACTTCCAGAGCGGAATACAGGCTGTTGCTGCGTCAGGATAATGCGGATCTCCGTCTGACTCCATTGGGTTATCAGGTTGGTCTTGTATCAAAAGAGGTTTATGATAAAGTAGAGAATAAACGTCGGTTAATGAAAGAAGAATTAAGTCGTCTGTCTGAAATTATCGTGGGCGCAAGTAAAAATATGCAGGATTATCTTGAAAAACATGGAAGTACGCCGTTAAAGACAGGTGTTTCCCTGTTGGAATTGATCCGGAGACCGGAATTGGATTATGATATGACAGCGGAACTGGATCCGGAGAGACCGCAGCTTCCGAAAGATGTGGTAGAGCAGATCAATATCCAGATTAAATATGAGGGATATATTACCAGACAGAAACATCAGGTGGAGCAATTTAAAAAACTGGAAAATAAAAAATTGCGGGAAGATTTTGATTATACGGCAGTTACAGGTATGAGAAAAGAAGCAATTCAGAAATTAAATCTGTATAAGCCGTTATCGATCGGTCAGGCTTCCAGAATATCAGGCGTTTCGCCGGCGGATATTTCTGTTTTGATGGTATATCTTCAACAGCACTCCGATTCAAACTCCCACCTCTATAGGTAGTGAGTAAAGAAAGGAAACTTACGTAGATGGGAGTTTGAATCTCCGACCTACGGGAATTGCTGCCGTTGGCAGCAAGCAGGTCGCAGGGCTAAAGCCATGCGACATTTAACGGCACTCCGATTCAATCTCCCACCTCTATAGGTGGTGAGTAAAGAAAGGAAACCTACGTAGGTGGGAGTTTGAATCTCCGA
>CADBTR010000017.1 GCA_902797675.1 uncultured Lachnospiraceae bacterium
ACCGTTCGAGGCTGCAAAGCAGGCGAGATTACGGGATCGGCATCCGACCGGGCTTAGTCAGATAATAAACTATCGTTATTAGAGGAGAAGAAAATGAGACAGGAAGCACTTTATTTAAATTATGCCGGTTTTCAATGCCTGGAAGGACTGGAGCACAGCAACTTAGATCTTTATCTGACGACCTGCGGGATCCAGAATTGTTTTTCGGGACATTTTTTCGGACCGGGAGAGCGGGATTGCTATATTCTGCATTTTATCGGCGACGGAAAAGGCGTATTTTCCACAGGGGGGAAAGAGTATGTCTTAGAGAGGGGAGATGTTTTTCTGATATCTCCGAAACAGCAGGTATATTATCGGGCAGACGAGAAAAATCCATGGTCTTATATGTGGGTAGGATTTCAGGGGATCAAAGCGGCGTCTTATTTGGAACTTGCCGGATTTTCAGACGGGGTGGTGACGGGAAGATGTACGGATACCCCGTTGATTTTTTCTTATGTTCAGCAAATGATCATTAACAGACATCTGACCCAGGCGAATGAATTAAAGCGGGAAGCGGCATTATTACAGATTTTTGCGATGTTAATTGAACAGCACAAAGAGACATTGCCGAAAGAAGCGCAATATGACTATCCTTATGAGATTTATGCGAGACAGGCGGTAGATTATATTCAAAAACACTGCAGAGAGAATATTAAAGTTCAGGATATTGCCGCTTATATCGGGATCGACAGAAGTTATCTTGCCAATGTATTTAAGCAAATGACAGGCGCTTCGCCTCAGGAATATCTGCAAAGCTACCGGATGGAGCAGGCAAAGGAAATGTTGAAGAACAGCGAACGGAAAATCAGCGAGATCGCCTATGAGATCGGTTATTCCGATCCGTTGTCATTTTCCAAGATGTTTAAGAAGTATGAAAAGATGAGTCCCATGGAATATCGCAGCACACATTCGGACTGATTTATCGCACATCCGGACATTCTTTTTAAAGGATTGTTATGTTACATTAACTGTAGTAACAGGAATTGTAATATTTTCCGGCAGAAAGGATGGAAAGATATGAGGAAAAACGGAAAAAAAATCATGGCTCAGATCATGGCGGGAACACTTTTGATGACAGGAACGGCAACAGATCCTTCGGTCATATTTGCCGATGATGCAGGAACAGAACAGAACGGAACAAGCGACGGAGAAAGCCTTTACAACGGGGAGGCGTTGACTGCGGCAGGACAGGTATCATCCCCGGACGGGAATATCGTCACAAAATTCTGGAGAGATAAAAACGGCGGACTTTATTATTCGGTAATGGCAGACGGCATATGCGTGATCCATGCTTCCAAACTTGGCATGGTAACGGGAGATGCGGACTTTACAGCCGGCAGTGAATATACGATGGACACTCCGAAACAGGTGACAGATGATTATATGCTTTATCATGGAAAACATAAAGGTAATATTTCCGATACCTGTACGGAAGTTACGATGAAGTTAGTGAAAAGCGGAAAAACGCTTGTGATCACCATGCGCGTCTATGATGACGGCATTGCCTATCGTTACAGCGGAGAGGCGGGGACAAAGATCGTATCCGAGGCAAGTGAATATGTATTTCCTGATGATTTTACACTATGGTCTTATTCACAGCCGAATGTCACTTATGAGGGCAGCTATGCAAAGATTCCGGAGACATCCGTCACCGCATCGAATGCCACCTATACACAGCCGTCCATTGTAAAGACGGGAGATCATTATGTGCTGATGACAGAGGGAGCGAAGTTTGATAATGCGAATACCTTCTACGCTTCGTTGTTAAAGACAGTTTCCGGAAGCAAACATCTGACATGGACATTCGGAAATAAACAAAGCGTAAATCTTGTGATGACGGAGGCTTTTGAGACACCATGGAGAATTGCGGTTATCGGGGATAATCTCAATACCGTGGTAAACAGCGATATTGTCACAAGCGTCAATGAGGATGCGAAAGACAGAGACTGGAGTTTTGTGAAACCGGGAAAACTGGCGTGGTCCTGGTGGTCATCTACCGGTGATAATCCGATTGCTTTTGATCCGCAATATGAATATATCGACTTTGCGGCGGCAAACGGCTGGGAATATGTATGCTTAGATTACGGCTGGGTGCTTTGGGAGAATTATCAGGAGAAAGTAAAGGAATTAGTGGATTACGCGGCCGAAAAGGGCGTGGGAATCTGGCTCTGGTATGGTGTCAATAATGTGGGACATACGGGAAGCGGCGCATATCCGAAATATTCTCTTTTAAATCAGGAAACGATTGAGAAGGAATTCTCATGGGCGCAAAGCATCGGGATCAAGGGTGTCAAAGTAGATTATTATGAGAGCGATACGGCACAGACCATGAACCAGATGTATCTGTGCGCGGAACTTGCAGCAGAACATCAATTAATGGTATTGTTTCACGGATGTACCAATCCGGCGGGAGAGAGCAGGACATTTCCGAATGTATTATCGTATGAGGCAGTATACGGCGCGGAATATTATAAGTGGAGACAGGAGCCTTCTGCTGCCAATATCATAACATATTTATTTACCAGAAATGCAGTGGAATCCGCAGATTTTACGCCGACGGCGATGCCGGTGGCAGGAATCGGCGCCACATACGGATTTATGTTGGGAACGGCGATCTACATTGAATCGGGACTGGTGCATTTTGCAGAAAATGTCAATGTCTACGAGGGGTATGAAGGTTTATCCCTGATGAATGACATGCCGGTCAGCTGGGATGAGACAGTCGTGGCAGAGGGAGAACTGATGAGCTACGGTTCGGTGGCGAGAAGAAACGGCGAGGACTGGTATCTTGCGTCACTTACGACAGCTGCAAGAACAACCGATATTTCCCTTGATTTTCTGGGAGATGGGATGTATACTGCATATATCTATAAGACTGCGGCAGACCGGTCAGGTCTGGAGATCGAGACAAAGACAGTGACAAATAAGGACAGACTGGCAATCCCGTTGACCGCCCAGGACGGATTTGCAGCCAAAATCACAAAGCAATCCTTTGATCCTGAAACGGAATATGAGAAGAATTATGATTATTACGAGGCGGAGCAGGCAGTTTTATCGGGAAGTGCAGCAAAATCCAACAATCCATTTAATGCGCAATATTCTTCCGGAAAGCAGTTAGTCGGGAACATCGGAAACGGAGAGGAGAATAATGTTACATTTTCCGTTGATGCAGATGAGGCAGGAATCCATGAGGTGACTGTATATTATGTATCCGGAAATGACAGACGTTTTCTTGTGAGTGTCAACGGAGATTCGGAACATCGTCTGCGCACCGGAAAATTAAATTCCGGCGACTGGGTGACTGTGGAAAAAGAAGTGCTTTATCTGGATCTGCAAAAAGGTTCCAATACCATTACTTTTTATAATGACAAAGCCTATGCGCCGGATATAGACAGAATCAGTGTTTCCAAGTCGTTGTCAGATCATGAGACGACCGCAAGCGATGAGGAGGAAGATGTAACAGATAACCAGCCGGGAGCAGAATATGATTATAACATATATGAGGCGGAAAATGCGGTACTGGCGGGAGGCGCCACAAAGGAAAGTTTCTTTGCGGGCTGGATCGGCGGAAATGGAACGGTCACTTTTGATAAGGTCACAGTAGACAACGACGGAGAATATTATCTGAAAGTGTCTTATATGACCGGAGAAGACAGAGATTTCTATCTGTCGGTAAACGGCGGGGAAAATATGGTGATTTCCTGTCCGGCAAGCGGTGATTATAATTCCAATCCGGCAGTGATTTATCAGAAAATAACATTGAAGGCGGGAGAAAATACGCTGGTATTCTCAAGACCGGGCGGATTTGCACCGAATCTGGACAGCATCGGGATTTCGAAAACAGTGATCTCTGATGGTACAGAACAGGCTCAACAGGCAGTAGAATCAGAGGAGAACCTTCAGGGAGAGGATAAAACAGCGGATCAGGAACAGAAAGAACCGGGAGTTACAGAGCAGAACGCAGCGGCAACGAAGACGATCAAGGAGCCTGTGGCAAAAATAGGAGATCATACAGGAGCAGTTGCACTGGGATTCTCCATGGTAGCGGCGGTAGCGGCAGCCTGGGCAGCGGCTCGCAGAAAACTTTCCGGAGGAAAGTAGTTGCCGCCTGACCGCGAAGCCGTCCGAAGCCCCGGACAACGAGGATTCCATAGGAATTCGAGTCTGGGGGTTGGGATCGTTACAGTAAAATAATAAAAAAACGGAGGTAGCATCATGAGCATTTCATATCAGGAAAAAGAGCAGATTTTTCATCTGCAGACCAAAAATACCAGTTATATCATAAAGATTTTGGAAGGAAAATATCCGGTGCATATTTATTGGGGAAAAAAGATAAAAACGCCTGATATGGAAAATGCTCTGGTGCGGCGTTTTGTGGCATTCGGACCGGTAACGGAGAATGCGGGACTTGCACTTGATTTTATCTGTCAGGAATATCCGACCGGTTGCGGAACGGATTACCGGATTCCGGCAATCTCGGCGGTATTTGACGATGGCAGCAGAAGCGTGGAACTGCATTATAAAGATTACCGGATCATCAAGGGTAAACCGCGTTTAGCGGGACTTCCGTCTACCTATACGGAGCGCGATGAGGAAGCGGATACTTTGGAATTGATCCTTTGCGACGAAGTGAAAAATCTGAAAGTGATTTTGACTTATACGGCTTATGCAAATGAAGATGTGATTACCCGAAACGTGCGAGTGGAAAATGACAGCGATAAGGATATTGTACTGGAAAAAGTAATGAGCGCCAGCGTGGATTTTGAGGATTCGGAGTATGAATTCACGGAACTTAGCGGCGCTTGGGCGAGAGAGCGGCATATCGAGCGGAACCGTTTAAGAAGCGGCGTGCAGTCCATCGAAAGCCGCAGAGGAGCATCCAGTCATCAGCTCAATCCGTTTTTTGCATTATCAAAACCTGACGCCACAGAAGATTACGGAGAGGTATATGCCTTCAATCTTGTATACAGCGGAAATTTTACCGCAGGGGTAGAGGTAGATCAATTATTTAAGGCGAGAGCCTATATAGGAATCAATGATTATGATTTCTCCTGGCTGTTGCAGCCGGGGGAGAACTTTCAAAGTCCGGAGGCGGTCATGGTTTATTCGGCTCAGGGCTTTGGGGAAATGTCAAGAATTTACCACAGGATTTATCGGAAACGCCTTGTCCGGGGAAAGTACAGAGATGAAGTCAGACCGATCTTAGTCAATAACTGGGAGGGAACCTATTTTGACTTCAATGAAGAAAAGTTGCTGGAAATCGCAAAAGAGGCTTCAGAGCTTGGAATCGAGATGTTAGTGCTGGATGACGGCTGGTTTGGCAAGCGAAACGGCGATAATTGCTCTCTGGGCGACTGGTTTGAAAACAGGGAAAAATTGCCTCACGGTCTGGCAGGACTTTCCGGGCAGATCCACAAACTGGGCTTGAAGTTCGGTCTCTGGTTTGAACCGGAGATGGTATCCCCTGACAGCGAATTATATCGCAAACATCCGGACTGGTGTATTCATGTGCCGGGCAGAGTGCGGGCGGAATGCAGGAATCAGCTGACGCTTGATCTTGGCAGACAGGAGGTCTGTGATTATATCGTGGAGACCATCAGCGGCGTGTTAAAGAGCGCGGATATCAATTATGTCAAATGGGATATGAACCGTCATATGTCTCAGCTTGGTTCCGAGGGACTTGCAGCCAACAGACAAAAAGAGATGCCGCATCGCTATATGTTGGGATTTTATGATGTGCTGGAACGCATTACCTCGGCATTTCCGGATGTACTGTTTGAGGGCTGTTCCGGCGGCGGCGGACGGTTTGATCCGGGTATGCTTTATTATATGCCGCAATCCTGGGCAAGCGATGATACAGATGCCGTGGAGCGGCTGTATATCCAGTACGGTACAAGTCTTGTCTATCCGTTAAGCTCCATGGGCGCCCATGTATCGGCGGTGCCGAATCATCAGGTCAACCGCACCACATCCCTTAAAATGCGGGGAGATGTGGCGATGAGCGGAAATTTCGGCTACGAGCTCGATCTTACGAAATTCACCGATGAGGAGAAAGCAGAAGTGAAAAAACAGGTGGCGGAATATAAGGAATTGCGTAAATTCGTACCTTCCGGAGAATTTTACCGCCTGAAAAATCCTTTTGAGGGAAATACGGCAGCATGGCAGGTGATTTCAGAAGATGGCAGGAATGTGTTCGCGGCATATTTTCAAATTCTGGGCAAGGTAAATCCGGGAATCATGCGGATGAAATTTAAGGCATTGGAGCCGGAGGCAGAATATGAAGTGGTCGGAGAGGATAAGATCTATTCCGGAGAAGAATTGATGCAGATCGGTCTTTTAGTGGAATTCTATGGCGATTATCAGAGCAGGACATGGAGACTTAAAAAGTTGTAAGAAAATAAAGTGCAGGGACATATCGGAGGCGGTATGTTCCTGCACTTTTTTCTTCATAGGGTACATAAAGAAGTAATGCACCCGGCGCAATGTTTTCACTTCTTTGACTTGCGCGGATGCACCGGCGATATACAAAATCAATCATGAAAAGTTCACGCGATTGTCACATATATGAGATAAAATGACGGGGAAGATATGATATAGTATGCAGGAGTCATACTCAGTGACAGACATCAGACAATCGTTATATGAGGTAAAAAGATATGGAAGAGACAGTCGGCAGCAACTTTTATGAGGATGCCCAGGTATTGCTTGAGAGTGTATTAAAAGAATTGCTACTCAGAATAGATTTGCTCCGGAGATATGAAGTGTTGTCCGGAAGAAATGATCCGGTGGAGCACTGCAAAGGAAGGATCAAGACGGAGCGAAGCATGATCGACAAATTGCAGAGAAAAGGGCTTCCGGTGACTTTGGAGGCCGCTTTGGAGGAAGTCCACGATGCTGTGGGAGTGCGGGTAGTATGTCAGTTTGTGGACGATGTCTACCAGATGGCGGATATCATACGCCGGCAGGAGGATATTAAAGTGATCAAGGAAAAGGATTTTATCAAAAATCCGAAACCCAACGGATACAGGAGCTACCATATGATCGTAAAAATTCCGGTGCATCTGCCGGACTGCACAAGGGAATTATTTGCGGAGATCCAGTTGCGCACCATTGCCATGGATTGCTGGGCAGCGCTGGAGCATGAATTAAAATACAAGCAGGAAATACCGAATCAGGAATTATTACAGAAGGAATTAAAGCGCTGTTCCGATGAGATGGCGTCTACGGATCTGACGATGCAGACCATACGGCAGATGATCGCCGGCGCGGACAGTAAGTAGGTCGTAAGCCTGACGGCAGACGATATGGAACGGAGGAAGTTGATATGAGATTATTATTGGCGGAAGATGAGAAAGAATTATCAAGGGCTCTGGTGGCAATTCTGCAGATGAAAGGCTACGAGGTCGATGCCGCGTATGACGGAGCCGAAGCGTATGAGAAAATAACCGCGCAGATGTATGAGGGGATCATTCTTGATATTATGATGCCTAAGATGAGCGGGCTGGAAGTGCTGGAAAAAATCAGAGGCGAGGGGATATTGACGCCGGTGTTATTGCTTACGGCAAAGGCCGAGGTGGAAGACAGGGTGGAAGGATTAAATCGGGGTGCCGATGATTATCTGGCAAAACCCTTTGTGATGGCGGAATTGCTGGCAAGAGTGAATGCATTGGTAAGAAGGGGCGGAGTTTACTCCGTTCAGAATTATGAAGTGGGAAATGTGCAGTTGAAACCTGACGGGATGGAACTTTCGGTGGAGGGAAATTCCTTAAGACTTGCCGGAAATGAAGTAAAAATGTTATCCATGTTCATGGGAAATCCGGGCAGAACCATTCAGGTTTCACAATTTGCCGGTCATCTGGGAGAGGAGGAACCCTTTGATGAGAGCATGGTAAATCTGTACGTTTCTTATCTGAAAACCAAGCTGGATTCTTTGCATGCCGATGTAACCATCGATGGCGATGCAAAGTCGGGTTACCGTTTAGTGGAAGGGGCGATGGTATGATACGAAAAATGCAGCGGAAATTCGTGGCGATCGTTATGATCGCTTATTTCATTCTGGCGTTTATCATTTATAGCGGAATCCATATTATCGGAGAACTGCAGGTTGTGAGACAATATGATCAGCTGCTGGATCTTATCATGGAGAATGACGGGGAGATCCCGAATGCGCCGGTGAAAAATCAGGAGACAACCAGCGCTTTCGGTTACCGGATTCAGATCACACAGGAGAGCCAGTTTGAGAACCGGTATTTTCTGATCTACCTTGATAAAAACAAGGAGTATGTGGACAGTAATCTGGATCATGTGGCTGCCGTTTCCGATGAAGAAGCACAGAAGTGCGCGGCGGAACTTGAAAAACTGGAGCTTAGTAATAATAGACGGGGAAACTGGGGAGAATACCGGTATCTGGTGAAAAAGACGGATTCCGGCTATACCGTTGCTTTTGCTGACGCGACCCAGGCATTGCTCAGACTTTCCAGTACCCGCCTGATCGTATTGTCCATTACAACGATCTTGATGATCTTATTATTCTTTATCGCAAGTTTTTTGTCTGGAAAAGTCATGCGACCCGTTATTGAAAATATGGAAAAACAGAAGCGTTTTATCACAGATGCCGGACATGAATTAAAGACCCCCTTAGCGGTGATATCGGCAAATGCGGACGTGCTGGAATTGATGAACGGAAAAAATGAATGGATCGACAGCATCCGGAATCAGGTTTGCCAGCTGAATGATCTGGTGAAACGGTTATTGTTCCTGTCCAAAATGGAGGAGGGGCAGCAGCTGGTGATGGCGGAATTTGATTTCAGTGAGACTGCATTGAACAAAGTAAAGGAATTATCAACCATTGCCCTCAGCACCGGAAAAGAATTTGACTATCGGATTGATGAAGGGATCATCATAAAGGGGGATCAAAGCTCACTGGAACAGCTGGTTTCCGTACTGACGGAAAATGCCGTAAAGTATTGCAAAGAGGGTGGAAAGATCGGCATCCGGCTTTTTAAAGCAGGAAAAACGGTACATTTTGAAGTGAGGAATACTTCGGAGGGGATAGATGAGGGAGAACTGAATCATCTTTTTGAACGTTTTTACCGTCCGGATACCTCCAGAAACAGAACTACGGGAGGACATGGAATCGGATTATCCATCGCGAAGGCGGTTACGGAGGCACATCGGGGAAAGATCCACGCCAGAAATGAAGGGGAACAGGTGGCTTTTTGTGTAGATTTGCCCTGTTAAAACGTGATTTGAAAAATTTCATATATTTTTTTAGAAAAAAGATTGAGATTTTTAGGATTATCTAGTAAACTAGATAATAGCGTATTTGTGTCATGAATTCTTTTACATGATACGAACATATACTGAAAGTGGTCAAGGGAACCACAAAAGGAGGATAAGACATGGGAGCTAACAAAGTGTTTGAGAAGTTTGCCAATTATATTGTGGAGGAGAGCAGCTTTGATGATGTGAGTGCGGTGATGAAATTAACATTACAGAATCCGGAAGATGATTCCACCAATGAGATTCTGTTCAAGAATGTTACTTATTATAGTTTTATGCTGGATGCTGCCACACACAGAGTTCAGGAAGAGAATGATCTGCCCCGCGCGTTCGTGGAGGTAAGCGAAGAGGCGGAAAATCTCGGCGTTACCAAGCATAAGAATGATTGGTTTAAGGCATTTGAGTTTAACTATAATGTCAGAGTTGTATTCAGTGACGCGATGATCCTGATGCGGATGGGACTGATCGAGGTAGACGGTATCGATGTGGAGGCATATCCGGAGGATGTAAGTGAAGAAGAAGATGCTGCAAAGGATAACAGCTTCTTCTATTCCGATGAAGAACTGGATGAGATGGAACACAACGGACAGTGGGAAGAGTCTGTGAAATATCTGAAACAGAAGTGGGAAGCTGCGCCGTATCAGAAAAATGTATTGTATCGTTATGCCGCACAGAACTGGTATGCATTTACGCACAAAGAAGAAACAGGTATGGACGGCAAGGATCAGAAGAATATGCTTAAGACAAACCTGAAGGAAGCGTTGAATTACGCGAAAGAGCATTGCTGGGAGGAGTCCGACTGTCTGTGGTTGTTCGGATATATGATGCAGACCGGACCGTTTGCTTTTGTTGCGGTCATCACATATCTTGAGGATACAAAGAACGAAGGACGCGAGCTTGTAAATACCGCGGCAGGCATGATTCCGGAGAATATTCTGGCACAGGTGACACAGCTTGCGGATGAGAAGAGAGGCGCATTTAAGAAAAAGAAGAAGCAGCTTGCACCGAATCTGGAAGATTATTTCCCGACGCAGTCTGCTCTTGACAGATATTTCAGAGAATACTTCACATTGTAAGATGTGATTATTGGAGGATGACATGGCAAATATCATTTCAGACGAAACCATAGAGTATGTAGGAATTCTTGCAAAGCTGGAGCTGGACGGAGAGGAAAAGGAAAAAGCCAAGAAGGATATGGGAAGTATGCTGGATTATATTGATAAGCTGAACGAGCTCGACACTACCGGTGTCGAGCCGATGTCTCATGTATTTCCGGTACAGAATGTGTTTCGTGAGGATGTGGTGAGAAACGGTGATGATCGTGAGAATATCTTAAGAAACGCGCCGGAGGAGAAAGACGGTAATTTTGTTGTGCCGAAGACGGTGGACTGACGGCTTGTAAGGAACTGTTGCAAAATGTTCAAGTTATTTATCAACAGTTCCTAAGAGAATGCAGCTATAAGAATGATGGAAACAGAGAGGATTTTTGGATATGAACATAATGAGTCTTACGGCAGTGGAGCTTGGCAAAAAGATCAAGGCGGGAGAGATTACCGCCCTTGAGGCCGCCGATGCCGCAATTCATCAGATTGAAAAACTGGAAGATACCTATCACTGTTATGTGACAGTTGATAAGGAGGGGGCGAGGAAGAGAGCGGCAGAAGTGCAGAAGCAGATCGACGACGGAACCCTGAACAGCCCTCTGGCAGGAGTTCCGGTTGCGATCAAGGATAATATGTGCACAAAGGGAATGTTGACGACCTGCAGTTCTAAGATATTGGGAAATTTCTATCCGACTTATACGTCAGAAGCAGTTTTAAATCTGGAAAAGGCCGGGGCGGTCATCATCGGAAAAGCAAATATGGACGAGTTTGCCATGGGAAGCACCACAGAGACATCGGCATACGGCGTGACAAGGAATCCGTGGAATAAAGATCACGTGCCGGGAGGTTCGTCGGGCGGTTCCTGCGCGGCAGTGGCTGCATGGGAATGCAGTTATGCATTGGGCTCCGATACCGGCGGTTCCATTCGTCAGCCGAGTTCTTTTTGCGGCGTTGTGGGAATCAAACCTACTTACGGAACGGTCAGCAGATATGGACTGATCGCTTACGGGTCTTCTCTGGATCAGATCGGACCGGTTGCCAAGGATGTTACGGATTGCGCGACGATTCTGGAAACCATCGCATCCTATGATGAGAAAGATTCCACATCCGTAAAAAGAGACAGCTATGATTTCACATCGGCGCTTGTTGATGATGTCAAAGGAATGAAGATCGGTATTCCGTCCAGCTATTTTGGAGAGGGACTGGATCCGGAAGTAAAGGACGCTGTTCTTGCAGCGGCAAAAACGCTGGAGGAAAAAGGCGCCATTGTTGAAGAATTTGAACTTGGACTGGTGGATTACGCCATCCCTGCCTATTATGTAATCGCTTCGGCAGAGGCAAGTTCCAACCTTGCAAGATTTGACGGCGTAAAGTACGGCTACCGGACACAGGATTACAACGGACTTCACAATATGTATAAAAAGAGCCGTTCCGAGGGATTCGGAGCGGAAGTAAAACGACGGATCATGCTGGGTTCCTTTGTATTGAGCAGCGGTTATTATGACGCGTATTATCTGAAAGCATTGCGCACAAAGGCATTGATCAAGAAGGAATTTGATAAGGCCTTTGAAAAATATGATGTTATTCTGGGACCGGCAGCGCCTACTACGGCACCGGAACTGGGCAAGAGTCTGACAGATCCGATCAAGATGTATCTGGGAGATATTTATACCATATCCGTCAATCTCGCAGGATTGCCGGGAATCAGCGTTCCATGCGGCGTGGACAGCAAAGGACTGCCGATCGGACTGCAGCTGATCGGAGACTGCTTTAGGGAGAATAAGATCATTCGGGCGGCCTATGCGTATGAACAGACGCAAAAACGCAGAGATTGTCCGACGGTACAGGCAACAGAATAATAAATATGGAGATGTGAAAAATGAAACAGTACGAAACAGTCATAGGCCTTGAAGTTCATGTGGAACTGGCTACAAAAACAAAAATTTTCTGTTCCTGTTCTACCGCATTCGGAAGCGCTCCTAATACTCATACCTGTCCGGTGTGTACAGGTATGCCGGGCTCTTTGCCGGTGTTGAATAAGCAGGTGGTGGAGTACGCCATGGCGGTAGGTCTTGCGACGAATTGCGAGATCACAAGATATGGAAAATTTGACCGGAAAAATTATTTTTATCCGGATAATCCTCAAAATTATCAAATATCACAATTATATCTGCCGATTTGCAGAAATGGTCATGTGGATATCGAGACAGAACAGGGAAAAAAAGAGATCCGCATCCATGAGATCCATATGGAGGAAGATGCGGGAAAACTTGTACATGACGAGTGGTCCGACTGCTCATTGGTTGATTTTAACCGTTCGGGCGTGCCGTTGATCGAGATCGTATCGGAACCGGATATGCGCTCTGCAAAGGAAGTGATCGCTTATCTTGAAAAATTGAGACTTACGATCCAATATCTGGGAGCTTCCGATTGTAAACTTAACGAGGGTTCCATGCGCGCCGATGTCAATCTGTCGGTTCGTGAAGTCGGTGCGAAGGAATTCGGTACAAGGACGGAGATGAAGAATCTGAATTCCTTCAAAGCCATCGCCCGCGCCATTGAAAATGAGACAGAACGTCAGATCGATCTGATCGAAGACGGGGAAAAAGTCATTCAGGAGACAAGACGGTGGGATGATAATAAGGGATATTCCTATGCCATGCGGTCGAAAGAGGATGCTCAGGATTATCGTTATTTTCCGGAGCCGGATCTGGTACCGATCGTCATTGACGATGAGTGGCTGAACCGGGTAAAAGATGCCCAGCCGGAATTCCGCGATGAGAAAAAAGTCAGATATATGGAAGAATATAAGCTGCCGGAATATGATGCGGATATTATCACATTGCATAAGAAAATGGCGGATATTTTTGAAAAGACCACAGAACTTTGCAAAAATCCGAAGAAAGTCAGCAACTACCTTATGGGTGAGACCATGCGTCTGTTAAAGGATAAGGGACAGGAGCCGGAAGATTTGAAGTTTTCACCGGAAAATCTGGCGAAATTGATCAACCTTGTGGAGCAGGGCGTGATCAACGGAAATACAGCGAAAGATGTATTTGCAAAGATTTTTGAAGAGAATGTGGATCCGGAAGAATATGTGAAAGAACATGGATTGAAGATGGATAATAATTCCGATGAGATCCGCAAGATCGTAGAGGAAGTTCTGGCAAATAATCCGCAATCTGTACAGGATTATCGCAACGGCAAGGAAAAAGCCATCGGATTCCTTGTGGGGCAGACCATGAAGGCTGCCAAAGGAAAGGCAAATCCGGGTATTGTGAATCAGTTATTAAAAGAGATGCTCAAGAATGAATAGAAAATTGGCGTTGGTATTTCTGGTGAGCGCCCTTACGGGCTCTCTCATTTTGGGTTTTTTGTTTATGGCGGAATATATGACAGGACCGGAACTTGTGCTTCATAATGTGACGGTTCAGCTGAATGAGGAAGTCACTCCGTGGACATTTGTCACGTCCTGTCCGGATAAGGACGCAGTGGTCAGTTACGTCAATAAACCGGATGTCTCCGTTCCGGGAGGACAGGAGATCAAGATCAAAGCCACAGGCAAAAATGGAAAAGAGACAGTGAGGACGGCGACGTTAAAAGTCAGTATTTTGAAGCATAATTTAAAACTGGAAGCGACGGGGGAACCTATGCAGTTGAAGGATATCCTGGTTTCCGAAATCGATCCGTCGGAAGTGTCTTTTAAGTATAAGCCGGTTGTATTAAATCATGTCACTACGGTTGATGCAAAAGTGATATATCAGAATGTGGAATATCAGGAAAGTATTATGGTGGTCGATACGCAAAAGCCGGATGTTACGTTAAAGGCGCAGCTCGTCACTTATCTGAATCATGATTTTGATGTAAGCACTCTGGTGGCGGGATATGCCGACGCTACGGAGGTCACTCCGGGATATAAGGGGATTCTTGATACGAAAACGGAGGGAGAATATCCCATTACGCTGGTATTTAAAGACGAGGGAGATAATGTGACGGAAATCGTCGCAAATCTTTCCGTGATCGCGGATGCCGTTCCGCCGCAGATTCAGGGTGCTGCTGATAAAGAATATTTTCTCGGAGAGAATATTTCCTATATGGATGGCGTGACGGCTGAGGATGCGGTGGACGGAGCCTGCGAGGTGTCGGTAGATAATTCCGGGGTCGATCCCGAAAAGGAGGGAACGTATCCGGTTCTATACACGGCAAAGGATCTGTCGGGAAATGAAGCTTCTCTGACGGTGCAGTATACCATCCGCAAGATGACGGCGACAGAGGAAAAATTGAATCAAAAGGCCGATGAGGTGTTGGCGGAGATTACAAATGATTCCATGACGATATCCAGAAAAGCTTATGAAATCTATAATTATGCATATTCAACGATTGCCTATACGGGAACTTCCGATAAGAGTGATTGGGAGAATGAAGCATACCGCGGATTAAATGAGCATAACGGAGATTGTTTTACCTATATGTCCGTATGCAAGATCTTACTGGAGCGGTGCGGAATTCAGACGATGATCGTGCAGCGGATCGGAGGAGAAGCAGAGCACTACTGGCTGCTTGTCAATACCGGGACAGGCTGGTATCATTTTGATGCTACGAGAAGAAGCGTGTATTTTGACGGGTTTATGGCGAGAGATGAGGATGTGGCGGCTTATACGGAGCAGGTGGGAAATCATTATTATACGTTTGACACTGCGAAATATCCGGCAACGCCGACGGAGAAGTATCAGGTAGAATAAAGGAAAAGTGTCGTATTGTGCGGCACTTTCTTTCTTTCGTTCAACGGCACTCCGATTCAATCTCCCACCTCTATAGGTGGTGAGTAAAGAAAGGAAACTTACGTAGGTGGGAGTTTGAATCTCCG
>CADBTR010000018.1 GCA_902797675.1 uncultured Lachnospiraceae bacterium
GGTGTGGGCACCGCCGATTGAGGGTGAAGCAGTGTATGTGCAATCAGACAAGTGAATGTGCCAGATAATTAATTTACGATGTACTAGCTAATTGACAAAGAAAATCGGTTATAGTATACTCAAAAACGGACATTGTGGAATATGATAAATAACAGAAAAAAACCGGGATTATCGTTTTTTTGTTCCGATGATAGAGGGCAGTATGGGTAAGAAAAAAAGAAATAAGTCAGAAAATAAAGTTCAGGATCAAAATAATTTAATAGCAGATACTGCAACAGAAGAAAATAAAGCAGAAGAAAAAACAGAAGAAATCTCTTTGCCATCGCTGGGGAATATAGAAACAGAAAGCACAAAAGAGAAGTCAAAGGAAAAAAAACACAAGCGTATGAGATTCCTGTTGCTTGCAATGGTTGTGATTGCAATAGGAATTAGCGCGGCGATATCGAAAAAAACAACGGTGAATGATATCCCGATCCGCCATACAGAAGCGTCGACGGAGTTCGATACAGAGGGATCGGCGGAAGGCGATGCAACGCAGGAAAGTGCGGAGGAAACATCGCCGGAGACAGTAGAATCGGTGGAAACAACAGTAGAATCGGCGGAAACAACAGTAGAATCGGCGGAAACAATAGTAGCAGCTGCGGAAACGACAGTAGCAGCTGCGGAAACGACAGCAGCACCGGTAGCGGCGGAAACACCGTCAGAATCGGCAGCAGTACAGATCCCGCAAGTGCAGATCATGGTGCGTCAGCTTAGCACCAGCCACCGTCCATCGATATTATCTGACCTGTCAGATATTTACCACAATCTTGGTAAATAGCAGCGATCAGTTCACCGGCTTCCTCAGGCGTTGCAAGGCGCCCGGCAGGAATTTCATCAATGAGGGCATCACGTTCCTCTTTATTAAGAAAAGAATTCATACTTGTATCTATGGCACCGAAGGCAACAGCATTCACCTGTATGTTGCTCGGTGCCAATTCTTTTGCCAAAGCTTTGGTAAGGCTGTTGATTCCGCCCTTTGTCGCGGAATATGCCACTTCGCAGGAGGCTCCGACATTTCCCCAGACAGAAGAAATATTAATTATTTTTCCATATCCGAGTTTTAAGAGATGAGGAATCGCAAATTTACACATGGTAAAGACGGAGCCGAGATTCACCCGGACAATGCGATCCCAGTCTTCATAGCTCATATCCTGCAACAGACCGATATAAGAGATTCCCGCATTATTCACAACCCCTTCGATGGTAAGATTTTGACCTTGGATCTGCTCCCAGATCTGCGTCCTGCATTGTTCATAGTCACCGATATCCACATAGGGAGCAGTGAAGACAGGAACATGAAAAGCAGCTGCCATGGAGGCGGTTTCCTCCAGATCATCTGCATGGCTGTTGGAGGTGAGAAAAAGCGGATAGCCCCGCTTTGCGAAAGATAGCGCGGCGGCGCGTCCGATCCCGCGGGAAGCGCCTGTAATTACAATCGTATGTTTCATGGAATAATCCTTTCCGAATATAGATTCTTCTATATCATAGCGGATGACGACTTGTTTGTAAAGAAGGAATATTCAGACTTCTTGTTTTTGACAAAAAGCGCTTGCATTTTTCAAAAAAGGTGCTTATGGAAAAAGAGTGTGTGTCGCAGGAACACAAATACACATGTCAAGAACAAGATTTCCACAAATTTCGCAGAATTAAAAAAAACGGAAATTGAGGCTTGACACATGTGTAAAAGTGGATAAAAACGGTGGATTTCTTTTAAAAGAATGGAAAAAAAGAAAAAAACGCGGAAAAATCCACAAAGTTATCCACATTATCCACAATTTTATTTTGTTTACAGGAAGTGGACTAATTAAATATTAATAAGTTTTTGCGTCATCAGTGCAATAAATTGGTAATAGAAAAAACTGAATAAATCTGTCGAATTGTCTGAAAATTAAATCATTATTTACAGCCACTTCCCCCTGCCATTCGCAAAGGCGGCTATGCCGCTTTCCCGCACTGCGTGCTAACTTTGCTCAGCAGGGGGAAGTGACTGATTTCAGTCAGATTTTTGTAGCCCGTAATTTTCTTACGAGTAAACTCGACTAAAATTACGAGCTACAGAAATCTGGCTGTAAATAGTAACATAAGAATCAAAATTAAAATCAGATTTTGATTGAAAAATAATTCAAGTATGATATAATAAGATTATCAAAAGTCATTGCAAGATGACGTCACCTTGAAGGTGGGACGTGAGTATTACTTTCAGGGAATAATCAGTTAAAGGAGTGGGCATCATGAAGTTTACGATTACAGGCAGAAACATTGAGGTAACTGAGGGACTAAGAACAGCAGTGGAGGATAAGATCGGAAAGTTAGAGAAATATTTTTCAAAAGATACAGAGGCGATTGTTACGTTGTCTGTAGAGAAGGACAGACAGAAGATTGAAGTGACGATTCCGGTGAAAGGAAGTATTGTCAGAGCTGAACAGGTCAGCAGCGATATGTATGTATCCATTGACCTTGTGGAGGAGATTATCGAGCGTCAGCTGAAGAAATATAAGAATAAGCTGACAGAGAAGAAACATAGCGGAGAAGTTTTCTCACCGGAATATATTGATAAGGATTATGATGAAGAAGAGACCATTGTGATCCAGAGAACCAAGAGATTTGCGGTAAAACCGATGGATCCGGAAGAGGCGTGTGTTCAGATGGAATTGTTGGGACATAACTTCTATGTATTCAGAAATTCCGAGACAGACGAAGTAAATGTCGTATATAAGAGAAAGGGGAATACCTACGGTTTGATCGAACCGGAATTCTAAGAATGAATAACATTTAGCGCAAAATATCAGGGAGGCAGTAAAAGCTGCCTCCTTTTTTGCTTGAAATTTTTTATAAATAATGCTACACTGAACAATTAGAGACCGTATAGAGGAATATCTAAATTATGTTTGCAGAGGAAATGAATCATGGATATTATAAAAAAGCTGAGTGAAGAATTAAATATTAAGCAGACGCAGGCGGAGACAGCAGTCAAATTGATTGATGAGGGAAATACGATTCCGTTCATTGCCCGGTATCGAAAGGATATGACAGGGGGATTGAATGATGAAGTTTTAAGAAATCTTGATGAACGTTTAAAATATTTGCGCAACCTTGATGAGCGGAGAGAAGCTGTGCTTGCCTCCATTGAAGAGCAGGGAAAACTGACGGAAGAATTAAAAAAGCAGATTCTGGAGGCGGAAACTTTAGTTGCGGTGGAAGATCTGTATCGTCCATATAAACAGAAGAAGCGTACAAGAGCCACCATCGCGAAAGAAAAGGGACTGGAGCCGCTTGCAAATCTGATCATGCTGCAGATGACGAAGACTCCGGTAGAGCAGGAGGCAGAGGCATATATTTCCGAAGAAAAGGGAGTGGCTAATGCAGAGGAAGCCATTGATGGGGCAAAAGATATTCTTGCCGAGAGCATTTCCGATGAAGCAGAGTACCGGACTTATATCAGAGAACTGACGGTGAAAGAAGGAAATGTGATCAGCAAGGCAAAAGAAGAAGGCAAAGAATCCGTTTATGAAATGTATTATGATTTTTCGGAGCCGGTCAAAAAAATGGCGGGTCATCGCGTGCTGGCAATCAACCGGGGAGAAAAGGAAAAATTCCTTACGGTCAAGATTGAGACAAACGATGAGCGGGTGTTGCAGTATCTTGAAAAAAAGATTATTGTGCGGGACAATCCTTATACGACGCCTTTGCTTAAAAGCGCTATCGAGGATAGTTATAAAAGATTGATATTTCCGGCGATTGAAAGGGAAATTCGCAACGAACTCACAGAGAAAGCGGAGGACGGGGCAATTAAAGTATTCGGAAAAAATCTGGAACAGCTTCTTCTTCAGCCGCCGGTTGCGGGACATGTTGTACTTGGCTGGGATCCCGCGTTTCGTACCGGCTGTAAATTAGCGGTTGTGGATCCTACCGGAAAGGTGCTCGACACGGTTGTGATCTTCCCTACCGCGCCGCAAAATAAAGTGGAAGAATCCAAAAAAATTTTGAAAAAATTGATCAAAAAATACGGGATTACGCTGATTTCCGTAGGAAACGGAACGGCTTCGAGGGAATCGGAGCAGGTGATCGTGGAGCTTATCAGGGAACTGGATGAGAAAGTGCAATATGTTATTGTAAATGAAGCCGGCGCGTCGGTATATTCTGCAAGTAAACTCGCGACAGAGGAATTCCCGAATTTTGATGTGGGACAGAGAAGCGCGGCATCCATTGCGCGAAGACTTCAGGATCCTCTGGCGGAATTGGTAAAGATCGATCCGAAATCCATCGGCGTCGGTCAGTATCAGCATGATATGAACCAGAAGAAATTAGGGGAAGCACTGGAAGCGGTGGTGGAAGATTCTGTAAATAAAGTGGGAGTGGATTTAAATACTGCCTCGGCAAGCCTTTTGGAATATGTATCCGGCATCACAAAAACAATCGCGAAAAATATTGTGGCTTATCGGGAAGAAAACGGGGAATTTAAAGATCGTAAACAGTTGTTGAAGGTGGCAAAACTCGGACCGAAGGCATTTGAACAGTGCGCGGGATTTATGAGGATCGCAAACGGAGATAATCCTCTTGATAAAACCGGGGTACATCCGGAGAGCTATGAAGTTGCGGAAAAGTTATTAAAGAAATTAGGATTTGATAAAGAGGGACTTCGTCAGGGGGCGTTGACCGGAATCAGCCTGATGGTACGGGACTATCCGAAATATGCAAAAGAGCTGGATACAGGCGAGTTGACGCTTCGCGATATTGTAAAAGAGCTGGAAAAGCCGGGCAGAGATCCGAGGGACGAGATGCAGAAGCCGATTTTAAAATCAGATGTTATGGAATTGACGGATCTGAAACCGGGAATGGTTTTAAAGGGAACTGTGAGAAATGTGATAGATTTCGGCGCTTTTGTGGATATCGGAGTTCATCAGGACGGACTGGTGCATATTTCCCAGCTGTCTGATAAATATATTAAGCATCCGCTGGAGGCTGTCAGTGTGGGAGATATCGTGGATGTGATGGTCATGAGCGTGGATGTGCAAAAGAAGCGGATCCAGCTGACGATGAAGGGATTGAAGAAATAGCATGGAGATAAAATTAAGTTCAAAACTTACAAGGGCAGAGTTGTTTCATTTTCTGATGTTTCACACATATCAGTCCCTGTGGGGATTTGCGGGAATTCTGATCAGCGTATGTGCTTTTATCGCGCTGATTTCCCAATGCATGAATGGAGGAAGCGCATTTTCCATCGCGTTGACGGCAGCGGCGGCATTGCTGTTTTTGTTTGTACAGCCCTTATATCTTCTTTATCAATCTTATCGTATCATGGAGCTGGATGAGGGATATCAGGCGCCGATTCAATATCAGTTCGACCATGCGGGAATTCATCTGGAGCAAAAAGGAGATACCGCATTTTACGGCTGGCAGGAAGTGACGAAGGTTGTTTCCACGAAAAGAATTGTGGCGATCTATTTAGGAAAAAGCAGAGTATTTAAGATCTCGAGAACGGATTTTTCGGATTCTTATGAAGAATTTAAGACAATGGTCCGCACTTTTGCGGTGCAGGCATTTGTTAAGCTCAAATGACAAAGAGTGAGGAACGTTTTAATGGAACAGCTTTTTGAAACGATGAGTGCAAAGGAGACATTTGCGCTTGGAAAAAAAATGGCGGAGTCAGCAAAACCGGGCGAAGTATATTGTTTAAACGGCGATCTGGGCGTTGGAAAAACGGTATTTACCCAGGGATTTGCCGCGGGACTGGGGATTACGGAACCGGTAAATAGCCCGACCTTTACGATCGTACAGATTTATGAGGAGGGAAGACTGCCCTTTTATCATTTTGATGTATACAGAATTGCCGATGTGGAGGAAATGTATGAGATCGGCTGCGAGGAATATTTTTTCGGGGAAGGTGTCTGCCTTATCGAATGGGCGTCATTGATCGAGGAAATATTGCCGGAACAGGTGTGCCGGATTACGATTGAAAAATCTCCGGAGCGCGGATTTGATTACCGGAGCATCAGAATAGAGTCGGATAATAAAATGTCTTTATTGGAGGGAACGGAATGAAGATTTTGGCGATAGAGTCGTCTTCGCTGGTTGCGTCTGTGGCGCTGGCAGAGGATGATACCTTAATAGCAGAATATACAAGCAATTATAAAAAGACCCATTCGCAGACATTGCTTCCCATGATAGATGAAATGTGCCGTATGGTGGAATTTGATCCGAAAGAAGTGGACGCGATCGCTGTTTCGGCGGGACCGGGCTCTTTTACCGGATTGAGGATCGGAAGCGCGACGGCAAAGGGACTGGGTCTGGCATGGAAGAAGCCTTTGATCGCGGTTCCTACGGTAGAAGCCATGGCGTATAATTTTTATGATTCCTCGAGACTGGTGGTTCCGATTATGGACGCCAGGAGAAAACAGGTATATACGGGAATTTATCGCTGCAAAGACGGAACGGTGGAGACAGTTTTGGGGCAATGCCTGATCACAATCGATATTTTGATGGACAAGATTGAGGAATTGGGAGAAAATGTTGTATTTTTGGGAGACGGCGTGCCGGTATTTCGCGAGGAGCTGGAGGAAAAATTGACGGTTTCCGCAGTTTTTGCGCCGTTGCAGATGAATCGCCAGAGAGCCTCCTCTGTTGCAAAACTCGGAGAAAAATATTTTGCGGAGGGCAAGATTCAGACCGCCGCTGAGCACGCTCCGGATTATATCCGCCCGTCCCAGGCTGAAAGGGAGGGAGCGATACCAAAAGGGAGGAAACAGAACCAATAGGGACAAACTCCGCAGTGTTTAAAGGGTTCAGAAAAATATGGAAGAAATCATCATTCGGGAAATGAAGAAGGAAGATATCGCGGCAGTCTGCCAAATTGAGCAGGCGTGTTTTTCCATGCCCTGGTCTGCGAAAGCCTTTGAGGAATCGCTGGATTTGCCCCACGCCTGTTTTCTGGTCGCTGTTTTCGAGGAAACTATAGCGGGATATATCGGCTTGTACCGGGTATTTCAGGAGGGGGATATTGTGAATGTAGCGGTGCTTCCCGAATTTCGGAGACGGGGGATCGGAAGACGTCTGCTTGAGGAAATGGAAGAGCTGGCGGTGAAAAACGGGATTCTTGATCTGACGCTGGAGGTGCGAATAAGCAATCAGGGGGCAATCCGCATGTATGAGGCTTTTGGCTTTGAACAGGCAGGGGTGAGAAAGAACTTTTATGAAAAGCCGAGAGAAGACGGTTTGGTTATGTGGAAGAGAAATATCGGGCTTTTTAAAGAAAATACTTGAAAAGCGGAACGTAGTGTGAGAAAATGTAAGGCGAGCGCAAAGTGCTCGAGGGAAAGGTTTGAAGATATGTTAGATGTATGTTTACTTGGGTGCAGCGGGATGATGCCTCTGCCAAAAAGATGGCTTACGGCTTTAATGACGAGGTATAACGGCAGCAGCCTGCTGATCGATTGCGGCGAGGGAACCCAGATTGCGGTAAAGCAGCATGGCTGGAGTTTTCATCCCATCGACACGATCTGTTTTACCCATTATCATGCAGATCATATCAGCGGGTTGCCGGGATTGTTGTTGACGATGGGAAATGCGGAACGAACAGAGCCGGTGACGATGATCGGTCCTAAGGGGCTTGAAAAAGTGGCGGGAGCTTTGCGGACGATTGCTCCGGAATTACCGTTTCCCATTGAGTATGTGGAATTGACGGAGAAAAACTGTACCATTAGAAATAAAGGATATCTCATCGAAGCGTTTAAGGTGAATCATAACATTACCTGTTACGGGTATAATATCATCATCGAACGGGGCGGCAAGTTTCAGCCGGAACGGGCAATCGAGTCGGGCATCCCTCAAAAATACTGGAGCAGGCTTCAGAAAGGTGAAATGATCGAAGAGGGAGACATGGTATTTACCCCGGATATGGTATTAGGTGAGAAGAGAAAAGGAATCAAGGTAACTTATTGCACGGATACCAGACCGGTTGCGATTTTGGCGGAAAAAGCAAAAAACGCGGATCTTCTGATCTGCGAGGGAATGTACGGAGAGCAGGAAAAGCTGAAAAAGGCAAAGGAATATAAGCATATGACATTTCAGGAAGCGGCGAGAGTGGCAAAGGAAGCTCAGCCGAAGGAAATGTGGCTTACACATTACAGTCCGTCTCTTGTACGACCGGATGATTATATGGAAGATGTCCGGAAGATATTTGGACAGGCATATCCGGGAAAAGACGGAAAAAGTATGACACTGCGGTTTGAGGATGAAGAATAGCACAAGCTCATGGAAAAAGTCATAAAATGAAAGGAGGCAGCATGAAAAGTGTAAAACGTTTAGTCACCATAACTTTGATTATCGTGCTGTGTGTGCTTTTATATTATCATTATGTAAATAAAGACAGCAGGGATTCCGGTAAACTGACGTCGGAAGAGCAGCTTTCGGAAGTGGAGAAAGTGCTGCTGAAAGATCTGGATGCGAATTATCCGACGACGCCTTTGGAAGTTGTGAAATTTTTCACAAGGATTCAGAAGTGTTATTATAACGAGGATAATACGGACGAGGTTGTGAGAGAATTGTCGGATCTTGCCAGAAAATTATTTGATGATGAATTGCTGGCAAAAAATCCCGAGACAGAATATTTTGATTCTTTGAAAGAAGAAATTCAGGTATATAAAAAGAAACACAGAACCATTACAAATATTATTTTCGATAAGACAACAGATGTGGTGTATTATACGGTAGATCAGGATGTCCATACGGCGTCATTGAAGTGTACCTATTATGTGCAGTCGGGAAAACAGTTGGTTTCGGATACGGAAGTATATGTATTGCGAAAAGATATCAATGGTCGCTGGAAAATATACGGCTGGATGACAGATGAACCAAGCCAGTGGGAACGATAGGAACCAGATACCGTTCAAGGCTGCGAAACAGGCGAAGTTACGGGATCGGCATCCGACCGGAGTTAGTCAGATAATTAAGCAGATTGCCAAAATCTCTGATTTTGTGCAAGTCGCTTATGCAGTAGCTAAACGATCGTTATTAGAGGAGA
>CADBTR010000019.1 GCA_902797675.1 uncultured Lachnospiraceae bacterium
ATGGCTTTAGCCCTGCGACCTACGTAAGTTTCCTTTCTTTACTCACCACCTATAGAGGTGGGAGATTGAATCGGAGTGCCGTTCAAACTCTTAAGCAAGAACAGCCAGTACGTCTTCTTCTTTAACAATGATGTATTCTTCCTCATCTATCTTTACCGTATTTCCTGCATATTTGGAATAAATAACGGTAGCGCCTTCTTTTAATTCCTCAGCTTTCACGTCTTTTCCTACTGCAACAACCTTTGCTTCCTGCGGTTTTTCTTTATTCTGCCCCGGAAGAACGATTCCTGACTTTGTGGTTTCCTCTGCTTCTGCCTGTTTTAATACTAATCTGTCACCTAATGGTTTTAACATATGATTCATCCTCCTTAATAGTTGTTAGCACTCATTGTTTTTGAGTGCTACTTATCACTGATTTGTATTTTAATTCCAATATCATCTTTTTTCAATAGTACTAAGGTACTATTTTTCAGAAACAAACTCTTTATTTTCTGAATTTTATCTATTTTTTTGAAAATCTCCTTTATTTTTATACCATTTTGTATTAGAATATACTTAGACATTATAGAGAAAGGAGCTTATTTATGGCTAAAAATTTTTCAAAGTTTCTTACGTTTACCGCGGTTTTGGCTGCCGCTGCCGCAGCAGGAGGGATCTTGTACAAAAAATATAAAGACAGCAAAGAATTTATCGATGATGACTTCGATGACTTTGATGATTTCGATGATCTGGATGATGATTTGGACGAGTTGGATTCCGACAACAGAGGCTACACTTCGATCTCTACAGAAGAGGATGAAGACGATGACCTGGATGATTCTCTCACAGAGGAAGAAAGAGAGGCTCTATCCGCCGATATGAATGAAGAAGATGATGACGATGATGAAAATAATGAAGATCCAGAAGACGAAGATGCGACTGATGCCGGTGATCCTTCAGAAAAAGATAACGATCAGTTCTGATTATTTTCTATAAAGGCAAAGTTTCATCAAGGATCCAAAGAGACAGGGCGAGTTTATCCTCACCCTGTCTCTTTATACATTAGGAACACATACAAAAGCAATTGCCTGCCGATACGTTATTCCCCTTCAACAGATTCTCTGATATAATCTCTTAAATCTCTTGCCTTATCCTTAATTCTGGAAGGACACTGCCTGGAAACGATCATATTGGAAACCAGTCTTTTGGCCTCCTGCACTTCATTGGTTTCAAGCAGCAATTCCGCCATAAGAAAATCAAATGTCCATTCATCCATGCCTACGATCGGAAAGTGTTCCTTCATTCGGGCAACCTTAAATCCTTCTACCGCTTTTTTGATATATTGCATCTCCGCTTCGTATAATTCTTTGAATCTGTTAGACTCCGCAGCAATCAGTTCCAACCGTTTTCCCCGGTATAACCAGGCAAGTTTTAAGCAGATCCACGCTTTCTCACTGGTTCTGGTAAACTTCACCATTGCATTTGCCAGTGCAAGCTGACAGCGCAAAATCGCTTCATCATATGTATATTTGTCCCCGGCCGGACTGATTCCCTTAAAATTTTTACTGATCTGATTCCGGATACTTTTGATCTGTGCATCCGAAATCTTGTCAAAACTGCCGGAAAGTGACGCATATCCGCACTTCTCACATGCAACACAGTCGTATTTGTTAACATCAAGGTATTGATAAACCGGGCGCAGATCGGGATCTGTCGAAAGTAATCTCGGTTTTGCCGCTTTTACGCGCAACGCCTTAAATTCATGATTACAGACCGGACAGCGATATACCTTTCCGTAGACAAAATCAACCTCTGATTTTTCCTGTTCTTTTTCTTCCTTTGCAACCGTTCGGACATTCTTTGCATTCTCTTCTAATTCATTGGCGAAGATATCCTTCTCTCCCAAACCTCCGAGTCCCATTTGATCAAGACCGTTCAATAATCTGTTTTTCATTTTTATTCCCCATCTTTCTGCGAAAGACACCGATGGGGTTATGAAACTGTACCCGCGATTCTTTCGCTATTTTGGTTTC
>CADBTR010000020.1 GCA_902797675.1 uncultured Lachnospiraceae bacterium
AGCCCGGCTGGCACTGATGCCCTGTTGCTACAAAAAAAGCTGCACACAGTTTTTGTGTACAGCTTTTTCTCTAACATTGATAAACAGAAGGTGCAAAAGCACATTTTATTATCATTATTTAATGACGCGGATCCAGCCTTCCGGTGCATCGATGCGTCCCATCTGGATGCCTGTCAATGTATCATAAAGCTTCTTTGTCACAGGTCCCATTTCCTCCATGCCGCTTGGCAGGCAGATCTCTTTGCCGTGGTCTACGATTTTTCCGACAGGAGAGATAACAGCGGCAGTACCGCAAAGACCGGCTTCTGCAAAATCTTTTACTTCTTCAAAGAGAACTTCACGTTCTTCCACTTCCAGACCGAGATATTCCTTTGCCACATAAACAAGAGAACGGCGTGTAATGGAAGGAAGAATACTGTCAGACTTTGGAGTGACAACCTTGCCGTCTTTTGTGACAAACAGGAAGTTTGCACCGCCGGTTTCCTCTACCTTTGTTCTGGTGGCAGGATCCAGATACATATTCTCTGCAAATCCTTCATTGTGCGCAGTTACAATCGCATGAAGACTCATTGCATAATTCAACCCTGCTTTGATGTGACCGGTTCCGTGAGGAGCTGCACGATCGAAATCAGAGACTTTAATTGTGATCGGTTTTGCACCGCCCTTAAAATAAGGACCAACCGGAGTCGTAAATACGCGGAACTGGTATTCTGTTGCCGGTTTTACGCCGATGACAGGGTTTGTTCCGAACATATACGGACGGATATAAAGGGTTGCGCCGGAGCCGTATGGCGGAACAAAATCAAGATTTCCCTCAACGGTCTTGACTACAGCCTCTACAAATTGATCTTCCGGATAAACAGGCATCTCAAGTCTTTCAGCAGAGCTTTTTAATCTTGCCGCATTCAAATCCGGACGGAAAATTACGACCTGACCTTTCTCAGTAGTGTATGCTTTCAGTCCTTCAAAAACTGTCTGGGCATATTGCAGAACGCCTGCGCATTCACTTAAGGTGATGGTGTCATCTTCCGTGAGACATCCCTCATCCCATGCACCGTTTTTGTAATTTGATACAAATCGTTTGTCAGTCTTGATATAACCAAAACCAAGATTAGACCAGTCAATATCTTTCTTTGCCATGATCATTTCCTCCAACTATGTGAATATTTTACAAATAATAAGTGTGATTTATAAAAATCATCTTATACAAAAATATTTTAGTTTCACAAAGGCGCAATGTCAAGAGAAAAATCATGTTTCATCGAAAAATGTAGCAAAGAAATTACTATTCACAGCCGGATTTCTGTAACCCGCAATTTTAGTTGAGTTTACTTATAAGAAAATTGCGGGTTAGTGGACAGGGCTCGTAAATTCTAATTGAATGTCGCATGGCTTTAGCCCTGCGACCTGCTTGCTGGAGACGGCAGCAATTCCCGTAGGTCGGAGATTCAAACTCCCACCTACGTAAGTTTCCTTTCTTTACTCACCACTTATAGAGGTGGGAGATTGAATCGGAGTGCCGTTCAATTCTGCAATTTTTGTCACGCCGGTATAAATCTGGGATACTTTATACCATGTCTTAAAGTCGGTCACGCCGGTGGGAGTAAGACCGAAAATCCGCTGAAATTCTTTTACGGCATTGGCTGTTTTTGTTCCATAGATGCCGTCAATGGATAAAAACGGTATTTCGGGATAAGCGGAAGCAATTCCGTTTAATTGTTCCTGAAGCTGCGATACTTTGACTCCGGAGCTTCCGATTGACAGATTATAGCCGGGCCAGGAGGAAGGAATGCCATTGATCGCATCGGCGGTTTCGATAATGATCGAGGAACCATAATAATTTTGCAGGATTTCGATGGTGGAAAAACCAGCATCTCCCAGATCCTTGCTGCCCCATTGACTCATCCATCCGGGACAGGTGACTCTTTTTCCATCGCAATATTGAGTGAGAAGCGGCTGTCTGACGCCCGCCCGTTTCAGATAGCGATTGAAGATATTATCCACGACAGAGGAAATACTGTCAAAAATATTTCGTCCGTAGATCCATTTGTGATCAAAAGCGGTGGAGGAGGTGATCGTGAAGGAATATCCTTGATTCCGGTACCATTCAGTATATACACGGTTCAGCGTAAAAGACATGATTGCCAGAACATTCGCGGTGATGGTGCTTTCCGGCCATGTGGCATAGATCTCGCTGGAAGCTACATTTTTGATATAATCCGTATAAGAGACATAGTAATCTTTTGCGGTGGAGTCAGAAGGAGCGCCGTCATGTACAATGACCGTTTCCGGCACCACAACACGGCTTAAGACGATCTCTCCGCTTTCCCCGATCGGCTTGATCTCCGATTCGGGAATTTTTGCCGGATAATTGCCGTATAGCGTATGTGCCGGAAAGGTCACTTCCGACGGCTCCGAGGATGGAGAAAGGGAATTCAATGAGACTGGCTGACGGGAAAAGGTGCCGGAGAGCAGCTGGATTCCGGAAAGAGCAACGGGTTCATACCCCTCGGCTTCCACGTAAATGGAATATTCGGAATAAGGCTGTTCGATGTTATTTTTATCAAGAGAATATTCTAGGGGCGGTGTGCGCAGAGAAAGTTCCTGCGATAAACCGGAGGAATCCGTAGTCAGTTGTTCCAGTGTCAAATCGGGGATTCCTGTGTAAGAGAGAGTGATGGATGCGTCTTTTACAGGTTTTCGGTTCCGGTCGGTGATCTGAACCAGAAGTTTGCCCTGATCGATCAGATTTTCTTGTTGAGATGTCAGCATATTCAATCCTGCTGTTTTTTTCTAAGATATGAAAATGAAAAGAAATTTATGAAAAAAATCACTCCTTAATGTAAGTCTGAGACCGTACATTAAGGAGTGATACCGATTAACAGGGGAAGAGGGATTCGAACCCCCATGAACAGTTTTGGAGACTGTCATCCTGCCATTGGATGATTCCCCTAGATTCGCTTTTTCACAAGCGACTTGTTTATTATATCATATAATAGGAAGATGTCAAGCAGTTTTTTTGATTAATTTATCAGGAAATTATGCCGATATAAAAATAAAGAGATTGTAATTTTGAGAGGTGGAAAATATGAATGATATAAATGATATAATCGGAAGAAAACATAACAATAAAGGATTTACTCTGATCGAATTGATTGTTGTGATTGCTATTATGGCCGTTCTTGTTGGAATTTTGGCACCCACATTAACGGAGAATATTAACAAAAGCAAGAAAGCCGTGGATATCGAGAATGCGGATTCTATCCGAAAATCTATTGAATTGGCGGCAATTACAGACGAGGATTTGAATGATTTTATCACAAAAGCCATATCCTGGACTCCGGAGGCAAGGAACTGGGAACGGCAGACAAATAATCAGTATTATCGTGTTCTGGCTTATATTAATGTGCCGGTGGGAGAGCATAGAAATTATCGTACAGATCTTCATATTGTGGCGACTTCCGGTGTCAGTGCGGAACAGAAAGAGAAGGTTAATCAGATTTTGAGGGATACGGTTCCGAATTCTATGGTCGGTTTATAATTTGAAAAGGATAATGTGATTGATGAGTGGATCATCTGTGTGGATAAATCAAGAAAGCTCTATGTATTTGTGGGAGCAGGGATGAATGATTACAGAGGATTCATCAGCAAAGATGAAATAATCGGAGGTTCGGGTCGTCAGGCCTATATGCTGACTCCCACAACTTCTTTAAAATATAAAAAACTGAAATCTCCGAGTGGTTGACAGTGAGTTTCATATCAGATGCCCGCCTGTGTATAGGCGGGCATCTGATATTTTTGATATTTAATGGCATACGACATTGAATCGGGGTGGGATTCGACAAATGCCGAATTATCTGTTCTTCGCTACTTTTTTTCGGGTGCAGACGGTGATTTCGGCTAATGTTTTCCCATTTGCGTGCAGACGG
>CADBTR010000021.1 GCA_902797675.1 uncultured Lachnospiraceae bacterium
CATTTTTATATGATTTTTCAATCCCATACGAAGCGCGGATACTTCCTCTTCCCCGTACCTTTCGGTCAGATCCTCTGTAAATTCATCCGCATTCCGGAATAAAAGCGCCGTCATCAGCGCGCCCTTCGCCGTTTTTAAGGTAAATTTCAGGCTGTCCTGATTTTTTCCGATCACCTGCATTTTTATCATTGACAGATTTTTGTCTGCAAATACCGGTTTTTCATTGCCTTTTCCAAAGGGCTCCAGCACGCGAAGCTGGGAGATCAGATTTTCCGATATATATTCCAATGGCATCGGTACATCGATCCAGATCTTCGGAATGAGATCTTCCTCTGTGAGTTTCGTTTTCTCATTTAACATTCTGCGCAAAGGCTCGATATTTTCTTCTTTCAGAGAAAGTCCTGCCGCCATCTCATGACCGCCGAATTTCGCAAGCAATTCCGCACATGCCGTCAATTCCTCAAACATATTGCAGCCCTCAATGGAACGTCCGGAGCCTTTTACCCCCTCCTCTGCCCGTGTGAGAACCAATGTCGGCTTGTGGAACCGCTCTCTTACCCGTCCGGCGATAATTCCCGCGATGCTCTCATGCACTTCGGGAAGAAATAATACTAAAAATTTATCCTCCTCATATTGCTGCGCCTGAATGAGCGCCTGCTCCACCCCCTTATCGGTCAGATCTTTTCTCTCGTCATTCAATCGTTTTAAGTGCTCCGCTTTTTCCGAAGCCGCCTGCTCCGTCTTCGCATTCAGCAGTCCAAAGGCATATTTTGCCGTCTCCAGTCTTCCGCTGGCATTCAGACAAGGTCCAATCACAAAACCGATATGATAGGATACAATCTCTTTCTCCTCCAGCTCGCAGGCCTTGATCAGCGCCCGAAGTCCTAAATTCTTCGTCTTGTTTACTCTCTTCAATCCCAGTTTTGTAAGAATCCGGTTCTCCCCGTACAGATCCACAACATCTCCGATGGTTGCAATAGCCGCAAATTCAATAAAATCTTCCAGAACAAACGAAGGATCATCTTGATATATCCCTCTTTTGATCCCGCAGGTCAGGATCAATTTGTATGCAACGGCGGCTCCGCAAAGCAAAGGAAAGGGATAATGACAATCCGGCTGTTTTGCGTCTACCGTTGCATCCGCCTCAACCCTCAGATATTCTCTTACGATCTCTCCATTTTCTTCTTTTTCCCGATAAGGAATCTCATGATGATCCGTCACGATCACCGTCATTCCAAGTTCCTTCGCGTAAGCGATCTGCTCGATCGCCGCAATTCCGTTATCGCAGGTCACGATGGTATCGATTCCGCTCTCATATGCTCTTTTGATCAGATTTTCATTGATTCCGTAACCGTCTTTTATCCGATCCGGAATATCCATGGAGACATCCGCTCCAAATTGCCTTAATCCCTCCACGAGTATATAAGTGGAGCAAACCCCGTCAATATCATAATCTCCGATAATCCGGATCTTCTTTTTCTCATCTATTTTTTTCCAAAGGATTTCCGCCGCTTTCTCCATATCTTTAAACAGATACGGATGATGAAGCTTTGTCTCATCTCCGTTTAAATAATCCTCAAAATCTTCTGCCGTCTCATGTCCTCTGTTCCGGATGATCCGCGCAACCACCGGATCTATGGAATATTGCTCCCCAAGACTTTTAAAGTCTGCCTTTTTCCCATAGACAAGCCATTTTTCCTCTCTCATTTTCCTCGCCTTTCCAAAGCCTTCTTATGTTTGTTTTCTCCCAAACCAATTGAGTAGGAGGGAGATAAAATCTCCCTCCTACTCAATACGGCTACACCGCTCCAGGTTTTACGCTTTCTTTACTTTGTTGTTTCCACCGCCCATGGTAAACCACAATGCGCATGGAATAAAGATATTGGATATCATACCGAAAATGATACCTACCATCAACGGAGCAGCAAATTCCTTCAAAGAACTTACGCCCAGAATATACAGGAAGAAAATCGTCACAAACGAAGTCAGAGACGTAAAGATCGTTCTCGTCATCGTCTGGGTAACGCTCTTGTTGCAAAGTTCAACCCGGTCATCCAAAGCATGCTTGTCCGTCTTGATATGCTCTCTGACACGATCGAAAATAACGATGGTATCGTTGATGGAATAACCGAGGATCGTCAGCATACATGCAATGAACGTATTTCCTACCGATGTATAAGACAATCCATAATATGCAAATACAATCAACAGATCGCAAGCCAGTGTGATCACCGCGCTCCATGCAAACTTCATATCCCGGAATCTGATAAAGATATAGAGCAACATAAAGATCAATGCGACAATAATAGAGAGAATTGCATTCTTTCTCATCTCGGAGCTTAATGTTCCGCCGACTTCACTGTAATTAAACTCCGTAGCTCCAAAATCCGCTTTCAGTTTTTCCTCGATCTGATTCATGATCTTATCATCTACGTCTTTTATCTTTACGGAATATTCATTGCTTCCCACAACGGCATTGGCAACTGCCTCTTTATCGTTGGCAAGCTCCTGAATTACAGGAAGGATCTTTTTGTTAAACCGATCCGTTGAATATTTCTTATCGAAATTAACCGTAATATTGATACCGCCTTCAAATTCCACGCTGTAATTCAAAGATCTGTTACGTCCGTCAATCGAGCCGGATTTATTTACAGCCATTGCCACAAAGCCGGAAGCTACAAGCGCGATGGCTACGATAAAGGAAATGACTCTCTTCTGCATGATCTTAAACGGAGTTCTCTCTTTTACGCTGCCATACATTTCAGCTTTGTCCAGACCGATATAATACAATGATTTTACAAAGAATTTTGAAACAACCAGTGCGCAAAATACAGACAAAATGGTACCGATGGCAAGGGTCTGCGCAAACCCTTTGATCGTTCCCGACGCCATTGTCATAAGGACGATGGCTGCGATAAAGGTTGTGATATTACCGTCGATGATTGCGGAGCTTGCCCGCTTAAAACCGGTATTGATCGCGTTTTCAACACTTCTTCCCTTGGCAATCTCTTCCTTGATACGGGTATAGATAATAATATTCGCATCCACAGCCATACCGATGGAGAGAATAACGCCGGCAATACCGGACAATGTCAGGGTAAGGTCAAATCCGTTTAAGCAGATTAAGTTTGCTTCCACATAGAAGATCAATGCAAATGCAGCTGCAAGTCCCGGAATACGATATACGATAAGCATGAACAGGATAATGACCGCAACGCCCATCAGACCAGCCTTTAAACTTGTCTTCACCGCATTGGAACCGAGTTTTGCTCCTACGACTTTATGAGTGATATCCTTTAATTCTACTTTCAGGGAACCGATACGGATCATGGAAGCAAGTTCTTCTGCCTCTTCATAAGAATCCATACCATTGATCTCACCGCGTCCGCCGGTGATTGCCTCATTTACAACAGGGCTGCTGACAATATTTCCATCATAGACAACATAAAGGATATTTCCCACATTAGCTGTTGTTGCCTCTGCAAAGGAAGTAGCGCCTTCGTCACTCAATTCAAAATTTACTACATATTCTTTTACGCCTGTATTTTCGTTGGTGCGCGCCGCCGGCTGGGCATCCACGATCTGCGAACCCTCAACCCATACTTTCTCGGAATCTGTACCGTAGCCGGTTACAAAAGACAAAGAACCCGGTTTACCAAGTTTTTCCAGTACCGCATCCGCATCGCTTTGTCCCGGTATATCTACCGTGATACGGTTATCGCCTTCCATGTAGACATCGGATTCCGCACTGAATTCCTCAGCTCTTAATTTCAACTTATTCAATGTGTCCGAGAGATCTTCCGAAGTATAATCGCCGGTGGCTTCGTATGTGATGCTGACACCGCCTTTCAGATCAAGACCTAAAATAATGTTTCTTGCGCTTCCTTTTTCCATCCCTTTAATCTTAACGCCAAAGATCAGGATCAACGCAAATACGACGATCACGATCAGACTTAAGATTAATTGCAGAAGACTTTTTCGTTTCTGTTTCATCTTACTATCCTTCTTCCATTCATCATTGATTATTAATTCCTCTGTTACCGGAAACGGTAACTTCGTTCTATCTATGCCTCGGCTGCTTTCATCATAATCGCGCACTCTATGCGCTTCTTCTGCATCTCACAGCCGATATCATAGGCATCTGTAATACTGCCATGAAATTGATAGGCGTTGGCCGCACAGCCGCCGCTGCAATAATATCTGGCAAAACACTCTCTGCACTTAGGCTTTGCATAGACGTTGCAGAGTTTAAATTCATCGCGGACTTTCGTGTTTTGAATTCCTTCATAGACATTGCCGAGAAGAAAATCCTCATTTCCCACAAATTGATGACAGGGATAAAAATCCCCCCACGGCGTCACTGCCAGATATTCCGTTCCGGAACCGCAGCCCGACAACCGCTTGATCACACAAGGTCCCTGTTCCAGATCGATCATAAAGTGGAAGAAATCTACGCCTCTTCCCTCTTTCTTCCTCTTAAGCAGTTCCACCGCCAATTTATCATATTCTTCCAGAATCTTCGGCAGATCCTCCTCTTTTATGGCATATGGCTCATCCGGAGATGCAACCACCGGCTCAATGGAGATCTCCTTAAATCCGAGATCCGCATAGTGAAGAATATCTTTGGAAAAATCCAGATTTTCATGGGTAAAGGTACCTCTGACGTAATAACTCAGTCCCAGTTCTTCCCGCATTTTTGCAAATTTAAGAAATTTCGGAACAATCACATCATAACTGCCTCTGCCGTTTCTGAACGGTCGCATTTTATCATTTACCTCCGGTCTTCCGTCAAGGCTCATGACAACATTGGCCATCTCCCGGTTGGCAAATTCCATGATCTCGTCATTTAACAAAACACCGTTTGTCGTCAGGGTAAAGCGAAATTTTTTATTGCATTCCTGCTCTCTGGAGCGCCCGTATTCCACCAGTTGTTTTACCACTTCCACGTTCATAAGCGGCTCTCCGCCAAAGAAATCCACCTCCAGATTTACCCGGTTTCCGGAATTTTCGATCAGAAAATCCAACGCCCGCTTTCCCACATCAAAGCTCATCAATGCCCGTCTGCCATGATACTCGCCTTCCTCTGCAAAACAGTAACGACAGGCAAGATTGCAATCATGCGCAATATGAAGACACAGCGCTTTGACCACGGTTTTTCTTTTCTTAAAATCCATCACAAATTCGCGATATTCATCTTCCGTAAAAAGAGAACCTGCTTCCTTTAAGGAAGTAATCTCCCCGATCGCCTCATCGATCTCTTCTAAGCTGTATTTATCCTGTAAGATCTTCTCGATCTCTGATTTCGTCTTTCCTTCTTCAAATAACGGGATTGCGTCATAGGTCACTTCATCCGTCACATGAACTGCGCCGCTGTCGATATCCATCACAATGTTATATCCGTTATTCTGATATCTGTGAATCAAACTAAATTCCCCTTTCGCAACCAATATTTTTCACCGGCGTTCCAATGTCCGGTCTGCAAACCGGCTTGCACCGGGCTTTTCGGCTTGCCGCCCTCACATATCTATAGGCAGCGGTATAACCGCTGCCTATGGGAACGCCACATATCTTTGCGACCTCAGAACCGGAAATCCCTACTGCTTAGCATTCTCGCAGCTCTGATTTCCTACGGTACATGATGTCTTGCAAGCTGACTGGCAGGATGTCTGACATTCACCGCAGCCGCCATGTGCCACTGTGTTCTTTAAATTTCTTGTGTTTAAAGTCTTAATGTGCTTCATGATAAACCTCCTTGCTGATAGAGCGATATGCAAGCATTATTGCACATATAGCCCAAAATATGTAATAGTTTACCATAAACTGCTCAAAAAGGCAATAAATATTTTTTCTTTTCACAAATGTTAACTTTTTTTATTTTTACAGGTTGACATTTTTATTATTTCTGATAAACTAAGGAACTGTTGGAAAATATCAAGTTATTTATCAACAGTTCCTAACTGTAAAGCAAAAGAAAGGAGTACCCCATGTCAAATACAAGCGTACTTACAAAATCTTCCGTTTCTGCGGAAACAATTACCATAACAGCGATTTTCACCGCGATTGTCTCCATCATCTCTGCAATTCCCGCAGGTTTCCAGTTATTCGGAGTTCCCGCAACCCTGCAGACTTTCGGAATGGCTTTTCTCGGTTTTGCCTTAGGCAGCAAAACGGGGACTTCCGCCACAGCCCTTTACATTCTGGCGGGTCTGATCGGAATCCCGGTATTTAACGGATTCGAGTCCGGTCCCGCTGTCCTGTTCGGCATTACCGGTGGCTTTCTCTTCGGTTTTCTGCCCCTGACTGCCCTGTGCGGAGCAGGTTTGAAACTGTCGAAAAAAACAGCCAAGAGAGGCTGGTCCATAACCATCGCCCTGACTTTCGGCTGCCTCGGATTATTCCTTTGCCATTTATGCGGCATTTTGCAATTCGCCTTTGTCTATCATACTACCATTCCTAAGAGTTTCCTTATGGTCTCTCTGCCTTATCTTCCGAAAGATATCGTCAGCATTGCCGTGGCTTACTTTTCCGCTCTCGCAGTCAGGAATGCCCTGAGCAAGGCGAAACTGCTTCCAAAAAGCGCAGTCTGACGCAAACATCTACTCTTTCTGAAATGCGGCTGCCCCGAATCCATGGGGCAGCATTTCTTTCATCGTTCTTTCTTCCGTTCCAAACAGAAAGAGGAACTCATCCCCGCAAAATTCCGACAAAGCCTGCAGGCAGATCCCGCAGGGATAACAAATCTCGCAAAACCCGATGCTTTCTTCTTTTTTGGTACCTCCCGTCACCGCAATGGCGGTAAAACGCCTTTTTCCCTCGCTGATGGCATGGAACAATGCATTCCGTTCCGCGCAGATCCCTGCTCCGAAGGATGCATTTTCCACATTGCAGCCGGTATATATACTGCCATCCTCCGCAAGCAGCGCAGCCCCCACATAAAAGCCGGAATACGGAGCATAAGCCTGCTCTGCCGCTTCTCTGGCTTTTTGAAGTAAATCCTGTTTGATTTTATTTTCTAATTTCATCCTTTCAATCATCCTCTTTGAAATGCTCATAATATCGTTTCTTTATATTTTTTAATTTTTCATAATTTTCCGGCTGTTCGGAATTCAGCCGTTTTTCCAATTTTTTCTCGTAGGCTTCCAGAAGCGGTGGAATATCCGGATTTAAATTTTCCAAACGCTGTTTTAAATAGTTCCGATGTCTCTCGACATAACCTAATGCCTCCTCCTCTGTCACACCCAGTTTCACAGCCAGCTCCGAAAGATGCAATTCCAGTCGTTTCAATAGTTCATCCTCGTCAAACGCACTCAGCTGATGCCAGTTTTTTGCCAGTCGGATTAGCGGTTGATCTGTAACCGACTCCAGGCTGTCAAGCGCATCGGAGGTTAAAATCTTCTCTATATTTTTTTCCATCTGCTTTGCCGCATCTTTTCCAAATGCCCACAAATATTCCTGTAAAGAATGTAACTCCTCCGGACTGGTAAGTTTGGTAAACGTGATCTCATTTTCATCCAAGCCCTCTAATTGATAAGGTGCTTCGCGCCCTGCCTCCTGTAATGCAACAGTGAGAGTGCGCCGTACCATTCCTTTCTCTATCAGATCGGCAAGTCCGTATCTTCTCAATTCATCATTTACATAGGCTGTATGTTCCGTCAGATAAAATCTCACTTTTCTTTTCCTTAGTTTTTCATCGAAACGCCGGATTTCATCTGCTGCAGTGATATCAATGCTGCTGATTCCCGATGCATCCACGATCACGCAATCCGTATCCGGATTTCTTGACAGTTCCCGCTCCAGATCTCCCACAAAGATACCGCTATTTGCAAAAAAAAGATTCCCGTTGAATTTATAAATAATCGTGCGGCGGATTTTATAAGCATGTACGCTTCGTTTCAGATTATAAAATCCCTCATGTCCCGGAATCACTCCCAGAAATTCTCTGGCAGGTCTGGCAGCTCTCAATACTACACTGACAAAAGACAAAACGGTTCCTATGACAACTCCGAAAATAGTTCCGAATAAAAGGACTCCGAAAAAAGCCGCCAAAAAGATCGCATATTCCATGCGACTGACCTTGCGAAGTCTTTTCGCCAGATCTTTTTCGATGACGCTCATAAGAGCGGATATCACAATCGCTGTCATAATCGGGATCGGAAGATATCGGATCAATCCGCTTCCAAACATTAAGATCAAACACATCAGCATACCGGCAATAATTGATGTCATCTGGGTTTTCCCGCTGTACTGCTCCGCTATCGAAGTTCTTGAAACACTTCCGTTTACCGGACAATTTCCGCAAATAGCCCCTGCAAGATTTGCCGTGGCAAATGCCAATAACTCCTGCCGTTCCTTTAATTGATATCCGTTTTTTGCCGCAAACCGTTTTTCCGCCAGCAAAGACTCCGCCATAATAACAACCGCAATGGTAATACTCGTAGAAAAATATTCTGATATTTTCATATTTGTGAGCACCGGCATTGAAATATTTATCATTCCGGAATCCACCGGCTCCAGCATTTTCACGCCATAGCTGCCAAGATCAAAAAAATATTCCCCAAGCGCACCGGCAATCATAACTAAAATCGCCGCCGGAACTTTAGGCGCGATCTTTTTTAAGAACAATATGAAGATCAATGTGACGATCCCCAGAATAAAAGACAACCCGTGAAAAGAATTCCCTGCGTTTACAATACAAAGAAGAAGTTGCAGCAATTCTCCCTCACCCGGAGCAGACCCCAGCAATTTCGGTACCTGCATCAGGATGATCGTAACGGCAATACCGCTGATAAATCCTCCCATTACAGGTGTGGAAATATAACCCAGGATTTTTTCCGCATGCAGGAAAAAAAACAGGAACAGCCATAATCCTGTCAGAAGTGTGAGCACCGGCATAACTGCCAGCGCCTCCTCCGAACCTTTGGCTATTCCCATTGCAGTCAAAAAACTCCCCGCAATTGCTGCCGGAGCCGCATCCACCCCGAAAATAAATTGCGGCGATGTAGAAAAAAGCGCGAAGACCAAGATCGGAAGCACCGATGCGTAAAGACCATATACCGCCGGAAGTCCCGCTATCTCCGCATATCCCATTGCAATAGGAACCGTCATGGCTGCCACGACGATTCCTGCAAAGATATCCTTTTTCAGATATTCTGTTTTATAGTTTCTCAATGTTGAAAAAAGCTGTATTTTCATGCATTCTCCCCGCTGCCAAAACGGTTCTCGATTGCCTGCATATGCTGTTCTGTAAGCAAAAGCCCGATGGTACCCGGATTGATGATAAAGCCTGACATATTCGGCAGTTTCATACTTCTTATCATGTTAAAATCCACGCCTGTGAAATTAAAACTTCCCTCTTCCCTGTTTGCTTTCACAAATTCATTCAAATCCGTAAAAAGAGGGATATACAATTCGCCATTTTCATTCTTAAGCTGCATAATGGCTGCCCGTTTATTTCCATTTTCATCGGTTTCGTCAAGAACCTTGGTAGGCAGCAGGAGCTTTGCTCTGGCAATATTCACCATCATCTCTTCCTCAAACTGTCTGGTGATCTGCCGTTCTTCCTCTGTCTCCGCAGTCCTCACTGCCTGCATAAAATAAATCATGCTGATCTGCAGCGTCGGATTTTCAAGAGGCTGTGGCGCACCCTCCTTAAGTTTGCGAACCACAATTTTGTTCAACTGAATATCAAAATCCTCTTTTCCGCGAAAACTTGCCATATTCACGCCATCGCCAACCATAACGCCAAGGAAATTGCGGATCTGATCTCTCTTAATGATCTCAATGTGAAGTTTCATCTTATCTTCCTTGTAGCTTTCCACAAATTCATCCGCTCTCTTTTTATCCAGAAAGATATAGATCTTATCATCATAAGTCTCCACATCACATTCCACATACGGCATTTTCGTAAAATCACAAAAAATAACGTAATATTGATCAATGGTTGGTAATTTTGTAATAAATTCCTGTTCTGTCATAGATTCCTCTCAAATAACACTCTCATTATTTATACAAGTTCTAATGTTTCTCTGGCAATACGCAATTCTTCATTGGTAGGGATCACCAATACCTTTACGGAAGAATCCGGTGTAGAGATCTCTCTGTCATCGCCAAATTCTTTATTCTTCTCAAGGTCAAGCTTAATTCCCATATAATCAAAATAACTCATAACCATCTCTCTGACCGGTGCGGAATTCTCACCCACGCCTGCGGTAAAAGCGATAGCATCAACACCGTGAAGGGCTGTGATATAGCTTCCGATATATTTTGCAACCTTGTATGTGAAGATATCAAGGGCAAGAGCGCAGCGCTCATCTCCCTGCTCTTTTCCGCTTACCAGATCTCTGAAATCGCTGGACTTTCCGCTGATTGCCAGAACACCTGACTTCTTATTCAGGATAGTCAGCATCTCGTCAACGGTCTTACCCTCTTTATTTGCCACAAACTGAACAATGGCAGGATCGAGATCACCGCTTCTTGTTCCCATAGGAACGCCCTCCAAAGGCGTAAGTCCCATGCTGGTATCAATACATTTACCGTTTAAGACCGCAGAAAGAGAAGAACCGTTTCCCAAATGGCATACGATCACTTTGGAATTATTCGGATCTAAGCCTGCAAATTCAATGGCTCTCGCAGATACAAAGGCATGACTGGTACCGTGGAAGCCATATCTTCTGATGTCATATTTCTCATACCACTCATACGGTGTTGCATACATATATGCCTTTTTCGGCATCGTCTGATGGAATGCAGTATCGAATACAGCCACATTCGGTGTTCCCGGCAATGCTTTTTCACAAGCTTCAATACCGATCAGGTTTGCAGGATTGTGAAGCGGTCCTAACGGGAAACACTCTCTGATGACATCTTTGATCTTCTCGTCCACAACGACAGACTGCGTACACTTCTGTCCGCCATGCAGAACTCTGTGTCCCACTGCCCCGATTTCCTTTGCGTCCGTGATCACGCCGTGATCCTTGTCCATCAAAGCATCCAGTACCAACTGAACAGCCACCTGATGATCCTTCATCGGCGTCTGGATCTCATATTTATCTTTTCCTGCCGGTTTGTGCGTCAAAGCGGAACCTTCAATACCGATTCTCTCGCAAAGACCTTTTGCCAGCACTTCCTCATTCTCCATATTGATCAACTGGTACTTCAGGGAAGAAGAACCGCAGTTTAATACTAAAATCTTCATGTTTTTCTCCAATCTCTTTTTCAATTATTCACTCATCTGAGCCTGTACTGCCGTAATCGCCACAACGCCTACAATGTCATCGGCATAGCAGCCTCTTGACAGATCATTGACAGGCATGGCAAGTCCCTGTAATACCGGACCGTAAGCATTTGCCTTTGCCAGTCTCTGTACTAACTTATAGCCGATATTGCCTGCTTCCAGACTCGGGAATACCAATGTGTTTGCCTTGCCGGCAACCGGGCTGTCCGGAGCCTTTAACTTTGCCACTTCCTCTACCAATGCGGCATCCAGCTGCAATTCCCCGTCAATGGCATATTGCGGGAATTTCTCCTTTGCAAGAGCCACTGCGTCCGCTACTTTTGTGACATCGTCATGCTTTGCGCTTCCCTTTGTGGAGAAAGAAAGCATAGCCACCTTCGGATCTGCTCCCACAAAATTCTTGAAAGATTCTGCGGAAAGTCCTGCAACTTCTGCAAGTTTCGGAGCATCCAGATTCGGATCTACCGCGCAGTCTGCAAATACAAACAGACCATTCTCACCGAGATCGCAATCAGGAACCTCCATCAGGAAAAATCCGGAAACGCTGCTGATACCCGGTTTCGTCTTAAGCAGCTGCAATGCCGGACGAATCGTATTACCTGTGGAATGGCAGGCGCCCGATACCGCACCGTCCGCATCGCCGCATTTACACATCAGACATGCATAATACATATAATCCTTTTCCATCTGCTCCTTTGCAATCTCCGGCGTCACGCCTTTCTTTGCCCGGAGTTCTACAAATTTGTCAATGTATTTCTGCTTGTTCGGATCTGTAAACGGATTGATGATGGTTGCACCGGTAAGATCATATCCCTTGCCGTTCTCTGCGATCTCTTCCTCCGTACCGATAATGATCAGGTCCGCGATTCCCTCTTTTAAAATCTTCTCTGCCGCTTCATAGGTTCTCTTATCCATGGATTCCGGCAAAACGATTCTCTTCTTATTCTGTTTTGCTTTTGCTTTGATTTCGTCTATGATTGCCATAGTTTCAGTCTCCTTTCTGTAATCACTCTGGCTTATAGTATAGCTTATTTTCTCACAACAGACAAGAAATATTTACTAAATCTTGCATATTTTTATAAACACAAGTTACTATGAATAGTCACTGACACATTTTCAAACTTTCATTCATACCAGCAGACTTTCGCATCTTTTAAGTGGCAATACAGATTCAGATCGCCCTCCTCCTGATAAGTCTCAAATGTACCTGTCACATAAATCTCCGTTTCCTCTGCCGGATACTCATCCGGATAAACATGACTGCCATCCCCCCAGACAAATTCCAGCCCCTGCTGACAGCAGGCGAGCGCATCCTGTATCACTCCGTAATGATAATAAGTGTCTGTCGGCTCATAATATGCGGCATAATAAAATCCCTTCATGCGGATCTTTTTTCCCGCATAAGTATCCGGATCCACCATCAATTGATAGACCGTCGCATAGACCATATCCGGTCCCATCGTGGTCAGATCGATATCCACCTCTTCCGTCATCGCGGCTTCCTCACCCACAAGTGTGCCGGTTTCCTCCCCGCTATCGCCATCTGTTTCTTCGATTGCGGATTCTTTCTCCTCCGTATCAGATTCCTTCTCCATCTGTTCCTGCATTGCCTTCTGCACTGCATTCTCCCCTTTCGGCGCAACATGCCCCGATTCCGTGCCGCAGCCTCCGAGCAGAATTGCCGCCAATGTCCATACCGCAAACAAGGTTCCCTTCTTCATCATCGATCTACCACCCTTTCTTACATTTGGAAATGATAAAACATACAAAAAATACTGCAATATCCATCATGACGATGGTACATCCCGCCGGCGTGAAACATAAAATCGAAACAATAATCCCCGTAAATGCGCAGCATACGGAAATAATCGCCGAACAGATCACAACCCCCTTAAAACTTCTTATAATACTCATTGCCGAAAGTGCCGGAAAGATAATCAAAGCCGAGATCAAAAGCGATCCCACCAGATTCATGCCCATAACGATGATCACTGCGATCAAAACAGCGACCAGCAGATTATAACGCTCTGCGCCCACACCTGTGGCTTTGACAAAATTTTCATCAAAAGTAACCGCAAAGATCTTATTATAAAAAAGCAGAAAGACTCCCATCACAACCACCGACAATATAATACAAAGATTCACGTCCGCCTTTGTCAGCGTAATAATGGATGTGGAACCGAACAATGTACTGCATACATCTCCGGATACATTGCCCGATGTAGGAAAAATATTCATCAGCATATATCCCACGGCAAGGGCTCCCACAGACATCATGGCAATCGCCGCATCTCCCTTGATCTTAGCGTTCTGCCCGTTTCTCAACAGCAGGATCGCCGTAATGATCGTGACCGGCAATGTTAAAATCGTGGTATTTGTGATATGCATGACGGAAGCTGCCGCCATGGCGCCGAACGCCACATGAGACAGCCCGTCGCCGATAAAGGAATAACGTTTTAACACAAGCGTCACCCCCAAAAGAGAGGAACAAAGCGCAGTCAGCACGCCCACGATCAGTGCGTATCTTACGAAGGGAAAGTTAAGATAATAAGCCAATTGCTCCAACATTTATATCGCCTCCTCCATACTGTGCTCAAACGCCGTATACAGCGCGCTTTTCTGATATTCTTCCTTTGTTCCGAAGAAAATTTCTTTTTTATCCACATGCAGGATATGACTGGCATATTCCATCGCCGCCTGAAAATCATGGGAAACCATGATGATCGTCATACCGTTTTCATTTAATTCTTTCAACAATCCGTAAAATTCGGCTGTCACCTGCGGATCCAGTCCGGTCACCGGCTCATCGAGGAATAACATCTGCGAAGACGCGCAGAGCGCTCTTGCAAGGAGGACTCTCTGCTGCTGCCCGCCGGAAAGATTCCGGTAACATTTCCTCTTAAGATCCCAGATATTCATTCGCTTCATATTCTTTCTGGCTCTTAATTTATCTTCTCTTTTATAAAAAAATCTCTTTCCCAGTTTTGACACATTACCGGACATCACGATCTCCCATACCGATGCCGGAAAATCCTTTTGCACAACGGTCTGCTGAGGAAGATAACCGATTCCCTCCTCACCGTATTCAATCGTTCCGGAAATAGGCTTTTGCAAATGGAGCAATGTCTTCACAAGCGTGCTCTTTCCCGCTCCGTTTTTTCCGATAATACAGACATAATCCCCCTGTGATATTTCAAAATTCATTTTTTCCGCCACCGGAGTATTCTCATATCCCACCAGTAAGTCCGTCACCTTTAATGCCGACATCACATATCGCTCCTCTCATTGACGTTCATTACAACATAAAAGCAGACAAAAAGCGTCCGCCAAAACACTATAACACCGAACACTCCGGTTGTCAATATTTTTTGCGAACGCCTTGCATATTATATATTCTACTTAGGAACTGTTATTAAGTTGCAGTATTGGTTGCGACATTACCGTTTTTCGTCTGTCCGTTACCTCTCTGCATCTTCTGTCCGTTTCCTCCCTTGGAAGAATTCATATCCGGCATCTGCATACTTCCGTCTGAGGAATTCATATCCGGCGGCGTCTGCATGCTTCCGTCAGTAGAATTCATATCCGGCGGCGTTTGCATGCTTCCGTCAGTAGAATTCATATCCGGTGGCGTCTGCATGCTTCCGTTTGCAGTACTTCCATCCGGCATCTGCATGCTTCCGTTAGTGGAATTCATATCCGGCGGCGTCTGCATGCTTCCGTTTGAAGTACTTCCATCCGGCATCTGCATCTGACCGTTTCTTCCGCCACCCATGCCGGGTCCCATGCCGCCCATACCGCCTGCACTGCCAACAGTGGTCACTACGGAGGATACTGTAAAGGTTCCGATTTCCTCTCCTGACGCTTTTACGGTATAAGTCTTATTCGTCTTTAAATCCTCGCTGGAGAAAATCAAACTTGCCGCTGTTTTATTGATTTCCGTCTCCATAAGCACATCGCCGCTCTCGTCGGTAATCTGCAGCAATGTTCCTGCGCTTAAAGCATTGTCAAATACATAAGTAACATTGTTCTGTTTTGAAGAATTGCTGACGCCCTCAAGCATTCCCGAGCTTCCCGTGGCAATCACCGTTCCTCCGTTTATCGTAAATTCATTATCAAAATCAATCGGCGCATTTCCGTCATTCGTAGGTCCCTCTACAAGAATATCACCGCCGTCAATGGTCAATGCTCCATTGGCATCTAATCCATCTCCGCCTGCATCTACATGAATCTTGCCGCCGGTAATCGTAAGTGTTCCGGAAGAGGAAGACATCATGCCTCCCATACCGCCGCCCTGACTAGAGCTTACTTCTCCGCCTGCGCCGTTCATTCCGTCATCACTTGCCGTAATATCAAGTTCTCCGCCGTTAATGACGATATCAACGCCCTCGATTCCCTCGTAAGACTGAGTAACCGTCACTGTTCCGCCGTCGATCGTTAAGGCGCTGTCCGCATGAATTCCATCGTCTCCGGATTTCATAACAAGGGTTCCGCCCTTCATATAAAACGTTCCGTTTGAATGAACTGCATCGTCCTCGGCATCGATCTCTACCGTACCGTTCTCCACATTCAATACCGTACCGGCTTTCATTCCCTTCACACTTGCAGATTCCTCATCGGTCTGGCTCTGGGAATTACCGTCCCGGTTATTAAAATCCCAGCCCTCGCTTCTTCCTGCAAAGGACGACGTCTCTCCTGCCCCGCTTCCCGTTTTGATCTTAAATTCACCGTCTGAAACAATAAGCTGGGTTTCTGCCTGTATACCGTCTTCCCCGGAAGTAATGTCATAGATCCCGTCATACAGATGGATATAGCCGAGAGAAGTATCGGTGTCATTGTCAGATTTGATACCGTCTCCTCCCGCATCGATGGTAAACTCTCCGTCTGCCACCAATACACAATCCTTACCCTTGATTCCGTTTCCTGCCGCTTTGATCTGATATACTCCGCCGGTAATCTTTAAAGTATCCTTTGAAGCGATACCGTTGTTAAAATTACCGTTTACCGTAAGGGAGCCGCCGCCGCTTAAAACAAGATCATCCTTGCTGAACAGGCATGCCGACGGTTCTTCATTCTCTGTATCTTCATAAGTATATTCTGCTGCATCGCTAAGCGTATTCTCACTGTTCTCGGCGAGAACAACCAGCACTTTTTTCGCATTCTTAACATAGACCGGAGCATTTTTGCTATTGGAAATATCAGCATTATTCAATACGATCTCAACAGTTCCCTTCTCCTCGCAATCCACCACGATCTGACCGTCTTCTACGGTTCCCGTCACAAGATATACGCCCGGAGAGGAAATCGTCACCGTCGTGCCCTCCACACTGACGCCCGAAGCCTTGGTGGAAACACTGTCCTTACTTAATGTGATGGTATTCTCCTCTGTACTTTCCATGACAGTCACACCGTCTTCTGCCTTCGTACCGGAATCCGCCACCAGAACTCTTGTATAATCTTCCGCATCAAAGGATTCTTCCGTAATATCGCTTACAGCGGATGTATTCGTCACTTTTGAATCCGATTGCGTGGAACCGGAGGTCGTGGATTTTGTCGCCTTTGTGGTACTTTCGGAGGTTTTTTTGCTATCTGAGGAACATCCGAATAACATACTTGCCGATAAAAGTGTTACCATAGATGTTATTAAAATTCGTTTTCTCATAAAAAATCACATTCCTTTCTTCAACTTACCGTGTCAGGAATTTTCCTCAACACTTGCAGTTATCATAAAGCAGGAATGTGATTGTTATGTGAATACCTTAAAAAAAGAATGTGAAACCTATTAAAAAATAATTCCCAAAATTGCCGGTCACAAAGGATTCACCCGGTGTGCCGTTAAATGATCACATGACTGTCATTCTTCCGTTTTTCCAGCAATTCACAAAGCCAGCGAACCGGAGGAATCCTGCTGATTCCAAGAGCAATGGCCATCGCCACCGCAACATAGGCAAGATCTTCTAACAGGAAAATCCAATAATCCACCGCGTGATATCCCGCAATGGTTTCTTTTAACATATTCATGCCCGGCTGGAACAGGATCATATTATAATGATTCATAGTTCCGAAAATCGGCGGAAGCAACTCTATCGGAAAAGAAGAGGAGCAGGCAACCGATACGATCATGCAAATAAGTGCAAGTGCCTCTCCCACTACTCCCAGTCCAAAAGCACAGGAATAAGAAAAGAAATTAAATACAAGACCGATCACCACAACACTCAGAATATAGGCCAGCGGATGCTTGCACTGTATCTCGATAAACAGCAGATTTCCAAGGGCGATAATAATGCTTGTAAGTATACTGATGCCCGCGAAAATGGTCCACCGTCCGAAATACGCCTGCACCATAGAAATCCTGCCTTTGATCTCCGTATATTGTTTCCGCTTTATTTTCGCATGGATCACCACCATGCAGAAAAGGGAGGACAGATAGAGCGCCAAAACCGTATAGAAACTGCTCATGGATGTTGCATATGCATTACCGCTGTCATCGCTGACTTCATAAAAGATTTTCTTTGTCACGCCGGTAGGCTCCGAGATAAAATCGGCGAATTTTGCCGGATCATCTTTGAACATCTCGATCAGACTCTGATATTCCTTGTTATTTCCCAATTCTTCAAAATAATTCAACAATTCTCCCAGCTTATCATGAAGTGTCTGCGCCTGTGACAATGATTCCGTCAATGCCGCCGTACCGTCGTTTAAAATGCCGGCATACTGATTCAGACTGTCTGTCAGGGAATCAAAATCCACATCCACGCTTCCGAGGATCAGCGTTGCCTTCATCAGACTGTTATAGAGGGAATTGCTTGTGGATTGAATGGCGTTTTTCATGGAATCCTGATATACGGATTTCATCGCCTCAAAATCCTGAATACATACATTGATCTTATCCACCAGCTGTTTTTGCATACCGTCCGCATCGTCTGATACGGTATTCGCAAGATTGGACAGATCCGTCAGATCTGTTTCGATCAGGCTGATCTTCTCCTGCATTTCATCATAATTCGGAGCAGCCGTACCGCTGCCTCCTCCGTTGATATGATCGGTAATATCCTTAATGGCGTCCGTCCCGGTCGTCTGAGGAATCAGATTCTCCAGCTCCGGATTGAGCTCCGATGTCCCCTTATCCAGATTCTTCATTCCCTCCAGAATGGTACTCATCACATTTAAGTTTGTCTGAATGATCTTCACATCACTCTGGACAGTGGAAGCAATATGTTCAAATGCCCCCAGATCCTGACTTGCCAGATTCTGCAATTGCAAAAGCTGCAACTCGATCCCGTAAAACGCCACCTCTATGGTTGTCGTCGCATCGTTGACGGTATTATTTCCCCGAAGGAGGGCATCCTGCATCCTCCGGATGGTATCGGTGCCGTCTCCCACCATGGAGTCCATATCCGGTATCATCTCCTCTGCCGACGATAACAAAGTCTCTGCCGACTGTGTAAGAGAAATGAAAGAATTAAGGATCGACATATACGTCGTAAGATCACTATCCAACTGCATCAATGCATTTTTTGCCGCATCCGTTGCTTCGGCGCCGTTTCCCGCAAGATAATTGCTGGCGGACATCAATGCCTCGGAAGCAGATGAGATAATAGATTCATTTACCTGATTCTGCACTGTCGTCTTCACTTTGGAAGTGATTTTCGGCACAATGGCGTTTTTCTTCTGATTCTCATAATATGCTATGGTCGGATGCTGCAATTCTCCCTTGATAAATCCCACAAGATCCCCGGAAAAATCCGCCGGAATGATAAATGCCGCATAAACATCTCCTTTTTCCACCTTCGATACCACCGTATCCCCCATGTCTTCTTTGGCTTCATCACTCGCATCATCAGGCAGAGAATCATTGTAAAATACCCACCCCACCGTTTTATTCTGACGCAGGGATTTGATCACAAGATCACCCACATTCAAGGTGATATCTCCTACCGTTGCGCCCTGATCTTCACTGTAGATTCCGATTTTAATTGCCTGCAGATCCGAATAAGGGCTCCAGGATGACAACAGATTTGTCCAGCAATAGATACAAGGAAGGCAGACCAGACCGATCATGATCACAATGGCGACCACATTCTTTAAGATCTGTTTGGCATCATGCCAGAAGATCATCCATATTTTTCTCATGATTCTTCCTCCTCCTCATCCGATTCCGAAAAAAAGTCATCCAGATTAGTCTGAATCCTGATCATTTCCTGCTCCACCACACGAAGTCTGTCTGCCGTCAGGGAATCAATTCCCTTCGATTCCTCCCGCAATTCCTGTGTACGCAGCTGTAATTTATAATCCGAATATTCGATCCCGATCAAAATCATGGTGATCACGACCACCGATAAGATCCAAAGCAGCAAAAAAACCGTCTTATTCGATGTCACCGTAAACATCAAAAGTATAAACAAAACAGGAATGATCACAATACAGCGAAGCCCGATCCGGATCCGGCGCTTATTCTGCTCATGCTCCCGGTCGGAATGACGAAGCAGTTCATTTACCAGAAGCTCATATTTTTCATTCTTTATCTTCTCTTCGCTCTTTTCCATGTCCTGCCTCCTCTCCGTACCGGTTCATCCCATGCGGGTTCTTCTTCTTCACCGCCTTCTTCCACGCCCATAAGTCCGGTATCCAGAAGTCTCTGATCGATATATCTCATGATCTTCTCGGTACCGGGTGCCAGAAAAATGCCTGCCAATATCGCTATAACGGCGAAAATCAGTAATTTCCCCAGATAAATGCTCAGATCATAATCCGTATATCCGAAGCAGACCTCTCGCAAAGCGTTGGAACAGTAGGTAAACGGCATATACGGATTCATCCATCTCATGGAAGTCGGGATCTGCTCCACAGAATACGTACAGCCGCCGGTACTCATCTGAAAAATGACAAGGATCGTCGCAAAAGTTCTTCCATACATCATTCCGAAAATCTTAACGCTGGCATAAATAATATTGGTAAACACAAAGGAAATAAATGCATTGACGAAGAAAAAAGCCAATACATGCTCGCATTGTATCTTCATCACAAAAACGCAAAAAGCACTCAGGAATACCGACTGTACAAATCCCATAGTGAAAAAGATCAGATATCTTCCAAAATACGTTTCATATCTCTTGACGTTTTTCATCCCTGTTGTATCCACTCCCGTCCGAAATTCGGAGGCAAGTAAAAGCGCAAGTACATACAAAGCCAGTGCCACATAGAATACGCTGCAGGCACTTCCGTAATTCTCCACCGGAAAGATCACCTTCGTATCAACCTGAATGATCTGGGAAAAATATTTACTGTACGAATCCGCATCACCCGTGAGAAAATTCACAAGCATTTCCACTTTCTCATTTTCCGATGCACCCTGCACTTTTTCTAAAAGACCATCGATTTTTTGGATCAGATCCGTCAACACGGACTGAACCTGGGTAAAACTCTGATCGGTATAATCAATGGTAGTGTCAAGATTTCCAAAAATATTTCCGGCAGCGTTTGTCATCTTTCCCAATGTTTCCATGGTTCCCGTCACATTTGCCAACACGGTACTCATATTGTTTAAAACATTATTCAATTCCGGAACGATCACGTTACTGTATGTATTCTGCAGGTCTTTTACTTTTCCCGAGCTGTTATCCAATGCCTGATAAAGAGCTGTCAGATCCGGCGCCTGTATCTGAATCTGCTGAACGGTATTCATTGATTCACTCAAAGCGGAAACAGATGCAAGAAAAGATTTCATGGAATCGCTGGTATACAACTGATTCAGATTCAGTGAATTCCGCTGTAACACCGATACATCCTCCACCGTCTGATTCAATACCCTGTTTAATTCATCCAGATCTTCATTTAAAAGTCTTGATTGTTGAATATCGGTGCTGACATTATCAAGAGAGGTCTGCAGATCCTTCATCAACGCCTCTGTCTTTGCGGAATATTCCTGATAAGAGGCCTTTGTATCGGCAACTCCGTCCTCCACTTTCTTTATATCGGCGATCCCGCTATTGATCTGTTTTCCCGCCGTATCCATATCGCTCTGAGCTCCTGACAATTTTTCATGCAGAGTCTCATTTCCCTCCAGAAATTGTCCGATTAATTCCTGATAAGCATTGAGATTATCCCGTATGCCCGTCAGTTTTTCGATCATAAGATCAGCTTTTGAAGCACTATCCTCGTCCTTTACCAGAGAATTGGTGGTCTGAAATACGACTTTAACCACAGTTTCCAGAAATGTCTTATTAATGGTTACCTGAAGGGTCTCCACTGCCGTATCCGTCACCTTCAGAGCGATAGCATTTTTCTTATCATTTTCATAATATTTGATCTGGGGCTTGGAAAAGCCTTCCTTTGCGGACAAAAAATGAAGCATATCATGGGTAAAATCATCATCGATCACGATACCGGCATACACCTTTCCGTCGGTGACCGCCTCAATCAGTGCATTCTTTGTATCTGCTTCTACCCAATGGATCGCCTTATTTTTTTTCAGATTTTTCACAATGGTATCACCCTGATTCATCTCTGTTCCATCTTCCAGCGTCTCCCCCTTATCCGCATTATAGACTAATATGGTAAGATTGCCGGTATTGGCATAGGGATCCCAATTGGAATATATATTAAATATCGCATAACAGCTTCCGAGCAAAATCAATGATCCGCAGATCAACAGCGGGACAAAATGCGTTACGATACTTTTTAAATCTTTAAAATAAATCTTTAAAATATTTTTCAATGTATCTCCCTTCTCTCTGTTTCCCTCTTTCCTCTGCCGCTTACAAATTTTCAGCTTTCGGTTTCCTTCCGCAGCTTTTTTTCTCCGTACAGAATCCGCTTACCTCACACTTTGGCTTAAAATAATGTTTTACAATATACTCCCACTCCACAGACACTTTGCATAGTTCCCCGCACAGATCAGCAAACATCCTGCGATATTCCCAATAAGCCCTCGTACACATTCTCTGGCGGCTCATATCCACCAGATTTCTGAGATTCCGCTTATCCACGATTTTTGTCGTCATTCCCAAAGGCAGCAATAATGCCGCGTCTTCTCTCGGAATCTGACATTCTTCTTCCAGATAACTGCATGCATCGCAGATTTCCTGCATCATCTTTCCATACCTTTCCATTGCCTTTGGATTCGCTGCAATCTTATCCGGCGTAATATAGGAAAAATCATGATAATTGATGTAACGGGTGCTGGCCTGCAGTCTTGTAGGCGCTCCTCCGATGTGGGTATACCACTCCCTGATCACTCTTGCGGAATATCCGTCGATCACCATCTCCACATTCACATATTCCATCACTCTGCCGTGACCGGAAGTCAAACAGTCCAGTCCTCTCTTATAATTCTTATCATCATCTGTCACATCCGCTCCCCAGCAGACTCCTGCCCGTTTTCCCATAAGCGTCAGCGGATATTTTGTTGTCTCTTCCAGAATTGTTATTTTTCCCATTATATTTCTCCTC
>CADBTR010000022.1 GCA_902797675.1 uncultured Lachnospiraceae bacterium
CGATTCAATCTCCCACCTCTATAGGTGGTGAGTAAAGAAAGGAAACTTACGTAGGTCGCAGGGCTAAAGCCATGCGACATTCAATAATCCCTCCTACTCATTACGGCTTGGCGCCTTCGCAAAAAAAGAGAGAGCACTTTTACATGCTCCCTCGCCCTTGCTTTATCTGTATATCCTGTTTAATCTATCACTCTCTGCACACTGTAAGGCTGCGTATATGTGGCGCTTCCGATACAAATACCGGTCTTCGGTGTTGATGCGTGAATGACCTGACCATCGCCAATGTAGATCGCCACATGACCGGATCCGTCACCATAACGGTAAACAAGAATATCACCCGGCTGTGCCTCCGAATAGCTCACTGTCTCACCAACCCCTGTATAAGCGGAAGATGTACGAGGCAGGCTGTAACCGAAATGACCATATATCTGCTGTACAAAACCGGAACAGTCAATTCCGTTTGTCAGACTGTTACCACCGTATACATACGGATTGCCAAGGAACTGATATGCGTAATTAATCACATCTGCTGCCTCTGCGGAACCGGCTGCCGACTGAACCGATGCGGAAGATGTCTGATTCTCTGTTCCATAGTCGCTTACATCCTCATCATCGTTACTTTCCTGTACCGCAGCTTCTGTCTCTTCTTCGTAGGTCACAGTGGTCTTTGTCTCGCCCTCTTCGGTCTCCTCCGTTGTCACAGTTGCAACAAGCGGAACGATTCTCTCTGCGCAAGGAAGCGTATTCAGCACGTCCACATAATCGGCACTGACATATCCCTCAAGACCATTAATCAAAATCTTATACCAACCGTCAATGCTCTTGTCTGTAATCTCCATAATCTCACCCTGTGAGATCTGAGTCGTAACCGAGCAATCCTGTGACGGTTCCTGACGAACATTCAGCACATCACAATTTACTCTGAGCACTTCCGTCATCGTCTCCATAGCCTTTACATTTGCATCATAACCGGTGAGAATATATTCTTTTGACACATAACCTGTCACACCGCCGGACTGAATCAGATACCAGTCTCCCTCTTCACCGATCACTTCACAGGCGGAACCGCCCGGCATCTTTCCGATGATATCGCCCTCTGTACTTGCAGCGGAACGGATATTCAAATAATCACTTACGTTGGAAACACCTAAATTGATATATCCGGCGATTACAGAACCTTCCGGCACGAACTGTAATGCGGTATCCAATGCCTCTACGGAAGCATCCGTACTCTCGCTGTCCGCTTCGGCTACATAATTTTCATAACTTGAAATTGCCTCTGACATCCCGGCCTGTCCACTGGTCACATCGCCGGTCTGTGTATTTAACATATCATTATTTTCAACATTGTACTGCAATGCAGACAATAATGATGTGTCACCGAAAACCACTCCGGTATACTCAGGAGCTTCTGCCTCAATCTGTACTTTTTCTGCCTTTGTATTCTTGTCTGTATCCTGTTGCGCATTCATTCCCGGAACTGTTAAAACTGCAACGCCCAAAGCTGCAAGTGCAGCCATTGATAAACCTGCAATTAATTTTGTATTTCGCATATTTCCTCCTTCTGCTAATACACTCGTAAATGATTCTTGTCCTCAACATCTGTTTCTATACATTGGCTTTCAAACCCACATATGTCACCATTATATCATAATTTTTTCCAATGTCAAGCATTGTTTGTTTTTTCGACAAAATCCGTCAGTCCTCTGCATACATGAACATCTGTCCGGATCTGTTTTTTTAAGGCCTCCAGCGAATCAAATTTTTTCTCCGGACGAAGATAGGATAACAGTTCTACCGTAATCTCCTGTCCGTATAAATCTCCCGCATAATCCAGCAAATGAGTTTCCACCGTTACATTCTCATGATCTCCCACCGTCGGTTTTTTTCCAATATTGGTAACCGAAGGATACTTCTGTCCGAAAGCACTGCATTCCGAACGATATACCCCCAATGGCGGCAGTATTTTTTCCTCATCCGGAATCAGATTTACGGTCGGAAAATCCATCGTTCTTCCGAGAGCCCGTCCATGTCTTACAATTCCGGAAATCCCATAAGGTCGTCCCAGCATGCGATTGACAAGATCAAGATTTCCGTCAATAAGAGCCTTCCGGATTCTTGTGCTGCTCACTCTTTCTTCTCCAAGCATAACCGGAGGAACCACACCGGTTGCAAACCCGTACCGTTCTCCCAGTTTTCTCAAAAGTTCCACATTCCCGGCTCTTCCTTTTCCGAATCTGAATTCTCTGCCGCAGACCAGTTTTTTTATCCCCAGATGTTCCACAAGCATGTCCTGTACAAATTGCTCTGCCGTACAATTCAAAAATTCCCTTGTCAATTTGATATCGATCAACGCATCAATTCCCATGGTTTCAAAATAATCAATTTTTTCTTTCTCGGTCATCAGATAAGAGCCCTTGATACCGGAAAGCAGGGACTGAGGCGAAACGGAAAATGTAATGACAATCTTTTTTCCCCCGGTATTTTCTCTCTTGAGCTCCTCTATGATCGCCTGATGTCCCAGATGCACGCCGTCAAATTTTCCAAGTGCCACAGAACTTCCCTTCAACGAAAGTTCTGTGATGTTGCTAATTATTTCCATCTTTCTTATCCTTATTCAGAAAAAAACATCTTTTCCGGAAAAAACATTTTCCTCTCTTTGCGATATTCATAAATGGCAAGAAATCTATGCTGTGAATCACAAACCCGCACTCTTGCCCGGTCTTCCGGTTCTTCTGTCCATATTCCCGCTGCCGCCTGATAAGGCAGCGGATTTCCGTTATAAAGCGCTTTCTCGTACTCTTTTCCCGTACAAAGGGAAGCAAGATCCATAAATATGTTTTCAGTCGGCATGATGATCTTCTCAATCTCCTGCCTTTCCGCCAATGCTTCCACTTCCGCCAATGTATGTGACTCTTCCAATGTAAAATTACCGGATGAAGTTCTTACAAGAGATTCCATGCAGGCTCCGGTTCCTGCTTTTCTTCCGATATCATAACAAAGCGTGCGGATATAAGTTCCCTTGGAACAGTCCACACGCATCATCATTTTCGGATACTCAAACTTTAAGATCTCAATGGAACCGATATTGACGAGCCGCTCTTTTCGGGCGACTTCCTTTCCCTCTCTTGCAAGCTCATACAATCTCCTGCCATTGACCTTGATCGCGCTGTACATCGGCGGCAGCTGATGATAGTCACCCGTAAAGCTTCTTACGATTTCCGAAATCCGGTTAAAATCAAGAAGTTCTTCCATCGGCTGTTCTCCCTGATATCTTTCCGTGACGGTTCCCGCAGCATCCTGCGTATCGGTCTCATATCCAAAACAAAGAACTGTCTCATACGTTTTCCTTTTGTCTGTGAGATACTCACATATTTTTGTGGCATTTCCCAGACATACGGGCAAAACGCCCGTGGCATCCGGATCCAGTGTTCCGGTATGCCCGATCTTCTTCTGATGTAAAATTCCACGAAGTCTTGCTACGACATCATGAGACGTATATCCTTTTCCTTTATGTATATTAATAATCCCGTTATACATCTTTTCTTCCGGCCGCTTTCATCTGCTCATCGATCCGAAGCAGACAGTTGTTGATGGCATCATGCACATCACCTTTAAAGTTACATCCGGCTGCCCGCTTGTGTCCTCCGCCTCCGAAATATTCCGCAATCTCATTTACGTTCAACCAGTTCTTGGAACGAAAGCTGATCTTGTATTCCATGGTTTTTACCTCATAGAGAAAAATCGCACATTCTACTCCCGACGTCAGTCTCAGCTGTTCTACAATTCCGCTCATATCCGAAGGCGTCACACCGTAAAAATCCATCTCTTTTTTTGTAAAATAAGAGACAATACATTTTCCGTCCAACACAAGCATACTTTCCAGAAGAGCCCTGCCAAGAACCTGATTCTGAACATAACTCTTTTCATAGAACCCTTCATCTATGATTTTCTGGGAGTCCAGACCTCTGCCCAGCAATTTTCCGGCAACCTCCATCGTATGCTGTGTAGTGCTGGAATACTTAAACACCCCGGTATCATGCACCATACCGGTATATAAAGCCTCCGCTGTATTCTTCGAGATTTTATCCTCGTCCAGCATATCATAGATCACCTCACACGCCGACCCGACCTGAGGGCGCACATGGTTTACCTTCGCGTAATAACCGTTGGTCACATGGTGATCGATATTGATGGTCTCCGGCGTCAGCTGATACATCTCACCTGCCACGCCCATACGCTCCAGATCACCCAGATCCACCGCAATAAACAAATCGAAATTCGCATCCTGAATCTGATGTTCGATCTTATCAAAGTTTGCCAGATAAGACAATTTCTTCGACGGCGGCTCTAAGTAGGCATGCACCTCAACGCCATTGTAGTTATCGGTAATATAATTATACAATCCCAAAACGGAGCCGACACAGTCTCCGTCCGGACGTATATGACCGGCAATCCCTATTTTTTTTGCATCTTTTATCAATTCTGCCAGTTTCATTTGACCCTCTGTTTCTGCTGCAAACACAGCCTGCTTATTCCTTTTCATCATGAAGATTCTTTGTTACCTCATCAATCTTATGAGACATACTTACGCCGTAGGCAATTGACTGATCAAGGATAAATGTGATCTCCGGCGTATTCCGAAGATTCACCCTTTTTGCCAGTTGTCTGCGGATAAAACCCTCTCCGCTTTTTAACCCCTCTAATGTATTCTTTGCCTCTTCCTCCGTACCCAGCACACTGATATACGCTTTGGCAAATTTCAGATCGGCAGTCACTTCCACTGCCACCACCGAAGTCATCATACTGATCCTCGGATCTTTGATGTCCTCGCGGATAATGATACTCAGTTCACGCATGACTTCCGCATTGACCCTGATGTTCTTTACACTGTTCTTTCTCATATTCTGCTCCCGTCTAGCGCGGTACCTCTACCATAATATATGCTTCTACAATATCAAGCTCCTGAAATTCCGAAAATTCCTCAAACACAAGACCGCACTCATATCCGGCCTTGACTTCTTTTACATCATCCTTAAATCTCTTCAGAGAGGCAAGTTTTCCTTCATAAATCTGTTTTCCTTCTCTGCTGATCCGGACAAGACAATCCCTCTGGAACGAACCGTCCAAAATATAAGAACCTGCGATCATTCCGACACCGGAGGATTTGAACAATTGACGGATCTCCGCGTGTCCGATCACTTTTTCTTCAAAGATCGGATCAAGCATACCCTTCATCGCAGCTTCCACATCCTCGATCGCCTGATAGATCACGCGATAAAGTCTCAGATCAACACTTTCACGATCCGCAATTTCTTTTGCGGTCGCATCCGGTCTGACATTAAAGCCGATGATGATCGCATTGGATGCCGATGCCAATGATACATCGGATTCGTTGATCGCGCCGACACCGCCGTGAATGACCTTTACCACGACTTCTTCATTGGAAAGTTTTACAAGGCTCTGTTTTACAGCCTCTACGGAACCCTGTACATCCGCCTTTACAATAATATTCAATTCTTTCAGATTTCCTGCCTGAATCTGGCTGAATACGTCATCCAGAGTCATCTTTGCCTTCGCTCTGGAACCCTCCAGCAGTTTTTCTCTGCTCTCCTTGATAAAGGTTTCCGCGATTCCTCTTGCTTCCTTCTCATTCTTGGTTGCCATCAGAATCTCTCCGGCATTCGGAACGCTGTTCAGACCTAAAATCTCTACCGGTACAGACGGGCCTGCCTCTTTCAGCTTCTCTCCGTTATCCGCGATCATCGCGCGGACACGACCGTAAGCGGAACCGATGGCAACAGCATCCCCTGCCTTAAGGGTACCCTTCTGGATCAATACGGTTGCAACCGGTCCTCTTCCCTTATCGAGTTTTGCCTCAATTACAACACCTCTTGCCTTTCTGTTCGGATTGGCTTTCAATTCATTCATCTCTGCCGTCAGAAGCACCATGCTCAACAATTCTTCCAGACCCTCGCCTGTATGAGCAGATACCGGAACAAAAATCGTATCGCCGCCCCAATCTTCTGCAAGAAGTTCATATTCTGCAAGCTCCTGTTTTACCTTTTCCACGTTTGCACTCGGTTTATCAATCTTATTCACCGCAACGATAATACTGATTCCGGCAGCTTTCGCATGGCTGATCGCCTCTACTGTCTGAGGCATAACACCGTCATCGGCAGCAACGACAAGGATCGCAATATCCGTTGCCTGCGCACCTCTCATACGCATCGCCGTAAATGCCTCATGACCCGGAGTATCTAAGAATGTGATCTTTTCTCCGTTGCAATTTACCACATAAGCACCGATATGCTGGGTAATTCCTCCTGCCTCGCTGGAAATCACGTTTGTTTTTCGGATCGCGTCAAGGAGTGATGTCTTACCGTGATCAACGTGTCCCATAACGCAGACTACCGGCGGACGTTTTACCATAGTTGCTTCGTCTTCCTCTTCCTCTTTCAGAAGTTCCTCGATGACATCAACCTTTTCTTCCTGCTCGGCAATAATTTCAAACTGCAGCGCAATTTCTTCCGCCTGCTCGAAATCGATCTCCGAATTCACATTCAGCATCATTCCCTGCATAAATAACTTTTTAATCAAAGCACCGGACGGCATCTTCATCTTGTCGGCAAGTTCACCGATGGTAATATGCTCCGGAATCGTGATTACTTTAATCTCCTCTTCCTCCTGCTTTACAGGTTGCGGGGCAGGTCTGTTATTATTATGATTCTTTCCGCCGTTTTTGTTAAAATTATTATTTCGATTGTTATTATTGTTGTTATTATTTCCGTTATTATTTCTGTTGTTTTTATTATTCTTATTATTGCGGCTGCCATTATTTCCGTTATTGTTACCGCCGTTATTTCCGTTATTGCCGCCGTTATTTCCGTTATTGCCGCCGTTGTTGTTGTTTCTGTTATTCTTATTGTTCTTATTATTTCCGTTATTGGAGGTATTTTTGCCATTCTCCCCACGATTGCTGTTTTGAGGATTAAAAACTTTGGAAATATGTTTTTTATCCTGTTTCTTCTCTGCGGCAGAATGATCCTTCTTTTCGTTTTCTATCTTAGTCTCCTTCTTAACGTCCGATCCTGACATCTGATTCTTTTCATTCTGCTCCTTAGATGGCTCTTTCTTTTCAGAATTCTGTTTTTTTGAATGATCTTTCTTTGGATTATCCTCCCGATTATCCTTCTCAGCTTTTTCAGGTTTCTTTACCTCAGTTTCTTTTACTTCAGTTTCTTTCTTCTCGGACTTTTTCGGTTCTTCTGCCTTCGTATTCTTTTCGTCTTCCGCTTTCTTAGATCCTGATTTTTTCTCCTTCGCCTTCTTCTCCTCAGATTTTGGAGCGTCCTTCATATGATCCAAAACAAGCTTCATCTCCGCTTCCGCGATGGAGCTGGCCGGTTTCTTATCCAAAACCCCTTGCGCCGTAAGGATTGCAATTACCTGTTTACTGTCTAATCCGATTTGTTTTGCAAATTCATGTATTCTCATTCAGTTACCTCCATATCTGTGAATATCTTGATGAACGAATCATAAAAATCTTTTCCGAGCACAGCAACCGTTGCACGAAATTCTTTCCCCGTATATTTTCCAAGTTCTTCTTTTGTTCCATATGTGTAAATCGGCACATGATAATAGATACACATATTCCGAAACTTTTTTTTCGTATTTTCAGATGCTTCGGCGGAAACGATAACTAATGAGGCTTTTCCGTCTTTTACTGCTTTTTCCACCAGCATCTCTCCACCCGTCGTCTGTCTTGCCTTCGTTGCCAGCGACAGCAGGGACAATACCTTATTTGTCATCATTACCTCCTTTTACTCTCATCATACGACTTTTCCCGCTATTTTATTCCCGACACCTTTGCCGCAAACAGTTCTTTCAATTTTTCATATACTTCATCCGGAATCTTTTCCTTAAAGGATCTCTCAATTCCTTTGGACTTGATCGCCTTTTTCAGACAATCTTCATTTGGACAAAGATAAGCACCTCTTCCGTTTTTTCTTCCGGTTTCATCGATCAGAATTCCTTCCGTTTCCGTCCGAAGCACGCGTATCATTTCTTTTTTCGGTTTGTTCTCACCGCAGCCGATGCAGGTTCTCATCGGGATCTTCTTTGGAGAATTCATGCTTCTTCCTCATTTTCTGTTTCCTGTACGGTTTCTTCCCTGTCTTCCGGCATTTCCGAATCAGCTGTCAATTGCGCCGCCTGTGTCTCACTCTTAATATCAATCTTAAATCCTGTCAATCTTGCGGCAAGCCTTGCATTCTGTCCCTCTTTTCCGATTGCTAACGATAATTGATAATCAGGTACTACAACTTTTGCTGTCTTTGCCTCATCATCCGCCTCCACGGAAATAACTTTTGCAGGGCTCAATGCATTTTCAATAAATACTGCCGGATTTTCATCCCAATTCACAATATCGATCTTCTCTCCCCGAAGTTCATTGACAACTGCATTGACTCTGGTTCCGTTTACACCTACGCAGGAACCTACAGGATCTACATTGGGATCATTGGAACGGACAGAAATTTTACTTCTGGAGCCTGCTTCTCTGGATATTCCCATAATCTCCACGGTACCGTCTTTTACTTCGCTCACTTCCGCCTCGAACAGACGCTTCACCAGATCCGGATGTGTTCTGGATACCAGAATCTTCGGACCTCTGGAAGTTTCTTTTACTTCCACCACATAAAGCTTGATCCTGTCATTCGGAAGCAGTTTCTCAGATTTTACCTGCTCGCTTTCATTCAGGATTGCATCTGTCTTTCCGAGATTTACGCTGATACTGCGCTCATTGATCCGCTGAACGATACCGGTAACAATATCCTTCTCTTTTTCCTGATATCTGTCATAAATCGCTTTGCGCTCTTCTTCCCTGATCTTCTGGGTAATAATATTCTTGGCTCCCTGAGCCGCAATTCTTCCAAATTCCTTCGTTTTTACATCAACGCTTACCATATCACCAAGCTGATATTTTGAACTGATCTTATAGGCGTCCTCCAGACTGATCTGGGAGGATTTATCCTCTACAACCTCTACAACTTCTTTTTTCGCCAGTATCTTATAATCACCGGTCTCGTGGTCAATGGTAACCGTTACATTATCGTTTTTTCCGTAATTTGTCTTATACGCGTTTAATAAAGAATTTTCGATTGCTTCCAATATCACCTCTTTACTGATATCTTTCTCCTTCTCCAAAACGTCTAACGCATCCATCAATTCCTTGTTCATTTTTTTCTCCTCTAAAATAAATATAGTTTATTATCGTTTAAAAATCAAATGATAATCGAATCAAAGCGATTTCGCTTCGTTCAAAAGTAACGGTTTCCTGTTCTTCCACTTCAATCGTCACATCGTGATCCGAATAAGCCTTTAACACACCTTCAAAATCTTTCTGATGGTTTCTCGCCTTATAAAGTTTTACTTCCACTTCTTTCCCGATGCTTCTCTCAAAATCTTTTTCTTTTTTTAACGGTCTTCCAAGCCCCGGAGAGCTTACTTCCAAAATATAAGAATCTTCAATAAAATCTTCCGCATCCAACCGGTCACTCAACGTTCTGCTGATGACCTCACAGTCATCCACCGTGATTCCGCCCTCCTTGTCGATGTACACACGCAAGTACCAATTTCCCGCTTCCTTCACATACTCTACATCCACCAGTTCAAAGTGATGTTCTTCCACTAATGGAGTGACCAGTGATTCCGTTTTTTGTTCGTAATCTTCTATTTTTGACATGAATCTTTCCTCTTTCCGGGTTTCTTAGGAACTGTTGGAAAATAACTTGAACAGAGGGCGCCGAATGGTGCGTGAGGCTCGTCTGACAAAAACGCAGCCGTAGTGGGCTA
>CADBTR010000023.1 GCA_902797675.1 uncultured Lachnospiraceae bacterium
AAAAAAAGCGACTGCCCTGATAAGGACAGCCGCCGAATCTTCAAAACTCATCCTGCTTCCGGAAATGTCTTTTACCGGTTTTTCCATGCGTCCGGAACTGACAGGAACATTCTGTGAGGAAACGTTTCAACATATGCAGGCGCTTGCAAGTGAATTAAAAGTCTTTTTAGGTTTCGGTTATACCAGACTTCTGCCGGATGGAAAAGGCGAAAATCATTATGCGATCCTGTCGGAAAAAGGAATCTTACAGGATTATGTAAAGATACATCCCTTCTCCTGCTCAGGAGAAGACCTCGTTTTCGCAAGGGGCACTTCTGCCTCTGCCTGCAACATGGAAGGTTTAAACATCGGAATCCAGATCTGTTACGATCTTCGTTTCGGCAATACCTTTTCCGCCCTTGCAGGAACATGTGATGTTGTGATCGTGCCTGCCAACTGGCCGAACGCCCGTTCCGAACACTGGAAGACATTGCTGCGCGCCCGCGCCATAGAAAATCAATGCTATATCCTCGGAATCAACTGCGTCAGCACCGGTGATTATCGTACGGAGAATAACGGTCTGTTTTACAGCGGCGACAGTATGGCAATCAATCCCAACGGTGATATCCTGTCTGCTTTATCCGAAAAAGAAGGAATCCTTACCGTTGATATCCCTGCGGATACCGAAAAATATCGACAGGCATTTCCTGTGCTAAGAGACTGGAGAACTATCCCAGAACCTTAAGTCCGACCATTCCTTTTCTCTGTCTCCCTTCCAATCCAATCCATCAATACATCCACGATGTAGGACTGTTCTTCCCGATTCAGCTCTTTTCCCGCCGGAATATGGTGCCATTTTTCAAGGCAGCTCCTGCAACAGCAGGCACAGGCATGTTGCGCTAAGAATACCGGATGTCCGCGCATGGGCGTCTGCTTTCCGTCATTTTCCGGATTCTCCGCAGAAAGCCTTTTTTCCACAAAATCCGCGGCATGACTCCTGATGGTATCCATGCCTTTTTCCCGAACATATTCTTTATCTTTCTGCGACAAATGAAATCTGCTGCGGAATTTCGACCGGACCAGTCCTGCAAACAAATCATCTCTGCCCGGCAGTTTGTAAGAGATTGCATTTGCAAGCCCCATTCCCGGGATATAGCTGTATCCGGACTTTCGCGCCTGAGACATTTGAAAACTTCGTTTTACATAATAGGTTTTGCCGTCCTTTATAAAGACGGCTCCGGTCTGCTTAAAGGTAAATGGTACTCCGCATCTGATACACTGCCTTCTTACATCCTTTATCCACTGAAAGTCACAGGGTCTCACCTGACAGGGAACCGCCGCTTTCCTTTGTTCTTCAGGCACTCCGCCTGATTCTCCTCCGCAGGTCACATGTTCAATCAAGCCGGTTGCAAGATACTTCTCCATGTCAATCTCTTCCAGCATCGGCTCCGCGATTACCTCCCGATGCTTCAACGGAAGCCCCAGCAATATCGGGAGCCTGTAATCCGTTCTGTCCTGATTTTCACAGGTGCTGCAGATTGTTACATTATCCCAGCCCTCGCCCCAGTCATCGGGTTTACAAATTTCAAACCGGTCGATGCGTTTTGTGATGATATGAAAATGCAAGTCCCGCCTTTCCCGAATCATATCCCAGCAGTCCTGCCGCCATTCATCCGCCTCTTCCAAAAAGAAATCAGAGGTCATGCAGGCATAGACAACACCGTCGGCAGCTGTCAGCTTATATTCTCGCTGCCGGTTCTTTTTAAGCGGCAGATTATAATCGCCGGTTTTTGTTATAATACTTGCATCCTTTCCGATGCTCTCGTCCCTTCTGTACACATAACAATTCGCACAGCCCGGACTGATTTTGTGGCAACCGTGCCACGGGTTCCAAATTGCCATAAGTTATTGTCCCCCTACGACTCCCATTCGGAATCGCCACCTCGTCAATATATTCAATTACTTAACATCTCCTCCTCTGATAACGATAGTTTATTATCTGACACGACCCAATTTCCATTTTTTCTACCGCCCTCGCGCATGATAATGCCATCTTTTTTCAATTTGCCGATTTGCCATTTAATTCCATCTTCGGAAAGCCCCAATTCCAATGCAAGTTCTTTTCGTGTAATTTTGGGATTTTCAATCATTTTTTTCACGATTTTTTCAGATGAATCCATAATTTTCTTTTGGGTAGTTCTCTTTTGGGTAGTCTTCTTTTGGGTAGTTCTCTTTTGGGTAGTTCTCTTTTGGGTAGTTCTCTTTTGGGTAGTTCTCTTTTGGGTAGTTCTCTTTTGGGTAGTTTCTTGTCCTGTTGATTTTTTATAATCCGATATGCAATTTCCAAGAAACTTTATCAATTCCCGGCTCATAAACTCTATAAATCCAGAACTATCATTTACTTCCTGTGCTTCAGCAAGCGTCTCTATATATTTGTTCTTATCTTCCTTATAAACTATGCCAGGAAGAAGTCCATATTCATACTGAATTTCATTCATAAGTAATCTTGCCATACGCCCGTTTCCATCTACCCATGGGTGAATTGTCACAATACGATAGTGCGCCTCAAAAGACATCTCATAAATTGCAGCAGCATCATTGATATCCTGCATATGTCTTTCATTATTAAGCCATTGACAAAAATCATTTAATCGGTCAGGAACCTTAGTAAATGCCAAATAAGACTTTCCACCCCGACCGGCACTTACATTCACAAGACGCAAATCACCTTTCGCAGAATCAAATTCACCTCGCAGTGTCTTATAACTGCTTCCTGTATTTTTCATAACAGATGATGCAAGGTCTATCAAAACAGGCACTGTTATATCTGCTTTATTTCCGGCATAGACAAACGCCTTTTCATAAGCATTTTTTAAATCCAGATTCATCATCTGTTCTGTCACGGTTCTTTTTGACGGCAATATTCCTTCATCAAACATAAGCATATTTTCCACCTCTGTGACGGTGGAACCCTCTATAGCTGTTGAATGAGTTATAATGGAATATAAATAAAATTTATCAAAATCAATTTGTTCCGCAATTTCAAGGCTTTTAAACTGTTCCAGCAATGATAACAGTTCTTTTTTCGTATCAGATTTCAAATCCAATCACCCCCATCATTCATCCCTCTTTGTGTGTTTTTTTCTTCCCCACTATCGGGAATAAAAGGTAATTCCATTGCATACACATTAAACCCCACTTAGCGCCAATTGTATTGCAAACGGAACAAACCGTCGTATGCTGTCATAACTCTCACTCCGTAATATCCACATCCGGCGTAATATAGATCGTATACTCCGGATATATATGATGTATCTCTTCCCGCAATTCCTGCAATGCGGCGTGACGATCATAATCAAAGGATATCACCACATCAAAAATCATGCTCTTTGCTTCGATATCCGCATAAAAGCCGTGAAACTGCAGGGAATAATCATGAGACATAACCTTTTCGGCAACCGATTTTTTGATCCCGGCTGAAATGTCATTCTTGGTATTTACCGCATAGATACTGATTCCTGTAAGGGCAATTCCATGTTTCTTGTATACGCACGCCTGCAATCTCCGGTCAAGTGCGTCAATATCCTTTGCCGTCAATGTATCATCTACTTCCACATGCACCGAGCCGTAATCTTTTTCCGGCCCGTAATTGTAAAGAATCAGATCGTAAGCCCCATGCACATCCGGATCTTCACAGATTGTTTTTTTGATAGCAAGCGCAAGCTCCTTATCCGTCCGCTTTCCGAGAATATCATTTAAGGTATCGATCATCATTTCAATTCCGGATTTTATGATAAAGCCGGAAATAACAACACCCACATAGGCTTCAAGACTGATGCCGCTCATAAGATAGATGAGGGCTGATGCCAGTACGGATGCTGACAGGATCGCATCGAAGCTTGCGTCGGAACCGGATGCTATCAATGATGCAGAATTGACTTCCTTTCCTTTTTTCTTCACATAAGCGCCAAGCACTAATTTTACCACGATAGCCGCGGCGATGATCACGATAGAGATAAACAAATAATCCGGTTTTTCCGGATGGAAAATTTTTTTGACAGATTCAACAAATGACGTAATACCGGCATAAAGAACAATACCGGCAACAACAAGCGCCGTCATATATTCGATTCTTCCATATCCCAGAGGATGTTTCTTGTCCGGCTCTTTTCCCGCCAGCTTTGTTCCTATAATTGTGATGACCGACGAGAGCGCGTCGCTCAGGTTATTGACGGCATCCAGCGTGACAGCAATGGATTTTGACAAAATTCCGATCACTGCCTTAAAGGACGCCAGCGCTATATTTGCAAGAATTCCAACGATGCTGGTTCTTATAATAACCTTTTCTCTGTTTTTCACATGATCTGATTCTGTTCTGTTCATATCGATTTTCTGCTACTCAAAATGTGATGAAATATACTCACATCGAGATGATTCGCCTTAACCTCACGGTTTAAGGTTGCTGTTTCATCGTGTCCGATTTTGGTCATCCGAAGATTATTCCTACTTTCGTTTGTATAACACTCCACAGCCGTAAATTCCCGACTAAAGCCATCGGTA
>CADBTR010000024.1 GCA_902797675.1 uncultured Lachnospiraceae bacterium
AAGCATAGAGAAGTGATCGAAAATTTCCTGCATGAGTTAAACAAAAAAAAGTGACCGGTATGTATTGAATCGGAGTGCCGTTCAAATGGCATAATTTATTACCACCGAGCAGCTACTGTCGTTTTAAGTTTTTGGGAATAGGGATCGGGGTTCGGATTTAACTTACCCACATCATATTCCTCTAACATCATTTCGCCTCTTACTTTTCCTTTTCCGATTCATTTTTTTCCAACCATTTGATAAGAAAGTACAAAGTGACTCCTGCTATAACCTTACCTATGATATTCGCTAATATGGAAAGCCAGATTGATGATTTTGTTTTTTCTGAATGATAAATTGTTTTCATAATAAATACCTCCATTTGATTAATAATCTCTGTCTTGCTATTATAGCATACTTTTTCTGTCCTTGCTACAAAAGATAAAACAAAACTTTATCTGTATACAGCTGCCCCATTCTGGTAAAATCATCCGAAACCACCTCGGTAAACGAAGATTTTGAACGGCACTCCGATTCAATCTCCCACCTCTATAGGTGGTGAGTAAAGAAAGGAAATTTACGTAGGTGGGAGTTTGAATCTCCGACCTACGGGAATTGCTGTCGCCTCCAGCAAGCAGGTCGCAGGGCTAAAGCCATGCGACATTCAAAGCATTTCAAAACTGCAGACAATGCGATTTTTATTATATCAAGCCCGAAGATGTCCCGCAATAAAATTTCAGTTGCATTTTTCCTCCGGATATTGTATGATTCAATGGATAGAAGTTATTAGATTAGGAGGAAATATCAATGAAAGAAAAAGTTGTTTTGGCTTATTCCGGTGGTCTTGATACTACCGCCATCATTCCATGGTTAAAGGAAAATTATGATTACGATGTAATCTGTGTATGTGCCAATGTGGGACAGGGAAATGAGATTGAGGGGCTTGACGAGAGAGCAAAGCTTTCCGGCGCCGCAAAGTTATATATCGAAGATCTGACCGATGAATTCGTAGAGGACTTTATTCTTCCGTGCGTACAGGCAGATGCTACATACGAGAATAAATACCTTTTGGGAACTTCCATGGCTCGTCCGGTTATCGCAAAGCGTCTTGTTGAGATTGCAAGAAAAGAAGGCGCCGTAGCAATCTGTCATGGCGCAACCGGAAAAGGAAATGATCAGGTTCGTTTTGAGCTTGCCATCAAAGCGCTGGCTCCGGACATCAAGATTATCGCTCCTTGGAGATGCAATGATACTTGGAAGATGGATTCCAGAGAAGCCGAGATCGAATATTGCAAGGCTCATGGCATTGATCTTCCTTTCGGCATGGATTCTTCTTACAGCCGTGACCGCAACTTATGGCACATCAGCCATGAGGGCTTAGAGCTTGAAGATCCTGCAAACGAGCCGAATTACGATCATCTTCTGGTACTTGGCACAACTCCGGAAAAAGCTCCGGAAGACGGCGAATATATTACTCTTTCCTTTGAGCAGGGTAAGCCTTGCGCATTAAACGGAGAAAAGATGAGCGCTACTGCAATCATCGAAAAATTAAATGAGCTTGGTGCAAAACATGGTATCGGTATTGTTGATATCGTGGAAAACCGTGTTGTGGGCATGAAATCCAGAGGCGTCTATGAGACTCCGGGCGGAACCATTCTGATCGAAGCTCACAAACAGTTAGAGGAACTGATCCTTGACAGAGATACTTTCGCATTTAAGAAAGTCGTTGATTCTAAATTTGCAGATGTGGTTTACGAAGGAAAATGGTTTACTCCTCTTCGCGAATCTTTACAGGCATTTATCGAGAAGACGCAGGAATATGTAACCGGTGAAGCTAAGATGAAGCTTTACAAAGGCAACATCATCAAAGCCGGAACAACTTCTCCTTACTCTCTCTACAATGAATCCATCGCAAGCTTTACCACCGGCGATCTGTATGATCATCACGATGCGGAGGGTTTCATCAATCTGTTTGGACTTTCCCTGAAAGTTCGCGCCATGAGAATGGAAGAAGCAAAGAATAACCGGAAATAATAAATAACTAATTAAAAACTTACAGTGAACGGCAAAAGTATCTATACTTTTGTCGTTTGCTATATTATGGCATACATAAGGAACTGTTGATAAATAACTTTAACATTTTGCACCGCCTGGCACGCGATTCACGTCTTCCAAAAGCCTCGCCGTAGCCCACTACGGCTGCGTTTTTGTCAGACGAGCCT
>CADBTR010000025.1 GCA_902797675.1 uncultured Lachnospiraceae bacterium
AAAATTTTGAAACCAAAATAGCGAAAGAATCGCGGGTACAGTTTCATAACCCCATCGGTGTCTTTCGCAGAAAGATGGGGAATAAATATGAAAAAGATGCAGGGCAGCTGCGAGATGTGCATGTATTACGAATATGATGAGGAATATGAATGTTATTGTTGTCAGATGGATCTGGACGAGGATGAGATGGCAAGATTTATGATGGACAAGATGGATTCCTGCCGGTATTTTAAATTTGGCGATGAATACAGTATCGTGAGGAAACAGATGTGAGTGAATGCAGATTATGTCCCAGAGCATGCGGAGTGGACAGAAAACAGATGGCGGGATATTGCGGTATGACCGGTAAGATCAAAGCGGCGAGAGCGGCTCTTCATATGTGGGAAGAGCCGGTGCTTTCCGGCAGAAAGGGCTCCGGAGCAATATTTTTTACGGGCTGCCCTTTGGGGTGCGTATTCTGCCAGAATCGCAGGATCGCATTGGGACAACAGGGAAAAGAGATTTCTGCCGGGCGGCTGGTGGAAATCTTTTTTGAATTAAAGGAAAAAGGCGCGAATAATATCAACCTTGTGACACCGACGCATTTTATTCCGGAAATCAGGGAAGCACTGTTAACGGCAAGAGCAGAGGGACTGCGGCTTCCGGTTGTTTATAATACCGGCAGTTATGAGACGGTGGAAAGTCTGAAAATGCTGGACGGGCTGGTAGATATCTATCTTCCGGATTTTAAATATTATGAGTCTGCCACTGCCAGGCGCTATGCAAATGCGCCGGATTATCCCAAAGTTGCAAGAGCGGCGATCCGGGAGATGGTGCGCCAGACGGGAAGCATGAAGTTTGTGCGGGAAACCGGACCGGAGGAAGAAACAGACTATGACGGCGACGAGGAGGGAATCCTGATGAAACGGGGCGTTATCGTCCGCCATCTTCTGCTGCCTGATATGGCAGAGGAATCAAAAAAAATCATTGGGGAATTGTACCGGACTTACGGAAATGATATTTATCTCAGTATCATGAATCAATATACGCCGGTATTAGATGAAAAGACGGCAGAGAAGTATCCGGAATTAAAGAGAAAAGTGACGGAGGCAGAGTATGATGAAGTCATTGACTATGCCCTTGAATCAGGGGTGGAACAGGCATTTATCCAGGAGGGGGAAACTGCCGGAGAGAGTTTTATTCCGGTATTTGAATGTGAGGGGATTTAACAGGAGAATAATTACAATAATTTTTCCTTGGTTCTCAATATAGTGTTGCAGCGTTGCACTACTCACTTGTTGCAAACAATATATTCATAGTTTGCAACAAGTGAGTAGTAACAGCGTGTAAAAAATATTGACAAAAAAATTTTTTATGGTAGAATGAATATGCTTATATTCTGATGGGGGTATAAGTATATTTGGTGGAACCGATAAAAAAAGGTTATGTGTGCTGAGCGCAGAAATGGAGGAAAACATATGAAGTTAAAGAAGTTTGCAGCGATGTCTATGGCAGTGGCTATGGCAGCAACAACTTTGGCAGGATGCGGAAGCGATGAAAAAGCAAGCGGAAGCAGCAAAAAGACAGATTCTGATTCCAAATCAAAATCGGAATCATCGGTATCTGTTGATTCCATGGCAGATGTATTTGAGAAAGCCTGTGATATCAAGACTGGTGAGTATGAGGTAAGCTTTGATGTTTCAGTAAAGTCTGATGAGCTGAAAGAGACAGTAGAGGATTCCGAAGAAGCACAAGAAATTCTTGATACATTGGGAATTGATGCCTCTAATATAAAGGCAAACATCACTGTTTCAGGAAAAGTTGAAGGTACGGATGCCCAGTCCATGAAGGTAACATATAAGGCAGGTAAGCTTTCCGGTACTCTGACTGAGATCGTTTATGTAGATGATAATATCTATGTAGATCTTGGAAGTCTTGCTTCTACGATTGAGGATGTTGCTGAGAAGTTTGAGGTGGAAGACCAGGTTAAGACATATTTGAAACTTCTTCCGGAGGGAGATTATGTAAAGATTCCGGTGAGTGTTGTAGAGGAAGTCTTTGATGCCATCTATGAGTCACAGGGAATGGATTTCTCATTGGAAGATATTCAGAAAGCAGCACCGGATGAGAAGAAGATAAAAGAACTTTGCACCTATATGATCAGCGAAGTTGAGAAGGCTGTAAAGAAAGCAGAAGATGCATATTCTGATAAGGACGGCTTTGAGATCACTGTAAATAATAAGAATCTTTCTTCTGTTGTAGAACAGGTTCTGGCTGTTGCAAATAAAGATGCAGATGATATCGCTTCTAAGTTGATGTCAGTGGTTACAGATGATATGCTGGAGGCAATGGGTGCCGGTGAAGATATCAATGTAAAAGACGGCGAGGAAGAAATTGCAGAGGCATTGAAAGAAGTAAAATTTGAAGATATCGAAGATGATCTGAAAGATGCAGAGGATGCATTAGATTATGAATTCACATTCTCAACAGATCTTTCCGGCGAGGAAGGTGCTCTTGTATGGGATTGCAAATATGCATTCGATATGGATATGGAAGGAACTGCCGTAACAGTTGCCTGCACCATGAATGTGAAGGAAGGCGATGTCAAGGTTTCTGCTCCGAAGAGCGTGATGGATCAGGATGAAGTCAAAGAAGTAATTTCTACATTGTTCAATGTAGATTCTGTAGATGATGTCATTGACGAGATCAAGAGTGAAATGCAAGGCAGCAGTTATTCATCTTATAGCACCGATAGCTCAAGCAGCACAAAAAGCACAACAAAAACAGTTCAGTAAACACAAGGTTTCACTGTTAAGCAAAAAGACTCCCGACGTCAATCGGGAGTCTTTTTGTAGCAACAGGGCATCAGTGCCAGATGTGCTTGCACAAGCTGGCATTAGATGCCCGCCACAAAAAATAGCTCCGGGGAGAAGTCCGGAGCTACGAAAAATGGGGAGGAGTAATGCTTCCTACGAAAAGAAACATTATTATGAAAAAATAAAAAACTGTAGTAAGGTGTCATACCTTACAAAACACAGTATAAGGGAAAACTGTGTTTAAACTGTGAAAAGTTTGGGAAGAATGTATGAAAAATATGAAGGAGGGGAGTGACTGTGAATAATAACGGCAGAAGAAAAAAAGCAGGCGAAAAGACAGAAAATGCTTGCATTTATAAGGCTTTAAGCGTATGATAAATAGTGTGGCAAAATATAGTCAGATCAAAAATTATTGTTATCGGAGGAGGAAATTCCTATGCCATTTATTAATTCAAAGGTGAATGTGAAGATCAGTAAGGATCAGGAGACGCAGATCAAATCAAAACTGGGACAGGCGATCACGGCAATTCCGGGAAAGTCGGAGAGCTGGCTGATGGTTGGATTTGAAGATGAATATAAATTATATTTCAGAGGAGATAATACACAGCCGACTGCATTTGTGGAGGTGAGCGTGTACGGATCGGAAAACCCGTCGGCATTTACAGCGCTTACGGGAAAGATTTGCGGGATCTATCAGGAGGTTCTGGGAATTTCTCCGGATCACGTGTATGTAAAATATGACGCAGTTAAAAACTGGGGCTGGAACGGAAGTAATTTCTAACAGCATATGACATTGAAAACTCAGGAAAGGATACAATTGATTTTGTTATGAAGAAAGAATTGGAAAAAAACTATAATCCGGCGGAAATCGAGAGCCGGCTGTATGAAAGCTGGCAGGCAAAAGGCTATTTTCATGCAGAAGCAGAGGAAGATAAGAAACCGTTTACCATCGTAATGCCGCCGCCAAATATTACGGGACAGCTTCACATGGGACATGCCCTTGACAATACCCTGCAGGATATTTTGATCCGTTTCAAGAGAATGCAGGGTTATGCGGCACTTTGGGTTCCGGGTACGGATCATGCATCTATCGCCACAGAGGCGAAGATCGTAGAGGCAATGCGAAAAGATGGAATCACCAAAGAGGAGATCGGACGGGAAAAATTCTTAGAGCGCGCCTGGGATTGGAAGAAAGAGTACGGCGGAAGGATCGTAAAACAGTTAAAGAAGATCGGTTCCTCGGCAGACTGGGACAGAGAACGCTTTACCATGGATGAGGGCTGTTCCAATGCGGTTAAGGAGGTATTCGTCAATCTTTACCGCAAGGGACAGATCTACAAAGGCGAGAGGATCATCAACTGGTGTCCGAAATGTCTGACGTCCATTTCCGATGCGGAGGTGGAATATGAAGATCAGGCAGGTCATTTCTGGCATTTGAGATATCCGCTGTCAGACGGTTCCGGATATATTCAGATGGCGACCACAAGACCGGAGACCATGCTTGGCGATACGGCGGTTGCAGTCAATCCGAATGATGAGAGATATAAGGATTATGTGGGAAAGACGGTAACCCTTCCGCTGGTCGGCAGACAGATCCCGATCATTGCCGATGAATATGTGGATATGGAATTCGGAACAGGCGTTGTAAAGATCACGCCGGCACACGATCCGAACGACTTTGAGGTGGGATTGCGCCATAATCTTCCTGTGATCAATGTTATGACGGAAGATGCAAAGATCGTTGACGATTATCCGAAATATGCGGGAATGGATCGCTATGAAGCGAGAAAAGCCATCGTAGCTGATCTGGAGGCGGAAGGCGTTCTGGTTAAGATCGAAGATCATGCCCACAACGTGGGAACCTGCTATCGCTGCCATACGACTGTAGAGCCAAGAGTGTCCAAGCAATGGTTCGTGAAGATGAAAGAATTGGCAAAACCGGCGATCGAAGCAGTGAAAAAAGGAGACACGAAATTCGTGCCGCCTCATTTTGATAAAACATATTTCCATTGGCTGGAGGGAATCAAGGATTGGTGTATCTCCAGACAGCTCTGGTGGGGTCATCAGATACCGGCGTTCTATTGCGACGATTGCGGCGAGATGGTGGTCACCAAAGAAAAAGCGCCGGTTTGCCCGAAGTGCAAAAAGCCTATGCGTCAGGATCCGGATACGCTGGATACCTGGTTTTCCTCGGCATTGTGGCCGTTTTCCACCCTTGGCTGGCCGGAAAAAACAAAAGAATTGGAATATTTCTATCCAACCAGCGTGCTTGTAACCGGCTATGATATTATTTTCTTCTGGGTGATCCGTATGATGTTCTCCGGTCTGGAGCATATGGGAGAGGTACCGTTTAAGACTGTATTTATTCATGGATTAGTCAGAGATTCTCAGGGACGGAAGATGAGCAAGTCTCTGGGAAACGGAATTGATCCTCTGGAAGTTATTGATAAATACGGCGCCGACGCCCTCAGATTCACGCTTGTCACGGGAAATGCGCCGGGCAATGATATGCGTTTCTATTGGGAACGTGTAGAGGCAAGCAGAAATTTTGCCAACAAAGTATGGAATGCATCCCGGTTTATCATGATGAATCTGCCGGAAGAAGCCATTGGCGAGGTACCGGAGGAAAAACTTACGGATGCGGATAAGTGGATCTTATCGAAGGTCAACACCCTTGTAAAAGATGTTACTGACAATATGGAGAAATATGAGTTGGGAATTGCGGCAGATAAATTATACAGCTTTATCTGGGAGGAATTCTGCGACTGGTATATCGAGATGGTAAAACCGCGTCTTTACAATGAGGAAGATACGACGAAGGAAGCCGCGCTGTATACATTGCAGAAAGTATTGATCACATCCTTAAAATTATTGCATCCGTATATGCCGTTTGTGACAGAGGAGATTTATACAAATCTGCAGGATCAGGAGCCTTCGATCATGATATCCGACTGGCCGGTTTTCGATGAGAAACTTATTTTTACGGAACAGGAAAAGGCGGTCGAGACTATTAAAGAAGCGGTTCGCAATATCAGAAATATAAGAGCGGAAATGAATGTAGCGCCAAGCAAAAAGGCAAAGGTATATGTAGTTTCCGAAGATCCGGAGATCCGCAAGATTTTTACGGATGGAAAAGTATTTTTTGCCACATTGGGATATGCCAGTGAAGTTCTGATTCGTGAGGATAAAGAGGGAATCGGCGAAGATGCGGTTTCCGTCCTGATTCCGAAGGCTGCGATCTATATGCCGTTTGCGGAATTGGTGGATATTGAAAAAGAGAAGGAGCGTCTCACAAAGGAGAAGGAACGTCTCACAAAAGAGCTGGCAAGGGTAGACGGAATGCTCAGTAATCCGAATTTTGTCAATAAAGCTCCGGAAAAGAAGATTCAGGAAGAAAAAGAAAAACAGCAAAAATATGCGCAGATGATGAAGCAGGTGGAAGAACGACTGGCACATTTCAGTCAGATCGGATAACGAGAATTCCGCAGGAATTCGAGTCTGGGGTTCTGAATAATTACCAGAATGTTTTATATATGCGGCGCAGCCGTATCGAGTAGGGCAGATGAAATCTTCCCTACTCGATTGCACCATAAGAGGGAAACAGATATGACAGAGCAGGAAGTAACGGAATATCTTTTGGGAATACCGAGATTTTCAAAGAAGACAACATTGGACAATTTAAGACAATATCTTGACGAATTGGAACATCCCGAGAACCGGATCAAGACGATCCATGTGGCGGGAACAAACGGAAAAGGCTCTGTCTGCGCATTTTTGGGAACCATGCTTACATCTTCGGGAATAAAAACCGGTGTTTTTACATCGCCTCATCTTGTGAAAATGGAGGAGCGGATCCGGATCGGCGACACCCTGATTTCTTCCGAAGACTTTGTATCTGAATTCGGGAAAATAAAACATTTGACAGAGAAGATGATGGCGGCGGGGCGAGAGCATCCTTCCTTTTTTGAATTCTTATTTTTGATGGCGGCGGATTATTTTGCAGCTGCCGGCGCAGAGTATGCTATTTTTGAAACCGGACTCGGGGGAAGGCTTGACGCCACAAATGTCATTGCAAAACCGGAAGTTTGCGTTATTACCTCCATCAGTTACGACCATACAGAGATCTTAGGGGAACCCCTGACCGAGATCGCAGGGGAGAAAGCGGGAATCATCAAAGAACATGTTCCGGCAGTCTTTTATCATAGCAGCGATGAAGCTGCGGCGGTGATCCGGACAAAAGCAGAAGAAAAACATGCGCCGCTTTTGGAATTAAAAGAGGAAGATGTAAATTTTGGGAAAATTTCCTCAAAACGGGTTGATTTTTCTCTTGAGAATAGGTATTATAATGTTTGTGATGTGACAGTACCGTATTCGGCACCTTATCAGGCAGTGAATTGTTCGCTGGCGCTTCTTGCCTTTCATGTATTAAGTCAGAAAGAGGAAGCCCTAAAAAAGATCGTTCATCCGGAACAGTTTTGCGCAAAGACTGTCTGGGAGGGGAGAATGGAGGAAGTCGCACCGGGAATTTATCTGGACGGAGCTCATAATTTATCGGGAATTTCGGAATTTGTCAGAGCAGTAAAGACGGACGCTTCCTGCAAGGAGAGATATCTTCTGTTCAGCGTTGTCACGGAAAAAGATTATGAGCATATGATACAACTGCTGGTGAAAGACCGGTTATGGTCAAAGATATGGATTTGCACCATAGACAATCATCGTGCGGTTTCGGGAAACAAAATCGGAGAAATTTTTAGAAAATATACAGATTGCGAAGTCAGAATATTTGAAAAAGCATCGGCAGCTTTTGAAGATGCGATTCTTGAGAGAACGGAGGATACTGCATTGTATTGCGCCGGTTCTCTTTATCTGATCGGAGAATTAAAGGAATATATAGCCGTCAGAAATGCGGAAAGGAACAGATCATGATCAATTTTGAGGAAGAAATTAAAAAATTCCAGCCGAGTCTTGAAGTGGATGAAGTGGAAGATGCAATAAATAATAACAATACATCGGATCTTGCGGATATTTTTGTCGAGATGATCCGGGAGGCAGGAACTGCAGGGGAGAACACAGATGAGATGCTATAATTGTGACAGCGAACTCTCCTCGAATGATTATTGCCCGGGATGCGGGATACAGGTAGGCGCCTATAAAAAAATCGTTCTCATGTCCAATACCTATTATAATATGGGACTGCAGAAAGCAATGGTGAGAGATTTGTCGGGAGCTGCCGAGATTTTGCGCCGAAGTGTCGGACTTTACAAATATAATACGCAGGCCAGAAATCTGCTGGGGCTTGTGTATTATGAAATGGGAGAAGTTGCCAACGCTCTTCAGGAGTGGATTTTAAGTAAGAATTTTGAGGGCAGTGAAAAGACCCTCGCCGACGATTTTATCAATGACGTGAAGATCAATCAGAATCGTCTCCAGGTCATGAATCAGTCTTTGGGAAAATATAATGTGGCATTAAAATATGCCCGCGAGGGAAAAGACGATATGGCGATCATTCAGTTGAAGAAAGTCCTCAACATGAATGATAAATTGGTGAAAGCACATCAATTGCTGGCGCTTCTGTACATAAAAAAAGAGGAATATGACAAGGCAAAGCGTGTGCTGAATAAGTCGCTCGCCATCGATAAATATAATACGCTTACCATCAAATATCTTTCAGAGATTGCGGATCTTACCGGAGCGACAGAACGTGAATTAAAGAAAGAACAGATGCGGGAGAAGCGGCAGGAAGAGCGAAAACAGCTGAGCGGAAATGATGTGATCATTCCAAGATCTACTTACAAAGAGATCAACTATGGTTTTTTTACATTTCTCTATGTATTGATCGGCATCTGTATCGGCGCGGCACTTGTATTTTTTGTGGTTACGCCGTCCAGGGTAAAAGATGTAAGATCAGAGGAATCGGCAAAAGTGAAAACCTATATGGAAAGCGTTTCCAAGTCAAATATTACCATCAGCGATTTGCAGACACAGGTGGATTCTCTTACCGCGCAGAATACGGATCTGCAGAATCAATTGGTGGTCGAACAGGCGAAGACCGATCATTCGGAGGCGTATAACGCTTTGCTGGATGCGGTGGGATCCTATATTAATAACGATAAAAACGGCTGCGCGGACAAACTGGCGGCACTTGCCATACCGGAGGGCATGTCGGAGCAATTTACGGCAGTATATACAACGCTTACTACTTTGACTTATCCTGATGCGGCGAAAGATCACATCAACAAGGGAAGTCAGTTGTTAAACAGCAGTCAGTATCAGGAAGCATTGAATGAATTACTGTTAGGAGAAAAGATGAATCCGCAGGATGTAAGTTGTCTCTATAACATCGGAAAATGTTATTATGAGATGAACGGACAAAATCCGTCGGAACAGTCGAATGCATATTTTGCCAAGGTGATCCAGTTGGCACCGGACAGCGATTATGCGGGATGGGCAGAAGGAAAAATGAATTAACCGGAAACCGGTGTAAAGACACGAAGGAATCAGAAATTACAAAACAGACATTCTGTTTTGTGGTTTCTGTTTTTTTTATCAGACAACAATTTTAAGAAGGAAGGAAATGTTATGAGTCAGGAAGTTGGAACGGAAGAAATCGGGATCGTGGTGGAAGACGATACGATGATCATCCGCGCAGGCGGGGAACTGGATCATCACAATGCTGTTGAACTCCGCACTCTTGTCGATCGGGAATTGATAAAAGGGAAAATTAAAAATGTGATCTTTGATTTTACCGATACAAATTTTATGGACAGTTCCGGAATCGGGACGATCATTGGAAGACAGAAAATCATGGAAAGTATCGGGGGCAGCGTCAGGGTGAGAAATATGAATCCCAATATCAGCAGGATTTTTCAAATATCGGGATTACATAAAATTATCAAGGTTCAGGAATAGGAGAAAAAAATGTATAAGAATCATATGCATCTGGAATTTGACAGCCGGTCAGAAAATGAGCGCTTTGCGCGGGTGACTGCGGCTGCTTTCGCAACACAGTTAAATCCGATTATGGAAGAATTATCGGATATCAAGACAGCGGTATCGGAGGCTGTCACAAATGCCATTGTACACGGTTATGAAAATCATACGGGTACTGTAATTTTAGAGGGAGAAATCGTAGATCGGACGATTATTCTGACGGTGAAAGATTACGGGGTGGGAATAGCGGATGTAAAAAAAGCAATGGAACCATTATTTACCACAAAGCCGGAGGAAGAACGGGCAGGTATGGGATTTATGTTTATGGAGGCTTTTATGGACGAGCTTAAGGTAGAATCAAAGCCGGATGAGGGCACGTGCGTAATCATGAAAAAAACAATCATAGAAAGGTAAGGGTATGGACACCATCGGGCTGATCAAAAAGGCTCACGAGGGGGATAAAAATGCAAGAGACCGGATCGTGCAGGAGAATACCGGACTGATCTGGAGTATCGTAAAGCGTTTTAAAGGACGGGGCTGTGAAATGGAAGATCTGTTTCAAATCGGCTGTATCGGAATATTAAAAGCCATCGACAAATTCGATTTTAGTTACGAGGTGCAATTTTCCACTTATGCAGTCAGTCTGATCACGGGAGAATTGAAACGCTTTTTAAGAGATGACGGAATGGTAAAGGTATCACGCACATTAAAAGAGAACGGCTGGAAGATCAAAAAGGCTTCCGAACAATTGGCGCACCAGTACGGAAGAGAGGCAACGGTGGAGGAAATCGCGGCGGCCACGGAATTGTCAGAGGAAGATATTGTCCTTGCAACAATGGCAAGCGGGGAAGTGGAGTCAATTGATAAGTGTGTCTGGCAAAATGACGGAAGTGAGGTTACATTGGCGGAACGGTTGCCGGAGAAAAAAGATCCGCAGGAGAAATTATTGAATCATATGGTATTGGAACAGATGCTGGAAGAACTGTCGGAAGAAGAACGAAAAATGATCGAACTGCGTTATTTTCGGGAAATGACACAGGTGCAGGTGGCAAAGATTATGGGAACCTCACAGGTACAGGTCTGCAGAGCCGAAAAGAAAATATTGCAAAAAATGCACAAAGCCTATCTTCAATGAAATGGTGGCTTCGCCACCAGTCCGGCATGAATGTCCAAGACCTTACGAATACAAGTATTCGATGGTCGTTGAACATTCATGCTGCTGAATAGTTACAAGAAAAGGTTATACCTCGAATTTTTGAATGATCATGGATAACCAGAGTTTTAATAAAAGCATCAGCGAAATAAAAATATACTGTAAGGTATTATTGAGAAAACGGATTGTTCCCGCAGAGCCGATACCTAACGTATTTAATGCATTTGGAATCAGAGTGATGAGAAGAAATACAATCAACGCCAGATAGGCTTTGATAAAACTCATGCGGTTTTTGCGAAGCCTGTCGGCATCGGCGAGACGCATTTTTTCTTTTTGATATTTCACCAATTTATTCAACAGATTTCCAAAAAACTTTACATCAAATAAATAGAAAAGGATCAAAAACATTTTTCCCAGGGCACTGGAAGCGCCGAATAATAAAATAGCGACCCAGTAGACGATGGAGAAAATAAATAATTTTGTGCTCTCGCCTTTTAACGGGTGCATATATTCTTCATTTATGTCGTCAGAGAGTCCGTACATTCCGCGCATAATGAGAAAATATCCGATAAAAGCGGGAAGCATTTCAAGGGTTACAAGATCCATGAGATTCAGATAAATATGGGCAACGCTGAGCAGGATGCCCCATTTCATCAATTGATTGCTACTGGCCATTGAATACTCCTTTCGTAAATAATTCTTCCAGTTCCTCAAAGTGCTCGATGGTATTGATCCGGCGACGGATTTCGTTGGCGTGCCGCTGTCCCGCCACATAAAAACAGATATGCGTCCGCATCTCCCGCATGGCAGTATATTCTCCTTTGAAGGCGATCAGCATTTTTGCGTGGTGTAAGATCATTTCCCGAATTTCATTAAGAGACGGGGGAGAGGAAATCTCACCGGTTTCCAGATAATGATTAATGGAGCGGAAGATCCATGGGTTTCCCCTTGCGCTGCGGGCGATCATGATGCCGTCGCAACCTGTGTCGTCCAGCATTTTTTTTGCGCTGACGGGATCCGTGATATCGCCGTTTCCGATGACGGGAATCTTTACGGCCTGTTTTACTTCGCGGATGACAGACCAGTCGGCAGTGCCGGAATAATATTGTTCTCTGGTGCGGGCGTGAAGGGCGATAGCGGCGGCGCCGCTTGCCTCTGCCATTTTCGCAAATTCCACCGTGTTGATATGAGCGTCATCGAAGCCTTTCCGGAATTTTACGGTGATCGGTTTTTTACAGCGCTTCGCCATAGCCGAAATAATCCTGCCTGCAAGTTTGGGATCTTTCATCAGGGCGGAACCCTCCCCGTTATTTACAACTTTGGGAACGGGACAGCCCATATTAATATCAATCAGATCATAGGGATCTTCCTCTAATTGAAAGGCAATTTCCGCCATGATCTCCGGATCGTTTCCGAATAATTGCAATGCCAGGGGATGTTCGCAGGAATCTGATTCAAGCAAAGGAGCGGTATTCTTATTTTTATATAAGATCGCCTTTGCGCTGACCATCTCGCTGTAGAGCAGAGCGCAACCCTGTTCCTTACAAAGTCTGCGGTAAACGGTATCGGTAATTCCTGCCATGGGTCCCAAAGCTGTAATTCCCGGTATCCTGACGTTTCCGATAGAAAATGTTCTCATACGCCGGATTCCTCCGGTACCGTTTGTCCGAGAGCAAATACTTTATAATACATTTCCAGGGCTTCCAGTAAATCCCGCTTTTTTTGCTGGATTTCCTTGATCTTCAGACCGCAGCTGATCTCATCAAACATCAGATCGTTTTCATCAGTGTGAACATTCAGCAAAAGATTTCCTTTTTCGTCAAAATCCAGGGTCAGTATGCAGCTGACCTCTTCGGTAAATAAGACACACATGGCTTTTAATTCATCTTTTACGGAATCCGGAAGATTGGAAAAATTCTCGTTAAAATAATATTTTTTTTCATAACCGCTGGAAGCACATAAGGTTACTGTTTCACTGTCATACATATCCATATACTCCTCTCACAGATACTTCGCCGGAGAGAACTTTTTTGCGCTCTTTGCCGGTGTCGATCAAAAGTTCTCCGTCATCGTCAATTCCGATCGCTGTCGCTTCATAGGATTCATTTTCGCGGACAACCACGACGGGACGGTTTTTGTTGATCATATATTTATTATATTCTTCTTTTAATAGCGAAAGATCGCTGGTTTTACAAAATTGTTCATAGTAGGAATCGAAGAAATGCAGGACGCCGACGATCAGCTCGCTGCGGCGGAAGGTCTTTCCCGTTTCCAGAAAGAGAGAGGAGGCGATGTTTTGCAATTCCCCGGGAAAGGAGGAATTGTTTACATTGATCCCGATCCCGATCACCACATAATTGATACAGGTCATCTCGGAACTCATCTCAGTCAGGATTCCGCATATCTTTTTTTGATTCAATACAATATCGTTTGGCCATTTGATCCGGACGTCTTCCCCTGTTAATTCCGCAATGGCGCTTCTGACCGCCATGCCTGCAAGGAGAGTCAGCATAGAAGCTTTATTGGGTGCAACCGTCGGACGCAACAGCAGCGTCATAAAAATGCCGACGCCAGCAGGAGAGTCAAAACTTCTTCCCCGTCGTCCTTTTCCCTGCCGCTGTAAATCCGCAACGACCAGGGTATGATCCGGCGCGCCGTTTAATGCTTCTTTCTTTGCGTCAGTATTGGTGGAATCCGTCTCGGAAAGGCAGATCAGCTTTTGCAGGGAAGTGACCTGACGGCGGGAAAGGGCAGAGAGTAATTCATCTTCCGACAAAAGATCGGGACAGGAGACGATCCGGTATCCTTTCCGGTTTACCGATTCGATCACATACCCTTCTTCTTTTAACCGGTTGATCACCTTCCATACAGCAGTGCGGGAAACGCCGAAGTGCTCGCAAAGCTGCTGCCCGGAAATAAAGTCTTTTTGTTTTTTTAATAATTCTAAAATCTCCGTTTTCATAAGAAAGATCCTATCTGTGTTACAATACTACGATCAGAGAAAAAATACTGAGTCCCGACAAAGCTGCCGCGGCAATAAAAGAAATAATACAGGCGCTGTATTCGTCCATTTTATATTTTTTTATTCCGAGACAGGCATTCATAATTGCGGAAAGAAAGAAAATAACAGGGAACATCAGCATATACTTCTTATGGTTGATCAAAAGAAATATTCCGGCGACGATGACTGCGATGCAGATCACAATGTTCATCGTATCGATCATCATGCCACGCTGTCTCCAATTGCTGCGCCGCAAACTGTTTTTTGCCATGTACAGTCCCTTCTTTCTATTTCATTTCCATGCCCAATGTAGACGCCATCACAGCTTTGATGGAGTGCATCCGGTTTTCCGCTTCATCAAAGACAACAGATTGCGAAGATTCAAAAACCTCGTCGGTAACTTCCATTTCTTTGATTCCGAATTTTAAAGAAATCTTTTCACCGATGGTTGTTTTCAGATCATGGAAAGCCGGCAGGCAGTGCATAAAGATCGCGTCCTTTTTTGCATTCCGCATGGCGTTTGCATTGACCTGATAAGGGAGAAGATCCTTAATGCGTTTTTCCCATACTTCATCAGGCTCGCCCATGGATACCCAGACATCGGTGTAGATCACATCCGCATCTTTCGTGCCTTCTTTTACGTCATCTGTCAGAGTGATGGAAGCGCCGGACTCTTTTGCATATTGTTTGCATTCTTCTACGAGAGCGGCGTTTGGAAAATAAGATTTTGGCGCGCAGGCAACAAAATCAATTCCCATCTTGGAGCAGGCGATCATCAGCGCGTTGCCCATATTATAGCGGGCGTCTCCCATGTATACAAGTTTTAAGCCCTTAAAGTTTCCTTTATGTTCCTGAATCGTCAGAAGATCGGCGATCATCTGGGTCGGATGATCTTCGTTTGTCAAGCCGTTCCATACAGGCACACCGGCATACTTTGCCAGTTCCTCCACGATTTCCTGACCGTATCCGCGGTATTCGATGCCTTCATACATTCTTCCCAAAACTCTTGCTGTATCTGCGATACTCTCTTTTTTGCCGATCTGGGAACCGGACGGATCCAGATAGGTGCTGCCCATGCCGAGATCGTGGGCTGCCACCTCAAAGGAACAGCGTGTTCTCGTGCTGGTCTTTTCAAAGATCAGAGCCACATTCTTTCCGCGAAATTCATCAACAGGTTCGCCTTTTTTCTTTTTTTCTTTTAAATAAGCGGAGAAATCCACAAGATACTGGATCTCTTCCGGTGAATAATCTTTTAATGTTAAAAAATGTCTGCCTTTTAAATTCATTTTTTTATCCCTTTCTGATTAAAACATAAATCCACGCATCATCATACCATAAATTGCCGTTATTTGCAAGCATGGCGGCAGTTTTTCGACAGCAATCATAAAGGCGGTTTTGGATTGACAGAAACAGAATCCTGTGATAAAACAATTATAATTAATCTGTTAATGTAAGCCTGACGGTAAAAAAATGCGGAGGTTGTTATGAAGTTATTGATCGCGGAGGACGATAAGGATCTCAATGAGATCATTGTAAAAAAATTAACATCACAGGGATTTTTTGTGGATTCCTGCAATAATGGCGAGGATGCGCTGGATCGTTTGGAATATGGAGATTATGACGCGGCGGTGCTTGATATTATGATGCCCCGGATAGACGGTCTGGAAGTTGTAAAAAAACTGCGTGACCGGAAGAAAAAGACGCCGGTTATCTTTCTTACGGCAAAGGATACCATTGCGGATAAGGTAAAGGGATTAAATATCGGAGCCAATGATTATCTGGTCAAGCCTTTTTCTTTTGATGAACTGACCGCAAGGCTCTATGCAATAACAAGAACGGCGGCAGGCAGCAGTCTGGAGGAATTGACATTGGACGATCTTACCGTCAATACCGCAAGTCATATTGTTATGCGGGGGAATTGCGAGATCACATTGACGGCAAAAGAATATCAATTGCTGGAATATCTGATGATCAATAAGACGAAGATCTTAAGCCGCGATAAAATTTTAAGTCATGTATGGGGATATGATTATGAGGGCGGAGATAAGATCGTGGATGTCTACATGAATTATATCCGGAAAAAAATAGACGGGACGGGAGGAAAGAAATTGATCCATACCGTTCGTGGAATCGGTTATGTGATGAGGGAAGATGCATGAAAAAACATTCTTTGAAAATTAAGATTACTTTATGGTTTACCTTTTTTTTGATTCTGATCACTATTCTGTCCGGAGCCGTTTTCCTTGTGAGTTATCAGACTATGGAGAAAAAGTCTTTGCAGGAAAAATTAAAGGAACATGTGGAGGCTATGACGGCAGATGTGGAAAATGACAGGAGAATCATGGAAGGACCGAAGAATGGACTGAGGGAAGAACAAAAAGAGGAATTACAGGAAGAACAGGAAGACTTAAAAGAAGATTTAACAGGGGAGCAATTTGATAATTCGGATTTTTATGAGGATGATGTTCAATTGGCAATCTATCAGGAAGACGGAAGCCATGAAGCAGGATTCTTTCTCTACGAGGAACTGGACGATTATGCATATGACGATTCTGAAAAAGTGCGCGTGATCACATTGTCCGATGAAAAATATTATTGTCTGGATCAGTGGGTGCATATCCGCCACGGAGATGATTATTATGTGCGCGGCATCACAAAGGTGGAGAAAACGGTGCCGGAGATTTTAAAGGAACATTGGGAAATTCTTTTTTCTTTTGTCTTTTTGATCGGAATCGCATTTTGCGGAGGATATATTCTTACCGGAAGATTTTTGCGGCCGATTAAGAAAATCAGCGCTACCGCTGAAATGATAAAAAACAGCGGGGATCTGACAAAGCGGATCGAGGTTGGTAATAAACAGGATGAACTGGGACAGCTTGCGGGAATTATGAATGAAATGTTTGAACGGCTGGAGGTTAATTTTGAGGCGGATAAACAATTTGCCTCCAATGCGGCTCATGAATTGCGGACGCCGGTGGCTGTTATTCTCGCGCAATGCGAATATGGATTCGATCATATGAAAGAGGCGGACGAACTGGCAGACGTGGTTGCCGCCGTGGAAAAACAGGGATATAAAATGTCCTCCCTGATCGAAACGTTATTGATCTATACCAGAATACAGCAGCAGACGGAAAAATATGAAAAGAATAAAGAAAATCTGACAGAACTCCTGCAGTTTTCCCTGGAGGATTTCCGGCTGATCGCGGAGAAACATATCGTTATCGAAGATTCCCTGGAGGAAGTTACCGGAGAGGTCAATCGGGAATTATTTGTTCTGATGGTAAATAATCTGATCCGGAATGCCATCACTTACGGAAAAGAAAACGGTATCGTCAGGGTGACGTTACAGCGCGAAGCAGATGGAGTGATTTTGGAAGTGGAGGATAACGGGATCGGAATTTCAAAAGATCAGCTGCCCCATATATTTGAACGGTTTTACAGAGGAGATCTTTCCCGCAGCACAAAGGGAATGGGACTTGGACTTTCTCTGGTACAGCAGATCGCAAAATATCATAACGGCAGGGTGGAAGTATCAAGTGAGCCGGGAGAAGGAAGTATCTTTCGGGTAATATTGGACATCTAAATATTACTGTGAAGCAGCATTATTATAGCTAGTACATCGTAAATTTAATTGCCGGTACATTTACGCAGAATGATTGTGCATACACAATGAAACCGAATGAGGCGGTGTGGACAC